>JBDHWF010000044.1:0-26102 GCA_039810045.1 Chloroflexia bacterium
ATGTGCTGCAAACAGACGATGGATCTACGTATGGCTATGCCGGCTCGCCAACCACGCAGCAGGAGTTGCGGCGGGTTTTCGCGAAGTTCAGCCGCGTGCGCCCGATGGCTCCCATCCTGGCGCGGGCAGCCGAGTCGTTTGGCTGCCCTGCAGACAAAATCGCGGTGGTGCCGCTGAATGTCAGCAGCGGGTTTTATCCCACGACGCCATTGCCACAATTGCGGGCGGCCTCACGGCAGGCGGTGATCGCTGAGTTAGGGCTGCCCGCCGATGCCCGGCTGCTGATCAGCAGTGGGCGGGTGCTGCCAATTAAGGGGTTTGACCTGCTGGTTGCGGCCTTACCGGCGGTGTTGGCCGTGCATCCGCAGACCTATCTCCTGTTATATGGCCCGGATCGGGGTGGCACGACCGCTGCCTTACGGCAGCAAGCGGCCACCCTGGGCCTGACTGATCGGGTGCGGTTCCTCGGCACAATTCCGTTTGAGGAGCAAAGTCGGTACCTCGCCGCTGCCGACCTCTCGGTGATCCCCTCGACCCTCGATGGCTTCAATCGGCATGGGATTGAGGCGGGCGCGCATGGCACCCCGATTGTCGCCAGTACCAGGGCGGGGATCGCTGATTTCGTGCGGGACTATGGCGCAGGCCGCGCGGTGCCAGTGCGCGATATTCCCGCACTGACGGCGGCGATCATCGCCCTGCTCAGCGATGACGCAGCCTGGGCGGTTGCTAGCGCCGGGGCAGTACGGCTGGCTGATGCCTGCCGTACCGAGCGTGTCGCCGATGCCCTGGCCGCGCTCTATGCCCAAACATCGCGCCGATAAGCCCTGGTGAGTTGGATTTATTCGCCAGACTGGAGTTCTTGCAGTTCGCGGCGGCGTTCGACCGCACTCGCCTGCTTGGCATAGACGCGTTCTTTTTTTGGCGCGAGTGGGCAAGCCCCGCACATTTTGCTCCCTGGGACGTGGTAGATCAGGCAGCAGATCGAGCGGACAGTACGTGTTGTGGGGCCATCTGCGCCAGCGATAGTAATCGTCTTGGTGGGGTGGCAAAGAGGGTTGCCTCCACTGGCAACAGGCCAGGTTTTGCGGGCGAAGAACGCCGCATGGTCGTTTTCCCAGGCGGTTGTTTGGGCCGCTGGTTCGACACGCACCAATTGCTGGAAAAAGAGATCGGCTTCATAGGCGACCTGGCCCCACAAGACCTGTCGTGAAACCTGGGTGAGCGCGTGGATACGCTCGATCAGTGGCAAAAAAGTTTGCCCAAAAAGATGGTCGAGGACAAAAGTGCGAAGTTCTTCAGCGGTGCCTACTGAGCGCCCCACTGCTGTCAGCGGCACTGGCCCGTGATAACGCTCGGGCAGTACCACTGTATCACTGAGATCATTGAGGACAAGCGCCGTTGGTTTGCCTGCGGTATACACCAGTGAGAGGTTCGTGAGCGCGGCATTTAGTCCGATGCCTGCGCGGCTCATCGCCAGTTCAATTGGCGGCAGAATGGCATAGCCCAACTGCCCAACCCAGTGTACCCCGGCGATCCGCAAATTGGTCGTGCCGATCTGTGCGCCGAAGCGCGTGATCTCGGCTGTTAGGGTTGCTGGGTCGAGTAATGATGCGCCTGGTACAAGGTCACTGCCAGCGGGTGGCGTGAGGTAGATCCCTACTTCTTTAAAGCGGCCTTGTAGGGGGACGACTTGCTGTTGCAGGAATGCTTCGAAACTCGCTTGGTCGTTGCTCACTCGTTTGCCTCTTTCGCGGTGTTGTCCATACAGCGTTGCCAGCGTTGTTGCGGGTAGTACCTGGTGGATAGTGCTAATCCGCCATGCTGTTCTGTGTCCTCAAGTTCATCAACAGAGCAGCCCCTTTGGGCCTAGAGAGAATATTCGTATATGCGAACAAAGTCAATGCTTATGACTGAATACCTCAATAGTGTAGCGCATAGCCGCTCATCTGACTGCAAGTGGTGGACAAGCAGTGCTTGCAGGTGCTGACTCGTGTGGGCGCAACCTCACCCATGAGACGCCATTCTCGCTGGTAAAAAAGCCCCCAGCCACGAACAAGTGGCTGGGGGCTGTGTTTGCTGGACTGTTGGGTCTTAGCTGCGTCGTGGTGCGCCAGTCGCAATCGTAATATTGGCCGCATCCTGCGTGATCTTACTGACTGCGCTGTAATCTTCGCGACCATAGCCCAGCCCCTTCGCCTGGGCAAAGAGTTGGTAGGCCAGGCCCGCAGCGGGCATTGGCACATTCAGATCGCGGGCGGCGGAGAGCGCCGCCCCGAGGTCTTTGTGCATCAGTTCGAGCGCAAAGCCCCCATCATATTTGTCTTGCAGCATATATTGTGGCAGCCAGTTGGCGAGTAGATAGTTGCCCCCTGTGGCGGTCATCACGATCTCGCGCACCTTTTCGAGGTCGGCCCCGGCCTTCACCGCAAAGGTGAGTGCTTCCCCCAGCGCGGGCATTAGCACCCCGATGATCAGGTTGTTCGTCAGTTTGGCGATCTCGCCGTGTCCAACTGGGCCAACCAGGGTGATATTTTTGCCCATCGCGGCCAATACATCGTGATGTTCCTCAAACAGGGCTGGCTCCCCACCGACCATGATCGTTAGCTCGCCAGTGGCGGCGCGGGCTGGGCCACCACTCACTGGGGCATCGAGCATCCCCACACCATGTTCAGCCAGACGCTTGGCGATTGCTGTCGTCGCAATTGGTGAGATCGTGCTCATATCGATCAGGGTCAGTGGCTGGTCGGCCTGCTTGCCCGCCAGTAGCCCCCCCTCGCCAAAGCAGACTTCCTCCACCTGTGGGGCATCTGGCACCATCGTAACCACAACCTCAGAGGCCGCAGCGACGCCAGCGGGGTTCTCGGCGACCTGTGCGCCCTGTGCGGCTAACTCTTCGACTGGTTGACGATTCTTGTGGGGGCAAACGGTAACGGTATAGCCTTTTTGCAGCAGTTGCGCCGCCATTAATTTACCCATCGCGCCAACGCCAACGACCCCAACTCGCTTAGCCAAAACAACGCTCCTTTACGTGCTTCGTTCAATCCTTCGTTCAGCGCACTATACAAGATTTTCCAACTGCACGCCGTGATTAGCCAGTCGTCTGTACCCCGGCGGCAATCCCGTTGATACTGTGGTGAATCGCGTCTAGCAAAATTGTGCGGTCAGTTGCGTCGGGTGGCAGGGCGCGGTAGCGACGGAGCAAGGTGATCTGCGCCAGATGCAGTGCATCGACATACGGGTTCCGTAACCGAATTGCGCGGGAGAGGGTCGAGGAACGTTCGAGCAGTTCGCGCTGCCCGGTGACGGCCAGAATTGCCGCGACACTGCGCTCGTACTCCGCGATGATCGGCGCGAGGGCGGCATCTCCATCCGTAGCGAGGGTCGCGTACCGTTGCAGCGTCAGCAGGTCGGCAGTGCCGAGACTGAGTTGGGCATTGTCGAGGATCCCCGCGAAGGCCTGCCACCCCTGATACATCGCTTGCAGGTGGGCGAGTTGGTCTTGCTCAATCTCCGCACTCAAAGCACTGCCAATCCCAAACCACCCCGGCAGGTTGGCGCGAACCTGGGTCCAGCTAAAGCCCCAAGGGATCGCTCGTAACTCGTCGAGGGCGATGGTAGCACTGCTGCCCCCGGCGCGGCTGACTGGTCGCGACGCCAGATTCAGGCTGCTGAGTTCGGGGAACGGTGTAGCCTCACGGAAGAAGCGGAGGAGTGTTGGTGATTCTTTGACGCCGCTCAGATAGGCAGCACGGGATCGTTCAGCCAGTCGCTCCATCGTTTCCAGCCAATGGGTTGCTGGCGCTTTTTCGGCGGGGCCGAGGGCCGAAAGTAGGAGCGCGTGAATAACCTGCTCCAGGTGGCGTTCGGCAATCGCTGGATGACCGTAGCGGGCGGCGATCACTTCGCCTTGCTCGGTCACTTTCAGTTCTGCCGAGTGGGCGGCGGCAGGACGCGCCAGAATCGCCCGCTCCATCGGGCCACCGCCGCGTCCGATGGCCCCACCGCGCCCGTGAAAGATCGTTAGTTCGATATCGAGCGTTGCTGCGGCCTGAGCCAGGGACTCTTGCGCCTGATAGGTCTGCCAGGTAGCCGAGAAATAGCCCCCATCTTTGTTGCTATCTGAGTAGCCAATCATCACCTGCTGCCGATCACCACGCGAGCGCAGGGCCGTCCGATATGTTGGCACGGCACAGAGTTGTGTCAACAGTTCGCCGCTCTGCTGAAGTTCGGCGATTTCCTCAAAGAGTGGCACAATGTCGAGGCGGCTGCGGATTGGCCCCTCGGGGTCAACGCGCACTAACCCCGCTTCTCGCGCCAGGACGAGGACGGCCAGAATGTCGCTTGGTTGGCGACACATCGAGATAATCACGGTTTGGCAGGCTTCGGGGCCACCAAGAGCTTGAATATCAGCCAGGGCGCGGAATGTTTCGAGAATATCGCGGGTGGCTGGCGAGAGCGATTCGGCCTCGTGCGCGAAAGCGCCAGCCTGAAGCCGCGTTTCCAGCAAGGCCAGACGTTCGGCATTATCGAGTGTATCGTAGCCTGCCACGCCCGAAAGCCCAAACATCTCTGCAACGGCGGCGTTGTAGCGGTTGGCGTGTTGCCGAATTTCCAGTTCGGCCAGATGAAAGCCAAAGAGCGTGGCGCGGCGTTGCAGGTCGCGCACTGGCCCACTGACGGCTCGTTGCCCGCCGTGTGCCTCCAAACTTTCAGCTAACAGGGCGAGGTCGGCCAGAAACTCGCGGTGATGCAGGTAGCCCCCGGCCTGACTTTCCTCCGCCCGTAGCAATTTCTCGGCGATCAGGCCGCATTTGCGGCGATAAGGTTCGTCACGCCAGCGCCGTACTGGCTGTACATCGAGCGCGGCGCGGTCGGTTTCCAGCGAGTCCAACAATGCGGACGAGGCCCCGGCGATTCGTGCGGAAAGACTGAGGTCCACGCCCAGGGCGCGCACTTCTTCGCGGTAACGGCGCAGCACCGTCGTGCGTGAGAGCCGCGCCGCTGCCCGCGTGATCGCCGGAGTGACGCCGGGGTGACCGTCGCGGTCGCCACCGACCCAGGTGCCGAGGCGTAGCCACTGCTTCGCCATGTCGCCAGTCGCCAGTTCGGGGTAGATCGTGACCTTAGCTTCTTCCAGGGCGCGGGCGACCTGCGCAGCAACATCGTAGACGGTGCCGCCCAGCACCACCAGCACACTCCGTACTTCGTCCAGCACCGCCGGCTGCGCTTCGCGGGCGGCTGCGGTATGCCAGATCAGGGTGAGCCGTTCGCGCAATGCCTCTAAGGTCGCCTTGCGTTCGCGGGGCAGGGCGTCGGCGCGGTCGAGGCGGGCGATCAGCCTTGCCGCTTGCAGCAGATGGTGGCGTAACGTGCGGCGGCGAGCTTCGGAGGGGTGCGCGGTGAAGACTGGGCGCACCCGTAGCTGGCGCAAGCCTTCGGCGACACTCGCCCCAGGGGTGCCTGTTTCGTGGAGGGTGGTCATCGCCGCGATAATCGACTCGTGTAACACGCCACCCGCCCGCTCTCGTTCGCGCAAGGTTCGCACGCGGTGGTGTTGCTCGGCCAGGTTAATCAGGTGAAAGTAGACGCTGAATGAGCGCACCAGGGCGAGCAAGCGCGTATTTGACTGCTCATCCACCCAGGCCCTGAGCGCCTGTTCTCGTCTTTGGTCATCAGCACCATCGGCGCGGAGCGCAATCGATTCGCGGCGTAGATGTTCGACAGCAGCCAGCAGTTCTTCGCCGCCTTGTTCGCGGATGACATCACCAACCAGCCCGCCGAGTTGATGGACATCGCGCCGGAGTTGGTCGCCCTGTCCAGGGTTTGGTGCAGTGGTTGCGGCGTCATCGTCGAGTAGTTGCCCCGTTTGGTCTACCATTGCCCCTCCATCGCGTTTGTTGTCCTTCATCAGAGCGATTTTACCATCGTCGTGCCGAGAACTGACGAGAACGGCACTGTGTTCGCGCAGAAAGGGGCGCACCAGGGTACAATGATGATTGTGTATCTGAACCGTGCCCGGCTATTTTGAGGTGCCATTGTGTTGCTCAATCAACTCCACGCGATGCTCGCAAACACTGTCATTCTATTCATGCTTGTTTGTGGCCTGTGGAGTATTTTCAGTGCTTTTCGTGGGGGAATCAATGGGAATCTGGCGGGGGCGTTGGCGATTGGCGAGGGCCTGATCATCTTCCAGGTTTTGTTGGGAGTGATCAGCTTCGTACTTGGTCATCGTCCCGTGCAGCAAGGGTTGCATATTCTTTATGGTCTCTCGATTGTCCTGACATTGCCCGGTATCTACAGCTTTACCAGGGGGCGTTCGGCTTCGTCACAGGCGCTCTGGTTTGGCGGTGGGGCGCTCTTTATTGTGGGGCTGGCATTACGCGGGATCACGACTGGACGAGGAGGCTGAGTGTCAGCGGACGACAGGCTAGAACGTGGTGGTGGGCGACGGCGACTCGGTGAGTTGCGCTGGCGGGTGCTGGCGGGCGAAGTGGAGGTGGAGGTTCAGGATCAGGTCAACCGCTCTGGCAGGCCGCGTGACGAGAGCCTGCCCGACTTACATACGCTGCTTTGCCTGGAGTTTATTCGGCTGGCGGCGCAGTATATCGAAGTGTTGGAGCAAAACGGTATGCCAGCGGGCCTGACCCGTGGCCGTGAACCAGGTTGGCCTTCAAACCAGGATGCTGTGGGCCGCTTCATTCTCCGGCAGGCCCATGATGGTTCGCTGATGCCCAGGCTAGAGCAACGGGTTAATCCACTGCTGATTACCCATGACCGCACGTTGCACGCCGTTGCTGATATTTGCTTCGATCTACTGGCAGAGCGCGGCATCGAGCGGGCGCAAGTGATCGCGCTGTTCCTCCAATTAGGCGAACAGGCGGAGCAGCAATCTCAGCCAACATAATCAACAACATAACCTGTTTCAGCGTAAACTAAAGGCCCCACCACTTGACCTGTGGTGGGGCCTTTGGTCTGCCTAAGCGCTGGTTAGGGGATGGGATTCCAGCCAACAAGTGCCCCTGGCACTTCTTTTGCTGGTTGCGTTGGTTCCTCGCCAAAGCGCCAGTAGACAAACCCGATCATTGTCGGGGGCGGATTGCTGACCATATCGTAGGTGCGTGTAGAAAGCTGCCCTAAGCCAGTGACATTCATTTCACTGACCGTGAAGGTGGTGCCATCGACCGATTCGACATAGGCGACGTGGCCGTAGCCCCCAGCCCCACCACGCACGAGGATCGCCCCTGGCAGCGGTTGCTTGCCCACGGCATAGCCCTGAGCGGCGGCATTGTCATACCATTCAATCGCATTGCCGAGCCAGGTAACGGCCCGCCGTTGAGCCACCCACCAGGTGCAATAGCCCCAATCAAAGAAACCAGGGCCAGTGCGCTCGGCGGCGGCCAGTGGCGCACGCTGGGGAATCAGGGCAAAGAGACCGGGATCAATTTTGGCGATGGCATTGGGGCCAAACTGTTGGTAGCCGCCCCAGCCGTTGGCGTAGAACGTTTCCTGGTCGGCGACCCGATGCAGCCCATTCAGCACCAGATAAGGCCATCCATCGGGGCCAGCCACCAAACTGCCTGGTGGGAGGTCTGGCACGGGGGGCTGTTCAAGATAGGTATCGAAGATTTGCCGCGAAACGGGGCGACTCGCCTGTTCGGTGATCCCCAGCGCTGCTAAGGTTGCTGGGCTGACACTGTGCCGGGCATTGTCATACAGGAGAAAAAGAGTGCCATCTGGGGCGCTGATCAGGGAGTGGAACTGCTCCGCAGTAACAGAATTGGGGCTACTCAAAAAGGATGTGCAAAAGAGCATGATGGCGACAATAACACCGACGAATTTGAACACTACAAACCGCAACAGGGGAATCCTCCATACCTACCGTGACGTTCCTTGATGCTCCCTCACCCCGCTTTCAGGCGCACGGAGGGCAAGACAAAGCCAGGGCTCGGCTGTGCCACTAACCGCTATTCGTGAATCAGGCCGCTTGTCGGGCTGATTCCGCTCAGCAACCGCTTGCTATTGGTTGTGCCTCGCGGCGAACGTGCGAAGGATAGCCCAATAGTACGGGTACGTCAAGGGTAAACAGCGGTAAAAATAGCTTCTTCTTGCTGGATACGCTGTATCGTACGTATGCAGGGGTATTGGTAAAGGGATTCTTTACTATTGGCTTCGTGTCTGAAGCAATGTTCACGGTTCTCTGGTCAACGATTCTGCTGGTTGCTCTGGCCCATCGAGGATTACGACAGTCAGCCAGCTATAGCGCAAGAGCAGGGGGAAAAGACGTGCCAGTAGGCGGTCGACAGCATTGAGCGCCCGAAAAGTGAGCGCAAAGAGGAACGGGCGCCCGCTGAAAATCAGTGCCAAAACACTGAGCAGATAATATTCTTCATGGTGTATCGCGGTAAATGGTGCCCCCAGCGTGGCAATATCGGCGAGGGTAAAATATCTGGGTGCTGTTTGCCGATATGGTGAGCCAAATCGCCGATAGAGTTTGATCAAGGGGTGATGGGCGGTTGGTTCAAGGAAGATGGCCCGCCCTTCTGGGCGTAAGACCCGCGCCGCTTCCCGGCCAATCGCCGCTGGATTCACGTACATCAGGAAGTTCTCGCCGTAAACTAGATCGACGCTGGCCGCATTTAGCGGCAGTTGCTCGGCGTCGGCACAGAGCGGCGCAACGCTGGTGTGTAGGCCACGTTGGATAGTGCGCCCGCGTAACGCGCGCAGGCCGCCCAGCGAAAGTTCCGCTGCGATCACGCGTGCGCCAGCCTGGGCCAGTCGGATGGTGGTATAGCCATCACCAGCGCCAAGTTCCAGCACTATTTTCCCTCTGAGGGGGTCAAGCGCCTGCTCGACAGCATCGCGAGCAGAGCGACCAAAACGCCAGAAGCGATGATATGGTTGCCCACTGTGCGGGGCGGTCCACTCGGCGTCGTAGGCTGCCGCTACGGCTGCTTTATCTTGTCGTTGGAGAGCGGTTGTTCGGGTTGCGTTGGCGCGACTGCGGCCCAGGCGGCGCGGTCGTCGATCGTTGCCGCCCACGGGGCAATCCCTCCCTCGTTACTGGCCTGTCGATTGCGGGCGCGCAGGCGGCGAATCTCAGGCTTGAAGCGCCGCAGTTGCCGCCAATACTCTATCGTGTCGGGGACGATTCGTACCGTTGTTGGCACCTCGTTCCGCTTCACAAATACTGCGGGAATCTCCACAATTCGTAGTCCCGCAAAGTAGGCCCGCGCCATCACCTCGGTATCCCAGAACCAGCCCGGGTTACGGGATTGCGCCAGGATCGGGAGGATTCGCTCACGGTCGAAAAACTTGAAACCTGCCTCGGTGTCGCGCAGCGGAATGCCCAACTGCCGCCGCATTAGCAAACTGTAGCCTTTGCTGAGCACTTCGCGATGGAACAACGCCAGATTTGGCAGATAGATCCGCCAGGCGCAGACTACATCTGCGCCCGCCCGAATCGCTTCCACCGCAGGGGGGATGTAGCGGGCCGGCACTTCCAGGTCAATATCCAGGAAGCCAACGATCCGCCCCCGCGCTGCCAGCATCCCATCGGTAGCGGTGCGACCCCGCCCAGTGTTGTGCTGGTGCCGAATCAGTTGCAGCCGACTATCGGCAGCGCAGAGCCGTTCCGCCCGCGCCACGGTGTCATCTTTGCTCACGTCGTCCACAAAGATGATTTCCCAGTTCAGCCGTGTTCCTTCCAGCACCCGCACGATCTCGGCAGTGCTTTCCTCAATCACCACCTTTTCGTTGTAGCATGGCAAGACCACACTAAGGTCGATCTCGCTGGATGTGGGGTGGGGCAATGGATTACTCATCACGCACCGTCCGGCTTCGGCTGGGCCGCGATAATCGTTTGTGGAGTAAAACCAGTATCAAATTGTGCATGGCGCTCGATGGTGAATGATTCGGCGACCAAGGCGAGTTGTGCGGCGATTGGCCGCAGATATTCCCCGCGATCACGGGCCAGAAAGAAATGCTGCACTGGGCGCGGATCATCCCCCACCATATCGATCAGCACAAGTCGCCCGCCGGGGCGTAAGACGCGGGCGACTTCCCGCAAAATATCCCGTGCCAGCTGATCGGGGAAGTGGTGCAGACTATTGCTGAATAGGGCGCGGTCGAAACTCCCGGCAGGGAGCCGTAGCTGGGTGGCATCGGCAGCGGCGAACTCGTGGCGCGAGGCAGCCCCCCAGCGCTGCTGAGCATAGGCGATGTAGTCGGCATTCAGGTCAACGCCATAATATTGCGCCAGACCATTGTCACCAACGGTGAACAGGGGCGCAAACTCCCCGGTGCCACAGCAGACATCGAGCAACCGTTCGCCCGGTCGTGCGCCGACCCAGGCTTGCGCCCAGCGTTTTGTCGCTCGTTGCCCCCCAGAGATTACCAGCTGGCTCAGATTGAAGATCGCTGGGTGGTCGAGCAGCGCCCGTAACTGGGGATTGCGGAGCGGGTCAAAGGTCGCGCCCGTCGTTCGTTCGGCCATCGTTCAGCGCCGATGTGTTTCGATAATCGACCCTACCGCATTAATCACGTCGTCCACATCTTGCTCCACCATCGCTGGCGAGAGCGGTAGCGAGACCGTCCGTTCAGCTACCCATTCGGCGTTGGGTAAATCACCGCGCTGGTAGCCATACCGCTCACGGTAATAACCTTGCAAGTGGAGTGCGTCATAGTGAATCCCACTGCCGATATTCTCCGTCTGGAGCGCGTCGATGAACTGATTGCGATTCAGCGTCAGGTGATCGAGATCGAGCAGGATCGGGTAGAGGTGCCAGGAATGGCGGTCGCCTGGTTCGAGCGGTTCCAGCGCCGGAATGGTCAGCCCAGGGATTTCCGCCAGCCCTTCGTTGTAGAGGGCTACCAATTTGGCGCGAATCTGCCAATTCTCCTCCACCCGCCGCAACTGGCCGAGGCCAAGCGCGGCAGTCAGGTCAAGCATATTATATTTGTAACCCGGTTCGACCAGTTCGTATGGTGTGAAGCCCTCCGCTGAGTAGCGTTTCCAGGCGTCTTTACTGATTCCATGGAGCCGCAGCCGCCGCGCATGGTTGGCTGCGTCGTCGTCGTCGGTGGTCAGCATCCCCCCTTCGCCCGTGGTGACATTCTTATTGGCGTAGAAGCTGAAGGCGGTGAAGTGGCTGATCGTGCCAACGTGCCGCCCGTGATATTCCGTTTCCACCGCATGGGCGGCATCTTCGATGATCTTCAGGTTGTGCTGTTCCGCCAGCGCGAGGAAGGGGTCCATCGGCGCGGGCCGTCCGAGCATATGGACGGGCAGAATCGCCTTCGTCTTTGCGGTGATTTTTTCTGCCACTCTGGCGGGATCGAGGGCCTGGGTGCGGCGATCAACGTCGGCAAAGATCGGGGTGGCCCCGGTGTGTTCGATGACATTGGCCGTGGCCGCAAAGGTGAGCGGCGTGGTGATCACCTCATCACCAGGGCCGATGCCGCTGGCAAGCAGGGCGAGGTGGAGCGCAGCCGTACAAGAGTTGACCGCGATGGCGTGCTTCGCCCCGGTATAGGCGGCGAAATCCTGTTCAAACTGAATCGTACGTGGCCCCATCCCAATCCAGCCAGAGCGCAGGGTGGCGACCACCTCGGCGATATCTTCTTCTTCGATCCGGGGCTTGCCGAATACAAGGAACTCTGAACGCATTTTGCCTGCCGATCTACTACGAATCATTCATTATCATGAGGCTTCCGCGCTGGTATCACGCCTGCTGATCACCAAATCGTAAGCGGCGCTCGGACTATAGCACAGGCGCGGTAGGCGATGCTACCGCTTGTCCGTACAGCTTCCGTGCTAGTGCCGCGTCACCATAATCCGAAAATACCAGAGGGCCAGACCGATCCAGACCAGATGCGCCAGATAGAACCCCAGCAATCCCTGTCCGACCCAACTGCCCCATGACCCGCTGGTGTCAGCCGTGCGACGTGCTGCCAGCGTACTATCACCCCAGCGCAGGAGAGCGTCGCAGGCAACGCCAGCGCAGAGCGCGATCGCGGGCAAGGTGAACCAGAGTTCCTTATCAACCATATCGATCCGGCTTCCAGCCAGCGCGAAGCAGCCGAAAACCGCGAACCAGGAGGCCAGTAACGGCCCAGCTAAACGGTCATGTTGCCCCCGCAAGAGGTGTAGCGCCCCCAATGGCGTCAACAGGAGCGAGATCAACACCCCGTAATACCAGAGCCGACCCAGGTACTTGAACGCATAGACGCCGAATGGGTCGCGATCGATCCCCAACGATTGCCCCTGCCCCAGGCCGCTGCCGAAGGCGGGCAACGTTTCGGTTAGCAATGGCCCCACATACTGCACATAGTAGCCAGCGAAGGCGAGCAACGAGGCGAGGACGAGCAGCCCACCGAGCGGTAACAGTTGGCGGCGTTCGTCTTGTCCCCCACGCCAGAGGATCAGCAGCCAGAGGAAGACGACCAGCAGGCCGATGAAGACTGCCGTGACGGTGTAGAGCAACATCGTGATCGTCAGTAAGACCAGGAGGCCGCTGAAGACGGCTGGTCGCCGTAACTGCTGAAACTGGCTGACAAGCAGCACCAGAAAGAGGAAGGCGGTGAACTGGCTGACCGTGGTGGGGTAATTCCCCCAGGAGTGGAGGAGAAATGTTGACGCCGTGAATCCCATCACAAAGGCGGCGATCAGGCTTGCACGAACACTACCCCCCAGGCGACGCGTGAGAAAGAAGAGCAAGAGCGGGCGTGAGCAGTCGAGCAAACCACTCCAGAAGTTGATCGAGAGGTCGCGTCCCAGCGGTCCCAGATAGAACGGCAACCCCAGGACGTAGAGGAATGGGGGATAAGGGATCTGCCCCTGAATCCCCCACTGGCCCGGTAGCTCTGAAATCCCCCCAGCGGCAGGGAAATAGAGTTCGCTGAAGCGGCCCAGCAGCACTTTCTCGAAGTTCTGGTTATGCCACGGCTGGTCGATGATCAGCAGTTGTGGGTAGAAGATCCCACCGAGTTTCAGCAACAGCGCGCTGATCGTGATCAGTTGCAACACGCGCCACTCGCGCTGCTGGATCCCTACTGCGCCACGGGCAAAGAGTCGTGGCACCACCAGATCAGTGAGGATCAGCAGCAGATAGGTGAGCAGCAACAGAAACGCCAATCGTGGGGCAAAGATCGCCCAATCGAGGCGTTGCAGCCCCACGCCAACTGCGCCGATCAGCAACCCCACCAGCGTTACCCCAGCGGCGACGAGCGACCGCACCCCCAGGCGGCGCAACACGACGAAGCAGGCTGGCCCAAGGATCGCCCAGGCGATCAGTGGCACCAACGGCGGCTTGACGAAGCCACTGCCGTCAGTCACGCTCACGCCGGTGATCTGTGGGCCAAACGGTATGGTATTTTGCCCTTTTCCCGCGACCTGCTGGGCGTCACTGATCAGGTCAACGGTGAGGTTGCCGTATGAGTATTGGCTGGCTTGTAGGGGAAAGCGATAGTCGCGCAATTCCGCCGTGGGTGTGAACTGCCCCACGGGGATCCCATTGACGATCACCTGCACAGGCTTCCCCACGCCATCGGGGCGCGGCCCAGCCGTGATGACGAGTGTTGCCGCGCGCGCCCCAACTCCGGGCAGCAGGACGCGGGAGCGATCGGTGGCGTAACGCCAGCGGGTGGCCCCATTCTCTGCCATTTGGCGTTCCTGGAAGTTGCGAACGTATGGCGCATCGTAGCCACCGCCAACGGCAACCTGTACGCTATCGCCGCGCTGATAGACAACGGTGAAGATGATCAGGGCGAGGAGGGCGAGCAGGTAGGGGTAGGGGCTGAAGGCGATCCCTTTGAGGAAGGCAAACTCACCGCGCCAGTCCCAGCGAACCCGATCACCGTTTTCCTGGTGCGACCGCTGTGCCCCAGCAATAGCCAACG
Source organism: Chloroflexia bacterium (assembly GCA_039810045.1). Taxonomy (GTDB): domain Bacteria; phylum Chloroflexota; class Chloroflexia; order Thermomicrobiales; family CADCWN01; genus CADCWN01. The sequence continues at coordinate 13,897 of JBDHWF010000044.1, forward strand.
TTTGTGCGCCTCCCTGCTTGATCTTCGCGATAGCGTGCGGGAAATGCTCGTCCTGCACGCCAGAATTGCCGGGAAGTGTAGCATACAGCTATTTTAGGGAAAGAAGGCCCAACGTCGAAACTTGCCCACACAACGTTCGCTGATCTACTGTGCAACCTCCTTCTACCTATTCCACGCGTGTCTTGGCCGGGTTCGGCATGCTCCCTCGCCAACTTTGCCACCATTCTAAAAGATCGTTCGGGGCTCTTGACCAAACGCTGGTCACCAGCGTATCCTTGGCCTACTAGCGATGACGGGGACGAGTAGGTGCGTCATGGCGATCAGATAGCGAACTGCGGCTGGTGGAAGGCAGGCTGATCACCGCGAACCGAAGACACCCCTGAGCTGTCGCCCGAACGATAGCGTTAGCTATTCAGTAGGCCCGAACGGGTGCGCCCGTTAGCGCGTGGGAGTGTCTCAGCAACACTCCACAAGGCCGCCCCTGCGAAGGGGTGGTGAAAGAAGGTGGCACCACGAAGCCTCTCCAGGCTCCGTCCTTCCCGGGACGGGGTTTTTTATTGTCTGCCGATCAGCCATCGGCCCCCTCCCGGCGATTGAGATGGCTGATCAATAGGAGGCATATCGGAGGGGTACCGTGGAGCGAACCAGGACAACAGCGGCGGCGCAGCATTTGGGCGAAACAGTGCGGCTGCAAGGGTGGCTGCATCAGTTTCGGGAGTTAGGGAAGGTCAACTTCCTCGTTATTCGCGATGGTTGGGGTACGTTCCAGGCGTTGATCGATCAGCCAGCGGCAATCGCCACTCTGCACGCTACTGGCGTAGAGTCGATCATTGAGGTGACGGGCCGCGTGGTGGCGGAGCCACAGGCACCGGGCGGGGCGGAATTACACGATACGCAGGTTACAGTCTTCGAGCAGGTCACTGAACCACCACCGATTGAAGTGAATAAGCGGGAATTGCGGACAGCGCTAGATACAGCGTTGGAACACGCCGCGATTGGCCTGCGCCACCCCAAGCGGCGGGCGGTCTTGCAACTGACGGCGGCGGCGATTGAGGGTTTTCGCTCCTATCTGCGGAGTCAAGGCTGCACGGAGATCAACACGCCGAAGATTTTGGGAACGGCGACTGAAGGTGGTGCAAATCTCTTCACGGTCGATTATTTCGGGCGACCCGCGTTTCTCTCACAATCGCCGCAATTCTACAAGCAGATGGCCGTAGGCTTCTTTGATCGGGTCTTTGAGGTTGGCCCAGTTTTTCGTGCTGAACCACACGCCACCAGTCGGCATCTCGCGTCCTACGTCAGCCTGGATGCCGAGTTTGGCTTCATCGACGATCACCATAGTGTCATGACGATCCTGACCGAGACAATCCGGGGGATGGTGGCCGCCGTACAAGCCTGCGAGCCGCAATTGGCGTTAGTGGGGGCAAATGTACCAGTTGTGCCAGCCGTGATTCCTGAGATCTATTTCCCCGATGCCCAGCAGTTGCTGGCGACGCGCTACGGGATCGATTGCCAGGGCGAACCTGACCTTGCGCCGGAGCATGAGCGAACCCTGGGAGCCTGGGCGCAGGAGGAATATGGTTCCGAATTCCTCTATGTCACGGGGTACCCGATGGTCAAGCGGCCCTTCTACACGCACCCGAACCCCGCCGACCCGCGTTACACGAATGGCTTCGACCTGCTCTTTCGCGGATTAGAGTTGGTGACTGGGGGGCAGCGTCTCCATCGGTATGCCGACTACCTGGCGGCGTTGGACTCACGCGGGCTATCGCCCGAACCATTTGCTGAGTACCTGAAAGTCTTCCGCTATGGGATGCCCAAGCATGGTGGCTTCGCGATTGGTAGCGAGCGCTTTCTGATGCAACTGATTGGTTTGCCGAATGTGCGGCAGGCGGCGATCTTCCCGCGTGACCTGAATCGTCTGGCTCCGTAAGGGGCTTACTGTTGCTGGCTGTGGCGATGTGCCTGGTAGACATCGAGCAACCGCGCCGCACCCAGTTCCCAACGGTAGCGGGCCAGCACATCGGCGCTAGCACGTTCACCCATCGCCCTGGCCGCAGCGGGATCAGCACAGAGGGTGCTGATCCCCTCGGCCAGGGCTTCGATGGTTGGTGGAACGAGTAACCCCGTTTCACCATCGCGCAAGATTTCCAATGGGCCGCCATCGGCGACGGCAACGGCGGGGAGGCCACTTGCTGCCGCTTCGAGCAGCGAGAGGCCGAATGATTCCGCACGGGTGGTGTGCAGATAGAAGTCGGCGGCAGCGTAGAGCGCGGGTAGGTCGCTATCTGGCACAAAGCCACAGAAGGTAACTGCCTCCCCTAGTCCCAGCCGATCGCGCTCGGCCTCCAACGCTGCCCGCTCAACGCCATCCCCCACAATCAGCCCGCGCACCGCTTGGCCTGCTGCGCGGGCCAGGGCTACGGCTTTGATCGTCCAATCGATTTGCTTGCGCGGATGCAGTTGGTTGACCGTGATCCCGACCATTGCTCTGCCGTCAAGCCCCCAACGCTGACGGGCTGCGGCAACTGCTGCGGATGTTGGCGGCAGCAGATCAACACCGTGCGGCAAAATCGTGGCGTCAATGCCGTAAGCATTGCGGATCAGTTGCTGCCCATACTGGCTGTTTGCCAGAACCGCATCGGCGGTTGTGGTGAAATGGCGATCCAGCGGGCGGTAGAGCAGCGCGGCAGTGGCAACAAGTGGCGCGAGTGGCCCAAAGCGACTGGCGATCAGGTGGCGGTCGGTGTAGGCGGCGCGTGGTGGTTCGTAGCAAAAGTAGAGCAATGGGCGACTGTTGCACCAACGGGTACGGGCGAGACGAAGCGCGGGCAGGCTCGGCGGCCCAAAGAAGATCAGCCCCGTCGTTATCGCTGGGACGGCGTTGAGCAGGGCGGGCGCGGTGAGGTATTCAAGGGTGGCGTCGAGGTAGTGCTGATTGAAGCGATCGACCTGGCGGCCCGTTTCGATCAACTGTACGGCGGGGTCAAGGGTGGCACGTACCTCTGGAGTCATCCGATGGGTGATGATTGTGGCGCGATGACCGAGGCGTGTAGTCCATTTGGCGAGCATCAGGATCAGTCGCTGAGCGCCCGTCAGCTTTTTCAGTTGTGGATAGAGGAACGCCAGATCAGCCACTGCCTCGCCGCCAGCCTGATGAGCCGCTGGCGCGGGGCAAGGTAGTTGCTTGTTCACGCAATAGCTCGTACTCGCCACCAGAGTAATAGCCCTGTAGCAGCAGCTTCCAGCCCAATCAGCAAGGCCAACATTTTCTTATAACCAAAGTCTGCGCCACCAAGTCCAAGCGGGCCAGCAATCAGCGTCAGGAGCGCGATGACCAGACCGCCGCCGCCAAGAATTACGGCGCAGGCCACGGCCAGCCGCCTTAGCTGCATGGCCGAACTTTGAGCACCTCGTCGCCCTGGGTTGTAATGGGCAGGGTGGGTTCCAGTGGGGCCATTGGGATCGCGGCTCGTTGCTCAGCGATACTATCGCGCCGCTGGGTTACGTGAACTCCCAAGGCTGAACGGCAGGCTTTTTCGAGCGCTTGAAAATAGACTTGTTCAAGTTGATCAAGAACTTTGGCGTCATTTTTCGTCAGGACAGAGCGGAGATAAGCCCCCGCTGGCCCAAGAATATCGTAGAACTCTTCAAAGATTTTCTCAACACGCTGTTCGATCAGGGCTTGTTCGAATTCCTCCGTTTCTCGGCGCAAAGCCAAGGTATATTCTCCCCGCATCAACTTCCCCTTCTCAATCTCTCCCGCCAGTGGTTTCCTAATAGTACTCGGTTTTCTTGATACGTCTATCCCCCCTAAAGATCGTAGATCGCTGATTTCTGTGTGATGCCGCCATATTTTGACAACAGATTCCTTCGTTGCTATTTTGCGCAAGCTTAACGAGGGGCGTAGAGGGTCATGACATTCCGTTCGATTACCCGATAATTTGCCCGCAGGGCAGTATAGATCGCGGGGGTCAGGTCATTCCCACCGCCCTCATTGTCGGTGGTGGCAAAGATGTCGTAACGCAGTGCGACCAGGGAAAACTCTCGCCGTTCGATTCTCGCGACCAACGCGCGGTCATCCCATTGCCCGGTGCGGGTGGCATAGGCCAGCGAGAAAGGATCAGTGTAACGTACCGCTTTCCTCGCGACCAGGAGCAGGCCCACATTGTCAGAATAGACTGGCCCTGGATCATTTGTGACAAAGGCGGCGACATTGTGCCAGCCTTCCCGTTCGGCTGGGAGCGGTTGCCGAAAATCGCGGGCCAGCCAGTTGGTTGCGCCAAACTGGGCCTCGTTCCCCAGCGCCAGGGATGACCCAAGGAGGAGCAGGGCGATGGCCCCTACCTGCACCAGCCTGGGCGGTGTTGTTTGCCAGAGTCGCGCCACCAGCAAGGCGACTGCACAAAACGCGGCAACAATTGTTTCGACGAAGTGATTGTGATTGCCGCCATTGGTTCCAGCCCCCAGCGCGAAGAAGGCGGCCAGTGGCAGGTAGAGCGCGGGGAGCAGATCACTTTCGCCGCGGAGATAGGCTGGTTTGTCGCTGGCCCTGAGCGTTTGGAACAAGAAAATGATTGGTAAGACGGCGGCGCAGAGGAGTAACGGCCAGTAGCGGGTCAGAAACGGTTGCCCCAGAAACCAGAAGTCGTGCCACGACCAGGAACTGTGAAAAGCGACGATATGCTGGTAGAACCCGCCGTGGGTCAGAGCGGTTAATAGGGCGAAGGGGATCAGGACCAGCCCGCCATAGATTATGCCGAATGCCAATCCGATTCGGGGGTGCGTTAGCAGGAGGGCTAATCCAATGGTGAGCGGCGCGGCCAGCAAGGTTTGTTTGCTGTAAAAGCCAAGAGCGCAGCAGATCGCCGCCAACCAGAGCAATCGCCACTGTGATTGGCTGATGCCCCAGCGGCCCGGTTGTGGGCTTTCGGTAGTGAGCGTTTGCCAGCGCCACCAGACAAGAATGAACCCTGCAAGATTGCAGGCCAGCGCCAGGTGGTCTGGTCGCGCCCGCACTGACCAGACACTGACCAGATTCGTGGTCAGCAGCCCCAGCACCACCCAGGCGGTTAAGCCAAGCTGACGACTGCGCCGCCAGACGAGCAGCCCAAGCAGCAGAGCGATGGCGATAGTCGCTACCCAGGCGGTGCCCCGCCCCACCTTGAAGGTGAACGGCCCCACGGCAAAGGCGGCGGCGTTGATCAGGGTATAGAGTGGGGTGTACGGTGCGGCGGTGAAGAAATCGGGGCGGGCAGGTTGGTAGGGGTCGATCCCCTGTGCCAGTAACTGGGCCTCGCTGAGGATCACCCCTTCGCTATCATCAACCTGAAAGGGATAGTTGAGGATAGCCCCGCTGAAGCCGACCGCCGCTGGCACTTTCAGGAGTAGCGGTACCAGGGCGAGTAGGACGATCAGCGTGGGGAGCCAGTGAAACAGGCGTGGTGTGGCGTTTGTCACTGTACCTCAATCCAATCGATCATTACGCCGAGTTCGCGCTGGTCGGCGTAGCTGAGTACGAACGTTGGTGTTGTTACTCGAATGACCAGCCAATCGCCAGTCTGTGCCTGCGGGGGCAGGGGAAAACGATAGACCTGCCAGTCAGTGGTCGGTGTCACCGTGCCGAGGATCTGTCCGTTCGCCGTTAGGCGCACCGGGGGAATCGCGCCAGTGGGCCGATACCCGCGCAGACGGATCTGGACCGTTGCTGCCGCACTCTTGGTGTTGGCGAGGCGGAAGTCAGCTTGATTCGTCGTCCAACGGTAGGTCGTGCCTCCTTCTCGTTCGTCCAGGTTGACCCCGCGTAGATAGCCCAGATCCAGGCCATCGCCAATATCGAGGTGGCTGAGGGGCGCAGGGTTCAGGTGGGCCCAGGCTTCAGCAGTGGGGTTCGCAATCCGCACGTCGCGGTAGTTGAACGCCTGTTGCGCCGCTGCCAGTTGCCCCTGAGCGCGGAAAATATCACCGCGTAATAATGTCGCGCCGATTCCGTCAAGATCGTCGCTCAGGGCCGCCAGGGCACGGTCATCTTGCCCCTGTGCGTGGTAAGCGGCGGCTAGACCCGTGCCGCGAAACGGATAGTCGGCTGGCAGGGCAGCAAACTGCGCTTCGGCAGCGGCAGGCTGGTGTTGGCTGAGGAAGGTGTAGCCTTCGTCCAGGCGATTATTGGCGAGGCGTCGTGTCGTACCCAGGAGATATTGCCCAGGGAGAAACGATGGCAACACGACTGCCAGGGCGAGGACGGCGCTTCCCATCACGAGCAGCCAGCGTCGCGGTAGGCGGAACTGCCGCTGTCGAGCCACCCTGATCAGGTTGGGCAAGCGATAGAGCCCATGAGCAGCTAGGAGCAGGATGAATGGCATCAGTGGGAGACGGAAGCGGGCGATTGAGAAGAATAGGGCGGCAGCCAGACAGTTCCAGCCGAGCCAGAGCCACAGTAGGCGGCGATCGACGCGGGTGCCACTGTTGCGCCAGCCGATGATCGCCAGCGGCAGGCTACAGAGATAGAGCAGATCATCAACAATTGCCGTGAGCGCGAGCCAGGGGATCGGCACTCGGCCTAGCCCGTAGCCACGGGTCAGCCGTTCGAATGACGCGAAGTTGATCCGCCAGAGGTCGAGTAGTTCATGCGCGCTCTTACGGAGAAAGCGCAATGGCTCAGCCTGGATGACGGCCCAGCCCTGCGCCCAGGCGACTGTTTGCCGATCAGCGTGATTGGGGATCGCCTGCAAGGTGGCGTTGATCTGCCCCGTATTTTGCCCCTGCAACGCCCCTAGCCAGAAGTTGTACCCCCCGGTCGTATCAACAGGAATCAGCCGCCCATAGGCGAGGTAATTGCGGAGGGTCCACGGCGCGATGCAGAGCAACGCCAGACCGAGGATAATCGCGCTACGCTGAAGCACCTTGCGCCAGTCGATCGGGGTTTCCAGACCCAGCGCCCACAGCGGGATAGCCGCGAGAAATGGCAGTGCACTGCCTCTAGTCAGAATGGCGCAGCCGAGGGCCCCACCAGCAATGACCAGCGCCAGCGTTCCCTCCCGCCGCGCATAGCTGGCGAGGGCAACGAAGGCGAGGACGATCAGGAAGGTGAACACAGTTTCCGATAAGAGTAGGTGGGTATAGACTGCGAAAGGCAGGTAGAGAGCCGTGAGCAAGGCGGCGATGCGGGCCACCGGGCGGGGTGGATACCAGAGTCTGCCGAGCAGATATACCAGCGCAACGGTCGTCAGACTGAGCAGCAATTGCGTCACCCAAACCAGCAGCAGGTTTTGCCCAAAGAGCCGCAAAAGCACGGCAAGGCCCGCAATGTAGAGCGGTGGGCGCAGCCAGATACTCTGATCGAAGAACGTGAACCCCCGCCCATCGGCCAGAATCATCGCGGCGGAGTAATATTCACGCTCGTCGCCGATCCAGTCGCCGTACGGGGCTAACCACCAGACTAGCAGCCGCACCACCAAGGCCAACAGGAGGATTCCAGCGAGCCAGCGGTCAGCGAGGAGTTGTCGTAGTGGGACTGGTGTTTGCGGAGCAGGGGATTTCTTCACGGCGTTTCCGTGCGCCGTCGCTGGTGTCGTGCCAGGGCCTGTTGATAGACCGCGAGATAGCGCTGGGCAGTTTGCGGCCAGGTCAATTCGCGCTCAACGCGGGCACGGGCAGCTTGCCCCAACGTGGCGGCGAATGCTGGTTGGTGGAGGATGGTGGCGATTGCCTCCCCTAATGCGGCGGCGTCGCCTTCTGGGACAAGTAATCCGTGCATTTGGTTGGTGATCACGGTTGGCACGCCAACGACATCGGACGCAACAATCGGCAGGCCACTCGCCATTGCTTCCAGTAGGGTGTTTGGTAAGCCATCGACATTCCCCGCGTGGTCGTGAACGGAGGGCAGGAGAAAGAGATCCGCCGCTGCAAAGAGCGCGGGAATCTGCTCTCGTTCCACCCGCCCGGTGAACAGCACCCGCTCTTGTAAGCCGAGCGCGGCCACTTGCGCTTTCAGGGCTGCCTCCAGGTCGCCGTAACCAAAGATCACCAGTCGGGCCGGCGGGGCGTTGCGTACTGCCGCTGTGTTCAGCGCGGCAATCGCGACATCCAGCCCCTTCTTATGTACCAGTCGTCCGCCAGCTAGCAGCAGCTTTTCCGCTGGCCGCAAGCTAAGTTCCCCGCGCACTGCGGCCCGTAGCTCAGCGGTCGCTGGGTGAAAGCGCACCTGGTCGACGCCATAGGGGATCGTCGTAGTGTGGGTGGCGCGGGCGCCCAGGTTGATTGCCCGCGTTGCGAGGTCGGGGCTACAGGCAGTGACCGCGGCGGCCTGATGAAAGACGCTGCTCGCCGCCCGCCCGATCAGCGCGTTGCGTTCGGCCAGGAAAATGTCCGACCCATGCAGGCTCACTACTAGCGGGCGGGCGGCCAGTCGCGCTACCAGCGCCGTTGGTGGGCCATTCGGAACCACCCAGTGGGCGACCAAGAGATCAGGGTGTACCTGGTGCGCCAAGCGGCCCATCGCCGCAATTGAGGCGGTGATGGCGAGTGGCGCAGCCGCTAACGCCCCACCCTTCAGCCCCACGTCGCCACTGAGCGCCCCGGCATAGCCCCAGACTTGCAATGGTTTCAGCCCAGGGGCGTAGGAAAATGGGTAGAGATATACCCCACGCTCCTGTGGCCCGCGCTGCAATTTGGGGTGGGCAGGTAGTGCCAGGTGGACTTCGTGACCAAGTTCCACCATCTGCGCGGCTAATTCCTCAATGAATGGCGCAGTCGTATCGCCAGGATAGAGCGGGTACGACGTGGTGAGCATGGCGATCCGCAGCGGGCGCTTGGGCGGTGGATTTGTCGCGGCGATGTTCAGCTTCATCTAGCGTCCTGCCTGCGGGAAGGTGTAGACCAGTAACCCTTCGCCATTTTCGTCGCGGCGGTCAAAAACTTTGCGGAAACCGTTCCATTCATCGACCCCACCGTAGAGCGGTGCTAGCGCTGGACGGCGGGTGGCGCGCTCGTTCAGGTGGTTAAGTTGCAGATAGGTGACGCCATACTGCTGACCGATTTGCTGAATCGTTGCCAGATTATCAAACGGAATCATCACACTCTGTCGTTCGCTATGAAAGGAAAGCTCCCATGGATTGCGCGTCATAATAACCGCATTCGCTGGGGTATTGTCGCGCACCCACCAGGCGACGACCAGCGGATTCGAGATCCGTAAATCCGCCCGCCCATCATCGATAATCGTCGCTCCTTGTGGCACCAGGATCAGGCCGAGGATGACCAGGAGTGTCAGACCAGCCAGCGCAGGCCGTAGTACGGTGAGCAGGCGATCGTGCAACCACCAGAGCCCTGCTGCACCGAGCAGCGCCGCCCAGGGGAGCAGCCAGAGGGTGTAGCGTGGTTCATAGTGCCAGTAGGTGTTGATAAAGAGGAAATAGGGCAAGGTCGCTGCGCCGAGTGCGCCGAGCAGTTTGCGCTGTGAGCCACGGGCGACCAGCAGGCCGAGCGTCGCGGCGGCCAGCGTCAGCAACGGCAGCAGCGTGCCGTCAAACAGGTCGTTTTTCAGCTTGATAAATTGCAGCATGATTTTGTCGCTGACGGTATCAACACCGTAACTAACAAGCAGGCGGGGGTGGGGGAGATCGCCGCGCCCAACATAGACCGTATAGATCGTTTCCCAATCGCGATAGCCCAGGAGCCAGGCGTCGAATGATTCGGTTGAATAGAACGGCACGCCAAAGGTGACGATATTGCGAATCCCCCACGGTAGCCAGACCAGCGCGGCAAGCAGCGCCGCCACCGCACCGCCGCGCAGTGTAGCGGCCAGTTGCCCCGTGCGCCACCCTTGCCACACCGCCCAGGCCCCGCCACCCGCCAGCAGCAGCGCGCCACTTGGTTTGCACAGTAAGAGCAGGCCACCAAGCACGCCAAGCAACAGCCAGCGCAACGACAGAAAGCGCGGCAGGCGGTTCGCCCACCGTGGTGCGGCGAATTGCAGCGTTGCGCCATCTAGTCCCAGCAGCACAATGCAACTGAAACTGAGCAAGGTAAACGTGGTGTCATTGAGCGGGTAAACTACTCCCTCGAACAGATCGGGACTACAGACGACCAGCAGCACGGCGATTAGCCCGACTCGTGGCGCCCAGACCGCCCGCCCGACGCGGAAGACCAGCCAGAGCAGTACCACCATGATCAACAGGTTTGGCAGTTTGGCTGCTGCCGTTGAGACGCCAAAGAGGGCAAAGGAGGCGGCGATCAGGAGCGGTTGCAATGGCGGCCAGGTATCGGCGGGGTGGCGCACTGTCGGCCAATCGCGGTAAAACTGCGCGACATAATCAACGGTGAAACCGCGACCCTGCACGATGTTGCGGGCGACCACTGCGTTATCAGCGTAGTCGGCATGATTGATCCACGGCACCTGCAACAGGAACGGGAGGATTAGCCCGACATAGACTCCGATTATCCCGATAACAAGTAGCGTTGCCGTGCGGCTGTGATCGAGGAACTGCCAGAACGAAGTTACCTCTCGCGCTGTGGTTGCTGGGCGTCGTTGGTTGAGCCTGCGCCAGCCTGCGGTCGCGGCGGCGGCCATTGGCCTGTACCAGCGCAGGAGCAGGGCCGCCAGCGCGACTTTCAGGGCAGTTGGCAGGAGGGCGAGCGTCCAGGGCAGAGAGAGTAGCAGGGCCGCTGGCACCAGTAGGGCTATCGCGTATCGGGCGATCAGTAATGGTCGGGTTAGCCGTTGGCTGAGCAGGGCGAACAATACTCCGCAGAGTGCGAGGGCCAGGAACCAGGATTGCCAGACGGTTGCCCAATATGCACCGCTGCTGCGGGCCAGTGGAGTGATCGTGATCCGATCAACCATAACGCCAAAATCACGATTGTCGCCGTTCACTCTGCTGGTCTGGCTATCCAGCGCGAGGGCCAGATTGGGGTTTCGTCCAGCCGCGGGTATTGCGATCGTTGTCGTGGCTTCGGCCATCGTGGTGCTGATTGGCAGCGTGCCAATGGATTGTCCATTGACTGCCAGATGGAGATCGCGTGGGCCGCTATCAGGGAGCGCGCGGGCGCGGATGGTGATCTGGGCGGCAGTGATTGCGCCCCACCCCGGCACCGTGAAGACCATTGGCTGTTGCCCTTTGCCCGTCCAGCGATAACTGTATTCCGCGATCCGCTCGTCGCCATGCACATTTTCCAGAAAGAGCCGATCCCCTGGTTGTCCTACGTCGAGTGTGAAAGCAGTGCGCGGCCAGAGTGCCGCCAACAAGAGGACAGCAGCCAGGAGTAGGGGCAGGGCGAAGTGCCAGAGTGCCTTTTGGGTGAAATAGGCTGGTTGCTTTGGGATAGGGGCAGTCGCTCCCTGACGTGGGCTGTCTGGCGCGTGTACGCCGCCGCGCCGGGGTAAGTTGGGGCGCTGGTCAATCTTCATAGGATGGAATGGTACCAATCGTTGCAATGTGACGCTAGCAGACAATCTGCCAGGGTGATTGCCTGTAGAACGCTGCGGGCGTTGCTTGGCTACGCTGCGCTACCAAACTTCCAGAGCAGCAAGTTATCGCGGTGGTGGATGAAGCCGACCTGCTGATGAAGTTGTTGGGCGTTGGGGTCAGTCATTAATGCGGTCAGCGCGGCCTGCGCCCCAGCAGCAGTCGCCCACGCTCCGAATGCCTGATAGAGGCTCGTCGCAACAGGCAGGTAGGGCAACGCTGGTGTGATACAGATCAGTTCGACCCAGAGCGTGTAGGGCCGCTCCCCATCGTAGGCGATTGGCTGCGCGACCAGTAGTCCGACGATCGCTGCACCGGTGCAGGCGACAAAGATACTCTCTGCGGCCACGCCCTCCGCGAATGTCGCTTCGTCGCCTAATGTTGGCGGTAATGGCTCGGCAACGCTGCTAACCAGCGTGCAGGCCGCTGCGTAGTCAGCGGCGATTGCTGGTCTGATCTGAATCGCTGTGGGCGTAGTCATAGGGTCAGCTTGACGATCCCTTCGTCAACCACCACGGGGTATTGCCGCACGCGCACCCGTGGGTTCGCCAGACACCGCCCGGTTGTAATATCAAACTCCAGGCCGTGCCAGGGGCAGGTGAGAATCTCGCCATCGCGCACCCAGGTGAAGCGCCAGTCGGTCGCTGCGCTACAGGCCGTTGTGCCGTTCACTGTTCCTTCGCAGAGCGGGCCAAACTGGTGTGTGCAGATATTTGGTAGGGCGTAGAAGGTGCCGCCAACATT
>JBDHWF010000045.1:0-26094 GCA_039810045.1 Chloroflexia bacterium
GTCACTGTGGATGAGGAAATAGCAGTCGAAAATCCTGACGACGCAAACGCCAGCGAAGCCTAAGCCGTGCTGGGAGATGAAGCTTCCAGCACTACGTATCAGGTTAGGTGATCAGCAAGAGAAGAGAGGAAGGGCATGGCAAAGGTTGGTGCTGCTGAGGTGAAGCAGCTACGAGAGGCAACTGGGGCAGGGGTCATCGAGTGTCGTAACGCCCTGGTTGAGGCAAATGGCGATCAGGCAAAGGCCGCCGAGTTATTGCGCCAGCGCGGGATTGCCAAGGCTGGCAAAAAGTCAGACCGCGAAGCGAATCAGGGCTTGGTGGAAGCCTATATTCATAGTGGCCGCGTTGGTGCAATGGTCGAGCTCAACTGTGAGACAGATTTTGTTGCCCGCAACGAAGCGTTTCGCACACTCGCCCGCGAAATTGCGATGCAAGTGGCCTCAATGAACCCACGCTACATCAGCGCTGAGGAGCGTCCGGCGACATTCACGGCTGATGATCCCGATCATCAGGCACTGCTCGATCAAGACTATATCCGCAATAGTCGGCAGACAATTGGTGATATGGTCAAAGAAGCGATCGCCACTCTTGGTGAGAATATCGTCGTGCGCCGCTTTGTACGCTACGAACTTGGCAAGAGCGGCGCCACCACCAAAGAAGATGAGGCTGACACCGCCTCCTAATAATTCAATCACGCCGCCTTGGGATTCCAGGCGGCGTTTTCATACCCAGGTGAAGGAGGGGCGATGTCCAGCGCCAGGAACAACGCGCAAACTACCAACGTACCATACTCCCGTATCTTGCTGAAACTCAGTGGCGAAGCCCTGATGGGCAAGCAACTCTTTGGTATTGACCCAACCGTGATTAGCCTGATGGCTCAGGAAATCAAACAGGTTTGCGCCATGGGGGTTCAGGTTGCAGTGGTCGTTGGCGGTGGAAATATCTGGCGTGGGCTTTCTGCCGCAGCATCTGGCATGGATCGCGCCAGTGCTGATTACGCTGGAATGCTCGCCACAGTCCTCAACGCTCTAGCCTTACAGGATGCGTTAGAGCGTATTGGCATTCATACCCGCGTACAAACAGCGATCGAGATGAACGCAGTTGCCGAACCATATATTCGGCGCCGGGCCATTCGGCACATGGAAAAAGGCCGGGTGGTCATCCTAGCTGCTGGTACGGGCAACCCCTACTTCACCACCGATACCGCGGCTGCCCTGCGCGCCGTAGAAATCGGGGCCCAGGTTCTGCTGATGGCGAAGAATGGGGTTGACGGGATTTACAGTGCCGACCCACGCCAGGATCCAGCAGCCAAACGGTTTACCCATATCACCTACCTCGAAGCGTTGCAACGTGACTTGAAGGTGATGGACGCCTCCGCCCTATCGCTCTGCAAGGAAAATGCCACGCCGATCGTGGTCTTTGACCTCAATACACCGGGAAATATTGTGCGGGTCGTCAATGGTGAACCAATCGGCACTACCGTATCTGACCACCTCACCGCGCCCATTCAGGACGAAAGCGCAGTACACTAAGAGAGTGGAGTTGGCTCAGTCGTCGAACTGCACGATAATAGCGCAGCTAGCTGAAGCGCAGCCAGACAGAACAAGTGATTGGGGAAATGCGATGGTTGAAGAAGTAATCGCCGATACCAATGAACGGATGGAAAAGGCAATGGAAGCCTTGCACCGTGAGTTGCTCACCGTGCGTACTGGTCGCGCTGCACCATCGCTGGTCGAGCGGATCATGGTTGAGCAGTATGGGGCAGAAATGCCTTTGAATCAGCTCGCGAATATCGCCGCCCCCGAGCCACGCCTGCTCACGGTGACCCCCTGGGATAAAGGGGCGATCAGCGCAATTGAGAAAGCGATTCGCAAATCAGACCTGGGCCTCAACCCCTCCAGTGATGGCTCGATTGTCCGGATTGCTATTCCACCACTGACCGAGGAACGTCGCAAACAGCTCGTCAAAGTGGTCCACACAAAAGTCGAGGAGGCAAAGATTGCGGTGCGGAACATCCGCCGTGATGCGATCAGCCAGACTCGGGAGTTTAAAGACGAGAAGATGATCACCGAGGATGACGAGCGGCGGGCCGAAACGCAAATCCAGGACCTGACGAATAAGTTCACCGCCCAGGCCGATGAGCAAGGGAAGACCAAAGAAAAGGATCTGATGCAGGTATAAGCGCATCGATACTGCTGTGGGGCGTAGTCACCTTCGTGGCTACGCCAGATGCACGCAGCAACACGTCGCGGGGACAAAAATGGCAACAGTGGGCCAGCCGCAAACAACTAAGCACACAAAGTCACCGGGAGCTAATGTGCCACGCCACGTTGCGATTATCATGGATGGGAATGGGCGCTGGGCACAGGCCCGCGGCCTACCACGTACCTTCGGTCACGATGCTGGTACCGAAAATATCCGGCGAATTGTGCGCGCAGCAGTCGAACTGGGGATCGAATACCTGACCCTCTGGGCCTTCTCCACCGAGAACTGGAATCGCCCCGCTGACGAAGTGCAAACAATTATCTCGCTGATCGCTCGCTCAATCGAACGCGAACTGGATGAACTTGACCGGGAAGGGGCGCAACTGCGCCACATTGGCTCGCTGGGGGGGTTGAATCCACAACTCGCCCAGGCTGTCGTGCAGGCGATTGAACAAACCCGCGATAATGATCGGATTGTCCTGACGCTGGCCTTCAATTATGGTGGCAGAGCCGAAATCCTCCATGCTGTCAAACGCCTGCTTGAAGATCGTGTCGATCCAACCACACTGACGGAAGCACTGTTCGCTCAGTATCTCCACACCTATGATCTGCCAGACCCTGATCTCATCGTGCGTACTGCGGGCGAGTTCCGCTTTAGTGGCTACCTGCCCTGGCAAGGCGTCTATGCAGAATATTGGTCGGCGGAAGTGAACTGGCCTGATTTTGGTGAGGCCGAACTACGCGAGGCTGCCGCTGTCTATGCGCGGCGAGTGCGGAAGTTTGGGGGCATGGCACCGACCCCCGAAGCCGCAACGACAGAGACACCGTGACGCTTTCCAATACTGACCAGTCCCGCCCAGCTACGTCTCCCATCACGACCGTCACAATTTATACGGACGGTGCCTGCAAAGGGAACCCTGGCCCTGGTGGGTGGGGCGTAGTCCTCCTGGCAGGGAAACATCGGCGCGAACTCTCGGGAGCCGAAGCAGCAACCACCAACAATCGGATGGAACTACAGGCGGCAATTGCTGGACTGCAGGCGCTCAATCGTCGCTGCCAGGTGACGATGGTCACAGACAGTGAATACCTGAAAAATGGTATCACGACCTGGATTATCGGTTGGCAACGCAACGGCTGGAGAACCAAGAGCAAAGAACCAGTCAAGAACGCTGATCTCTGGCAAATGCTGTTTGCACTGACCCAGCAGCATGACCTGACTTGGCGCTGGACTAAAGGTCACGCCAATGATGCTGAGAACAATCGCTGTGACGAGTTAGCGAATCAGGCGATCAAAGCACTCTAAAACGCCAGCAGTCAACGGTCGACCGGGCGTTGATGATCCTTGGGGGTAGTCGTGCTACAGCAGCGAGCGATCAGTTCAGTCTTCATCGTGCTGCTCACCCTGGGGCCAGCGATCTTTGGGCGGTCGGTCTTTGCCGTGGTGGTCGCAATCATCTTCAGCCTGATTGTCCACGAATTCGAGAATATCCTTCGGCAGGCCGGGCATAACCCCATCCGGGGCTTTGGTTATGTCGTCCTCTACGGCGCAATCGCCGCGATCACCTTGCGTATCTGGGAGCAATGGGGCGCAGCCCTACTGACAGCGGTGATCCTCGCCCCACTATTCATGATTCTGTTTCGGCACGATCATCAGGGAGCCCTGACCGACTGGGCGGTTACAGTCGTTGCGGCACTCTACGTGGCACTCCCCGCAGTCCACTTTATCCTGCTCCGCGATCTTCCGGGCGGCCTCAACGCCTTTATGAATCAGCTCGATGCCACAGGCAACTGGCAACCGCCACAAGCCCCCCCAACTGCGGTTGGGCTCGCCTGGTATCTGCTAGCCCAACTGGTCACCTGGATGACCGATGTAGGGGCCTACCTCTTTGGGCGCCTCTTTGGGCGGCACAAACTCGCTCCACTCGTCAGCCCAGGCAAAACTATCGAAGGCACAATTGGTGGCCTGGTATTGGGGAGTATCACCGCGCTCATCTGCACGAGCGCCTTTGGAATAGCACTACCGCTCATTGTTGCCCTGGCTATCGGTGCGCTGTTGAGTGGCTTGGGCCAGCTTGGCGACCTGGCAGAGTCGCTGATCAAGCGACAGGCTGGCGTGAAAGATAGTAGCACCCTGATCCCCGGTCACGGTGGTGTATTTGACCGCCTCGATAGTTTACTGATCGTTGCTACTGTGACCTACTATCTGGCACGGGTGCTACAGTAGCATAAACGGTCAGGAAGGAAGAAAAATGTCAGCGCAAGACCCCTTACAAACGACGAATACAGCGACGACCACCACTGCACCAAAGCGCGTGGCGCTTCTTGGCTCTACTGGCTCGATTGGAACCCAGACCCTCGAAGTGATCGCCGCGCAGCCAGAGCGCTATACCATAGTCGCCTTAGCCAGTCGTGGCGAACGAATCGCCGAATTCAACGACCAAATCCAACGGTTTCGGCCCCTCCTGGTTGCCGTAGATGAGCCAGAGCAAGGAGCGGCGATCGACTTTCCGGCTGAGCGCGTGGTCGTTGGGGCCGAGGGGTTGACTGCAGTAGCGACCATACCAGAAGCGGATATCGTCGTCATTGCTACCTCAGGTCACGCTGCCATTCGGCCAACCATTGCGGCGATTGAGGCCGGGAAAGAAATTGCCCTGGCGAATAAGGAAACGATCGTCTGCGCTGGCGAAATTGTGATCGCCACGGCCAAGGCGCACGACACCTTAATTCGCCCAATTGATAGCGAACATAGTGCGCTCTGGCAAGGCTTACAGGGCTCTCCGGGGATCAATGCTGTAGCACGCCTGATTATCACTGGTTCGGGTGGACCATTCCGTTCCCTGCAATCGGCTGAACTTGCCACAGTATCGCCACAGCGTGCGCTGAAACATCCAACCTGGCCCACGATGGGCGGCAAGATCACGATTGACTCGGCCACACTAATGAACAAAGGATTAGAGGTGATTGAAGCCCACTGGCTGTTCAACCTCCCTTTCGCCCAGATCGATGTGATCATCCACCCGCAAAGTACCATCCACAGTCTTGTGGAATTTGTCGATGGCGCGGTGATCGCCCAGCTTGGCCTGCCAGATATGCGCCTGCCAATTGCCTATGCCCTGGCCTACCCCGAGCGCCCCGCGCTCTCCTTCCCGCGCCTTGAACTGACCAAGCTCGCCCAACTGACGTTTGAGGAACCCGATCACGAACGGTTCCCGTGCTTGCGCTTGGCCTATCAAGCAGGAGAGGCAGGTGGTTTACTGCCAACAATTCTCAGTGCCGCCGATGACCTGGCAATTGCGGCATTCATGCACGGCGATCTCCCCTTCACCGGGATTCCCCAGGTGATCGAGGCAACACTCGCCGCCTATAGTGATAGTACGCCAGTGACGCTTGAAGCAATCGAAGGGGTTGATCAGTGGGCGCGGAACTACGCCCAGAAGACGATTCAACAATTCAAGGGATAAGCCGATTACACTGAGTGTTGGCTTGGCCGGTCACGAATCAACAAGAAGAGTTTGACGCCGAGCCAATTCAACAAGAGATAGACCAGGATCGCGATCAGCGCCGAGAGATCCAGCGTCGCACCATTCGAGGCCGTCGGCTGATTGACAATATTATTGAACGGCGCAACAAACGGCGCAGTGAGGCCATAGATGAACCGCGTAAAACCACTTGCGGAGTTCGCAGCGATCAGTTTCAACAATACGCGTAGCCCCAACGCGACATAGAGCACTGCAAAACAAAAATAGATCAGGCGGGCCGTCCAGGCGGCATTGGTCCGCCGCCGCTCATCTTCATCAACCCGCTCAACCGCCAAGTAGGCCGCATCAAGCTCGGCATCAGTCAGCAGGTCAGGATCCTGCACTGGCAAACTTGTATCCTGCTGATGGGGATCAGGCACGACTGGAACCATCCGGGCTTCCTCCTCAGCCATGCGGTCGTCCAAGTCAATCGCTCCTGGCGTGTTGCCGATTGTACCGTACAAGGAGGTGTACGGACAACTAGCAACACCAGCGTTACCTGACTGTTATGTCGACTATTGGCAGGATTGTATGCCCTACTCCGCTGCTCCACGCAGCCAGCGTGAGAAATCATGTGCGAGGAGAACAGGATCTTCCAGGAAGAAGTCAGTAGGGATCGTCGCCGTAGTAATCGCCATCCGTAACAGCGTTGGCCCATCCGTAGTACGGGCCGCCTGAAGCGCCTCACGCAGGGCAGCAGGGGTGCTTTCAACATCAACAGCATTCGCCCAGCCACAGGCCCGCGCCACGCCAACAAAGTCCGTCGATCGCGCCGCCGTTGGCTGACCACCTGTTGCCAGATAGACCCCATTATCGAGGATCAGCAAGATCAGCTTGCGTGGGTGCAGGTAGCCAATCGTACTCAGCGCCGAGAAACCCATCAGTGTGCTACCGTCACCCTCAATCACCAGCACCGATTCATGACGGTCATTCTCCGCAATCCCCAGGGCCACCCCCAGGCCAATCGCCGCTGGCAGGCCCATCGCATCGAGGACATAGAGGTGGTTCGGCTTGCGTCCAGCAATAGCCAGCATCTCGCGAATCGTGCCACCCAAGGTCAATATCACTGGATCATCGGCAAAGAGTTGATCAACAATTTGCAATGCAGCAGGTCGCGCCATCAGTGCCGCGTCTGCTGATTCTTCCTGGTTCCTGATCATTGTCATCGCCCTAACCGTTCATCAGATTAATCAGTACAAAGATTGGTCGGTGCGTGATCCGCGCAAACTGCTCAGCACGCACAATCGTCGTTGCCCATTCAGCAATTGGCGTCTTACTGTCCAGGCCAAACCAACGCACCCCTGCCGCATCAAGAATCGCCTCGCTATGCTCCGAGAAGGTATGGATCAGGGAATTGTACTCACCCAGCCCGCCACGTCGCGTCACCAAAACCAATAGGGGCAAATGGGCGGGTTGAGGAAAGGTGTTCAAGGCGGTGAGCAGATTACCAATCCCGTTATCCTGAATGATCATCAGCGCCGGAGTGCCAGTTAGCGCAAGCCCCGAGAGGATCCCAATCCCTTCTTCCTCACGCGGAATCGGCACAATCCGCAGGCCATCCTGACCATCACGAGCCAGGAAATGCCCAACCACTGTTTTCAGCGTACTGCTGGGTAAATGGAGAATCCAGCGTGGCGCTATCTCCTCAATCGCGGCGATGACCGCAGCACTGCGCGGATCGGCTGCTGCCTCAACCATCACGTCTCACCTATTCCTCAGCGAAACAATCTGCTGCAAACTTCAGCAGTTCCCTGGCCACAATCTCTGGCTGCTCCTCCGCTAAGAAATGCCCACAGCCGCCAAGCACATGGCCGCGGACATTCGTAGCCACCTGCCGCCAGATATCAACCACTGGTTGATTGGAGAGATTTCCGCGATTGCCCCAGAGAACTAACGTTGGCACAGTCAACTTCTTCCCCGCTTTATTGGCGGCGCGGTAAAATGGCACATCTTGCCGATAGGTCGCCCGATAATCGTTCAAAGCTGCCTGCACTGCCCCAGGCTGTAGCCAACAGCGGCGATATTCCAGCCAGGAACCATCGGCCTTCAGGCGTTCCAGTAATCCCGCAGGCCGTGACAAAAAGCGCGCCAGATATTCTTCCTCTTTGCCCGCAATCAATATTTCGGGAAGATCAGCCACGAGATGGAATACCCAATGCCAATACCGCTCGCTCACCTCGGCGGCACTCAACCGATCATAGATATATTCCATCGGGAGAATATCCAGCAGCGCTACCCCTTTCACCTGCCGTGGGCGGTCTAACGCATAGCGCCGGGCGACCCGCCCACCACGATCATGCCCGATGATGACCGGGGGCGCTACGCGCAGGTGACGGCAGAGAATTTCGATATCCGCGGCCATCGTCCCTTTGTCGTACCCTTCTTCGCCATTAGGTTTGGCTGAATCACCATAGCCACGTAAATCAACGGCAATGACATGGTGCTTCGCCATCAGGTCTGGCAACAGGTCACGCCACATCACCCAGCTTTCTGGAAACCCATGCAGCAGGATCAGCGGTTGATCTTCATTAGTCCCGCCCCTGACGTAGTGGAGCCAGATGCCGTTCATTTCGACCCGCCCATGCTCCAATCCCGGAATATTGAGCGGGTTTAGCACGATCCCCATAACACTCCATTTCGCTGCGAAGGTCAACTGATCAAGACGCCTTTATCGCCATACTAAGAGATACGTTATTGTGGGCGATCTGGCTCTGTGACAGTATAGACTTGCCGCTTTAGCACCGCTAAGAATGGGAGATTGCGGTGCAATTCACGGTAATCAAGCCCATATCCCACTACAAATTCATCAGGGATCGTGAACCCAACATAATCAATTGGCACTGGCACAACCCGTTGCTCTGCCTTATCGAGCAACGTACAGACTTTCAAACTCGCTGGTCGCCGCGCCCGCAATTCTTTCAGCAAGAAGTCGATCGAGAGACCTGTATTGATAATATCTTCGACCAGAATAACGTGCTGATCGGTGATCGAGCGGTCGAGATCTTTGACGATCCGCACGACGCGCTCGGTACCTGCTTTCGCTGGCCGTGCGACCGCCAAAAAATCAATCGCCAAGGGACAAGTCACTGCTCGGGCAAGGTCAGCGATGAAAAACGTTACCCCTTTCAGCACCCCAACGAGCAATACCGAACGCTCGGCGTAGTCTCGCGAAATCTCCTCACCTAAGGCAGCGACGCGCGCCGCTAACTCGTCACGACTAACGAGAATCCGATCAATATCTTCTTCGCGCAGCGAAGCAATTTCGACGGCCCCATAGCCATAGGCAGCAAGGAGTTGATAGTAATCACGATTATAAAGCAGGCGTACCCTGATCCCTGGATATAATTCCCGCAGGCGGCGAATCTTACGATGCTTCCGTGTCACCAACCGCTGCCGCATTGTCGTCAGTTCGACATAGAGATCCTGATCTGGCAGATAAAAGTCAGGCGTAAACATTTCACTAACCTGATCGCCCGACCAGTTCAGCGCAAACGAGGTTGGTTCATAGAGCCAGGGAATGTGATAAAAGTCGAGCAACCGGGCAAACTCGACTTCCATCGGGTTAACAAAGGCAGGTTCAGCAGCATCGCTGCGACCCTGTACGAGTGCACTTTCATCAGCAGTGTACTCATCATCCCAAGCTGGTGGACGATTCAGGTCAGTATCCAAACTCCCCCCGGCAATCTTTGACCCTGCGCATCGTGCTAGAGCTCTTTCTCATCCACTGTCTGGTCACGCTATGGCCTCGCCAGAGCGACAGCACTGGCGAGCAGGGTCGCCTGGGCATCGATCGGTGGCTCATCTGGCCCTGGTTGACGCCGAATGTAGGTACCATCTGGCTGTAACACGCGCATTTTCACGTTGTCGCTGAATAGCAGTGGGAGCAATTCGTCACGAATATAGCCCTTGATCGCGTCACTCTCAATCGGGAAAAGAACCTCCACCCGCCGATTAAGGTTACGCGGCATCAGGTCGGCACTACCCAGATACATCTTATCGCCCGTTGGCGCATCATCACCGCAACCATTCCCAAAGTAGAAGATGCGGCTATGCTCCAGGAAGCGGCCCACGATACTGGAAACGGTGATCGTGTCGCTCACTCCTGGCATCCCTGGCCGTAGACAGCAGGCACCACGCACCAACAAATCGATCTTCACCCCAGCCTGTGATGCTCTGTAGAGCGCCTCGATCATTTCTGCATCGATCAAGGCATTCATCTTAAAGATGATTCGCCCACGCGAACCAAAGCGCGCCTCTTGCTCAATCAGTTCCTTGAACTGCCGCCGCAGATTCATCGGCGCCACGATCAGCTTACGAAACTCGCGCTGTGCCGAGTATCCCGTCAGATAGTTGAACAGGTCAGAGACATCAGCGCAAATATCAGGATCAGCAGTGAAGATACCAAGGTCAGTATACAGCCGCGCCGTCTGTGAGTTGTAATTGCCAGTACCCAGGTGAGCATAGCGCCGCAACCCATCGACCTCACGCCGCACAATCAGCGCCATTTTGGAGTGGGTCTTTAGCCCCACCAATCCGTAGGAAACATGAACACCCGCTTGCTCTAGGGTGCGCGCCCAACCGATATTACTTTCCTCATCCCCCCGCGCCTTCAACTCCACCATCACCGCAACTTGCGTATCATCATCGCGCGATTCCAGTAAGGCATCGACGATCGGCGAGTTTGCCCCAACGCGATAGAGCGTCTGCTTAATCGCCCGCACATTGGGATCAAGCCCCGACCGCACAAAATCAACGACAGGGGCAAATGAGTGATACGGATGATGCAGCAAGACATCATGGCGGCCAATAATATCGAGGACATTACTGCCATCACGGGGCCACTCGGCAGGCACACCAGCAACAAACGGGGGATCTTTCAAGTCGGGTCGATTCACCCGCCCCAGACCCATCAGAGCATTGAGGCCGAGCGGCCCGTCTGCTACATAGAGATCCTGAATCAGATTCTCGGTGTCTGGTTCGACAATACCCGAGTCTTCTGGTTCCCGTTGCAGTTGATCGGCGAGCCAGAGTCGCAGTTCTGCGGGCATCGCTTCAGAGACTTCCAACCGCACGATATAGCCAAACAGACGGCGCTCCAGGCTGGCTTCAATCGTCTCCAGCAGGTCTTCAGCCTCAGCTTCGCGAATGGCGAGGTCCGCATTACGCACGACGCGAAAGAAATACACGCCAGCAATCGTTTTGCCAGGGAAAAGCGTATCGATATTAGCCGCAATAATCTGCTCGAGCCAGGTAAAGGTATACTGGCCGCTCCGTGTCGCTTCATCTGCACCAGCGACAGGTGGTACATTCACCAGCCGTGGTAACGAAGGGGGTACTTTGACCCGCGCAAACCGTTGCCCCGTTTCATCATGAATGACCACGAGCAGGTTCAGGCTGCCACCAGAGATATGAGGGAAGGGCCGCCAGGCATCGACAGCTAATGGCGTCAGAACTGGGAAAATCTCGCGCTCGTAGAACTGGCGCAGTTCCGCCTGTTGCGCTGGTGCTACAGCAGCATAGTCGAGCAGATAAATCCCCTCTGCCGCAAGCTCTGGGATCAACGTATCACGGACATGATCCCACATCGTCGTCGAGTACTCTTTTGCACGCAGGTAGATTCGCTCTAACTGCTCTTGTGGTGTGAGGGCATCACGCCCTGCTTCCATCACTTGGCCAGTCGACTGTTGATCACGCAGGGCAGCGACACGCGTTTCGTACAACTCGTCAAGGAGCATTCCACAAATTGCCACGAACTTGGTTCGCTCCAACAATGGATTACGCTGATCAACAGATTCATCAAAGACCCGTGCCAGGAAATCGAGTTGACTGAGTTCGCGATTAATGTACAGTGCGGGATCTCGCAGGTCGATTTCACTCGACGTTGTCGACATCGCTGTTTCTTCCCCTGTACTCGCTTCAATCTCTGGTTTCGCCGCTGTTGCTCGGCGTTTCGCCTGTGCCTTTACCGCCATCGTTGTCCTTCGTATTTCACTACTGTTGACACCTTCAACGTGGTAGCTTTACCAAGCTACCAATACGCCACTCCCAATAATCACGCAGTCAGTTCAACCGACCCAGCAGTAGTAGCATCGGCAACAGCCTGTGTTTCCTGCGCTGGCTCGTCTGCTACAGGCTCTGGCAACGGCAGTTGCGCTGCTAACTCACGCAGTTGATCCAAGAAACCCTCCTGCTGTAATGAAGCCCACAAGGCCCGCAGGTCAACCTCTAACTGATCCCGTTCCATTGTCGCATCAATCAGCAGCCCATAAATGCCAATGGAGGTACTTGCAAAGCTATCAGCATCAGTCAACAGTTGGCGTACTTCGGCGAGGCGCTCCTCACGCGTGCCAGGATTAAAGGTGGAGAATTCAAGGCGGTGCAATTGTTGCTCCAGCGCTCGGGCGCGCTCCCACGCCAACAGATCGATCAACACGTCACGATCATGGAGTTCACCAAGCAGTTCCTGCAACGATTTAAGCGCAGTCAAGAGATCGTGCGCTGACTCATCCAGAACAGATAAGAAGAGTTCCATGGTATAACGGAGCTTTTTGCCAGCGATCCGTAACTGGTGGAATGCTTCCGCAGCACTGCCCTCATCATCAAATACCTGGCTCTCCTGCACAAACGTTTCGAGATCGTTCGTTAAGGCCCGCGCCGCTACGTTGGCAACCAGATCGCGCTTCCTGGCTTTGCTACCTGGCGTTTTCGGGGCCACAGAGAACCGCCGAAAGATCTGGACATTCTCACTATCGTCGGCCCACTCTGCAATCACTGTACTGAGCGTATCCTGCGCCGTCGCCCGATCAGTGCTGATCGCATCACTGAGGCCAATAATCCCCGCCCGCTCATCTTTGGCTACCGCTTTTTCCCGCTTGCGCAGATAGATCAACAGGACATCAGCATCGCGCACCTCACCAAGCGCACGAGCAAGCGCCCGAACGCGCCGCACAACCCGCCGATAACGTTTACGATCATAGAAAGGCTCAACGGCAACCAATGCAGCCCGTAGCCGCCGTGTAGCCACACGCATATCATGCACCCCTTCAGGATCTTCGTCAGCAAGCACCATCTGCCGCTGGGCTAGCACCGCTTGCAAACGCGCCTCCAGTATTGATGGCACGATGGCAGTGAACGAGCCTGCACCGTCAAGGGTTGGGGTGGTATCGACGACCCGTCGCTGGCGTTCCTTGCGCTCCCGTTTCTTTGCTGACTTCGGCTTCACAGCAGAATCAGGGGAAACTTCCGGCTCTCTGGCAGCGACAGTAACGGGATCAGCAACCACCGCTGGTGGTACTGCTGGCGTTGGCGGGGCTGGCACGTCGGCTGTTGCCGATGGAGCAAGGTCAGCAGGAGGGTTGACTGGATCGGCGGCTACGTCTGACGGAGTACGCTTTTCAGCAGCGGGTTGCGCCTTCTTGGCGTGTGGCGCAGCAGCACGACGCGTGGCGGGCTTTGTGGCACGGCGCGCGGTTGGGATTGGCCGCCCACCACGGGCAGCAACCATATTGGGATAGCGCGCCCGCAGCAACGTACGTATCAACGTATCAGCATCAGGTGGTCCGGCCTCGTGTAATTGCTGCACCACGGCATCAACGGGATACTCGACGCGGCGTTGCTCCACAACCCAACGTCCAGCTTTCCATTCGAACAGCCCATAGTTGGCCCGCCGATCACCATCTTTCGGCAGTCCAACGCTGGCGATATTCGCCAACTGGAGTTGATCAACGGTACGCACAAATGGGATATGCAGATGCCCAAAGGCGAGGGTCTGTACTTCAGGCGCAACATCTTCGAGTAATGGAGTGATCGTTGCTTCTGGGGCGTATGGTTGCAACTGATCGTCGAGATTCTTGGGGTTCGCATGAACGATTTGCAAAACGCTGTTCCCCGTGGGGTCGGTAATATGGTGGGTGAACGGCAACTGCCGCAAGAATTGCAGATCTTCGGCACTCAGTTGCTGGCGTGTCCACTCCAGCAACGCGGCATCGTCGTTCCCCGCCGTCGCTTCAGGCTCCATCGCCAGATCGCGGTCGGTATTTCCCTGCACAATGGGATACCCCAGTTCACGTAACCGCGCAAGAGTTTCACGCGGCTGCGGCCCATCAAGGCAAAGATCACCCGCAATGACGATCGTATCAGCCCCACCTGCGGCCTCCAGATCAGCCAATACCGCCTCAAGCGCAAGGAGATTCCCGTGAATATCTGAGAGTACAGCTACGCGCATTCCCGGCCTCCTTCTTCGTTCATCAGCCCAGGCAGCACCACTGTCAAATCCCCTACTATTGTGTGGTCTTGCTGCGGCGTAAATAGTCGAGCAACAGCCCTTCGCGAATCCCCCCTGTACCAATCACGGCGGTATCCAGGCCAAGGAGATCGCATAAGGCAACGATAATAGCGATTCCTGCCGGAAGCGTCCGTACCCGCTCTGGGTCAAGTCCAGAGCTTACCGCAACCGTTGCAATTGGCATACCAACCAGTGCCGCCAGCGCGGTGCTCAGGCGTTGCCTCGTCAGCAATGCCCCATCTGGGTCTGGGGCAAGGATTGGCACACTCGTAGCTGTACCACCAACAACGATCAGGCGTGCAATCGACGGTAATTGTGAGATTGCGCTCGCCAAGATAGCGCGGGCATCCGCTTCAGCCGCAGCAACCATTGCTGCCGTAGGCGGCTCTGCCACAATGTGCCGCTCAGTAAGTCGCCCAGATCCTAGCTGTAGAGACTGTGCGGATACGACAGCCCCTTCAACCGAAGCAATCAGCTCCAGGCTCCCACCACCGAGATCAGCAACCAGGACAGTGCCATGCAGAGATTGGCCCGCTGTTGCCCCCGCAAACGTGAGCGTAGCTTCTCGCGCACCATCAATGATCGGCAATGCCAGGCCAGAAGTAGCGGCGATCTGGTGCGCGAGCAGATCACCATTGGCTGCATCCCGTACGGCACTTGTCGCTGCCAATAATATCGGTGCCGCCCCAGCAGCAACGGCACGCTGCCGAAATTCTTCAACCACGCGCACTGCCCGCGCGAGGCGCTCTGGATCAAGCTGACCCGTGCGCTCAACACCCTGCCCAAGGCGCACAGTTGCCGTTTCTGAGGCCAGAGGCTGTAACGAGATGATGTCATCAGCGTACACTGGCGACGCAATCAAGAGGCGAATTGTATTCGTACCGATATCAATTGCAGCAAGCACTCCCTGCTGAATCGGCTGTCTGTTCATTGGGTAAAGCTTCCTTCCTCTGCCTTGAAACGCTACCTGATCTTTGCTGCAATCTGGCATCAGTCTAGCCGACCATATAGGGCTAGGGCAAGGATATTGCTGAGGCTTATGTAGCAAGGAGAGGCCTTGCAGGGGAGCAGGCGAATGACGTACGCTCTTCAGGCGTATCGTGTTCTGCGCGCGCCAGTATGCCCGCGCAGTGAGTACTTCAGTGCAGAGGATTGCCAGGAATGCGTATACCGATTCTACTCATCGTCGGAATTGCCTTGCTACTGGGCGGATGTGGCAGTACCGCTACGCCAACCACACCCCCCAATATTCCCCCGACCACCACGGCCCAAACCACCGGGGCGTCGCCAGGAGCAACGCCAGGCGTTGTCAGCACCCGCACCGCAACCGTCAGTGCGGTCATTCCGCCCGCCACGGGCACAATCGTCACCCGCACAGTTACTGCTGCCACCCCAGGCGCAGCGAGTGGCACCTCCGCTGCGCCTTCAGCGAAGCCGATCACATTTGGGCCGGTGCCGTGGACAGTGGGCGAGCGAACCAGTTATACCGTGACAAGCCA
The DNA here is from genome assembly GCA_039810045.1 of Chloroflexia bacterium. GTDB lineage: Bacteria > Chloroflexota > Chloroflexia > Thermomicrobiales > CADCWN01 > CADCWN01. Next base: position 15,507 of record JBDHWF010000045.1, read on the forward strand.
TGATAATCAGGCCACTGGCACTGCTACCTATACGATTGGTGGAGAATTTGAGGCAGCAACCATTAGCGCGAACCTGACCCTTGGCGCAACACAAGACCGTTGGCTCATTGGCTTTGACGGCAAGACGTTCACGCCCGCCAGCGAGCTTCGAACAATCGTAAATGCGCAAGGCACGACTGAGATCCGCGCGGAGTTTCGCGCTGGCGGCGCGACGATTGAGGTCATTGATCGCAATGGCACTGTTCGCAATCAAATCACCCTGCCTGAACGCTATTATGCCCAGGATCAATTCGTGGTCATCCTGCGCGCCATCCCTTTTGCCGATCAGTATCAAGCGGCTCTCAACCTTGTACCAGCACAAGGCACAGTCGCCGCCATTCCCACCGTCATTACCGTTACCGGGCAAGAGGCAGTGACCACGCCATTAGGGGCAATCAACTGCTGGCGTGTCACTGCTGCGTCCGCAGGAGCCGCAACCCAGACCCTCTGGTACAGCGTTGAAGCCCCAAACTATCTGGTGAAATATGATTCAGGGCAGTTGGTCTACATCCTGAACAGCAAATGAGGCCCGCCCGCAGCCTAGCCCCAGAGCCCGCTAGCCCGACAGAAGGCCACCGTCTCCCGCAAACGTGCCAGCACTTCCTCGTCGTCGCCCGCCTCAAGCGCGTCTGGCACCAGTTCGACAGTAATAACCCGGTCGTAAGCGGCTTCAGCCAGGGCCAATAAAAAGATATCGAGCGGCAGGGTGCCACGCCCAGGCACGCGATGCTCTTTCCCATCAGCAAAGTCTGAGAGGTGTATGTGGCGAACGGTGTCCTGCAAAGCCAGGAACGCATCGAGAATATCAACATTCGCTGTAGCGAAATGGGTGGTATCAATCGTTACGCCGGGGAACTTTGCCAACTTCTCGGCAGTATGGGTCGCATATTTTGGCTTGCGGTTCACCAGCACCAACGGCATATTCTCAATCGCCAGCGTGGGGCCGCCAACAGGGCTCAGTTCTTCATAATGGTTGTTGAGCCAGTGGGTGTAATCAGTACCATTGGCCAGTTCGGGATGGGCAACCACCGACACTGCCCCAACCTCCCCTGCCAGAGCCAGGGCGGCTTGTACACACGCAGGATAATCGTCGCCAAAACCAGCCAAGGGCCGAAATGGCGTATGTAAGGCGGCAATCGGCAAGCCCGTACTCGCCACTAACGAGCGCAAGTATGATGCCTGGCGGCTATCCCACTTCGCATCAATCATCACTTCAACGGCATCAAATCCGGCCTGACAAGCGAAATCCCAGGCGCGATTGAGACCATAGTTATGCAGTGAACCAGTCGCAAACGCGAGTGTTGGCATGCGTTTCCCAGAAAACACTAATCACTATCGAGAAAGACAAAATAGAGATCGGCGACATTGGTGCGCGTTGGGCCAGAGACGATCAGGCCCCCGGCCCGCTGAAAAAAGGTCGCGCTGTCGTTCCGCTCTAGCGCATCAACAGCGACAAGATCAGCGGCGGCCCCACGCTCTATGGTATCACCAGTAGCCACAGCCCCTGCAGCCCCACTCAGCGCGTCGTCACCATCAGTCGTCACTGAGGCTACCGCGATATCAGTACGGCCAGCAATCGCCAGCGCTGCCGCGAGAGCGAGTTCAGTGTTCCGGCCACCTAGACCATCGCCCCGCACAGTTACCGTCGTTTCGCCCCCCATGATCAGGCACTGTCGCCCATCTGTCGCCTGCTGGTCAGCCTGCGCCACCAGCATTCCTGCCACATCGCGGGCCTCGCCTTCCACCGTTAACGAGCCGATGACTGGTGTCCAGCCGAGGGCGGTAGCACACGCTGCCGCCGCCGTAGCCGCAGCGGGCAAATTCGCAATAACCGCCGTTTTGACATGATCGAAAAGGGCGTCTGCCGGGCTAGGCAAAGCTGGCACCTCGCCCCGCAACCCCGCTTGTAATTGCGTATGCACCGTAGCTGGCAGTTGCTCCGCAAGATCATAGCGTTCAATCACGGCCCAGGCATCAGCAAAGGTACTGGTCGTACCAGAACATGGGCCAGAGGCAATTACATCCAGCCGATCCCCCAATACATCAGAGATCACCAATGCAACCACTTGTGCGGGAACCGCAGCACGCGCCAACCCGCCCCCCTTCAAGGTTTCCAGGTGTTTTCGTACCACGTTTAATTCGTCAATATTGGCCCCAGCCGCCAGCAAGCGCGCGGTCACTCCTTGTAAATCTGCCAATGTGATGGGCGCGACTGGCGCAGTCAGCAACGCTGAGCCACCACCAGAGATCAGGCAAAGCACCAGATCAGCTTCAGTTAACCCACCAACAAGCTGCTGCAATTCAGACGCGGCGGCCACCCCCGCCTCGTCTGGCGTTGGATGCCCAGCTTCACGCACGGGGATATGTCGTGTCGCCTCGCCATGACCATACTTTGTGAGTGCTAGGCCAGTCGTGAGGTGATCGCCCAAGATCGTCTCTGCTTCAGCAGCCATGGCTGCCGCCGCTTTGCCCACGGCAATGACGATTATGTTCCCGCCTCGTCCCAGATCATAGGTCAGGCCAACGGGCGCAATCGTCAGGATGTCGCCGTTAACCTGGAGTGCATGGGCAACTGCTGCCCGCACATCAACCGCCGCGACCGCCGCATCGAATAATGCCCGTGTCAGGCGTTCTGCATCGGCCAACTTCATGGCGCTTCTCCCGCAGCGATTGCCGCTTGCAGCGGAGCCAGTACCGCAACCAGATCGGAGGGCAACGGGCTGGTAAACTCGTGCCACTGCCCATTGGGCAACGTCAGCGCCAGTGACGCTGCATGAAGAAACTGGCGTTCTAACGACACCCCTGCTGGTAATCGCCGCGTCCCATAGACAGAATCACCAACAACTGGATGCCCGATAAAGGCACAATGAACACGGATCTGGTGGGTACGCCCGGTCTCAATCCGCACCTCGACCAGGGTTGCCCCATAATACCGCTCCAGCACTCGAAAGTGACTGAGTGCAGGGCGGCCATCCCGCAGGGCCGCCATCCGTTGGCGAGCGCGAGGGTCACGCCCAATCGGCACTTCAATTGTCCCCTCGTCAGGGTCAACCTCGCCATCAAGCAGCGCGAGATAACGCTTCACGGTTTGCCGCGCCTGAAACTGGGCGGACAACTGGGCCATCGCCCGATCATGCTTGGCAACAATCAGGATACCAGAGGTATCTTTATCCAGGCGATGCACAATCCCTGGCCGTACCGTGCCATTGATCTGCACCTCTGGTGCATGGGCCAGGACAGCGTTAACCAGCGTACCAGTTTCGTGTCCAGGGGCGGGATGGACAACCATCCCAGCGGGCTTGTCGATCACCAGCACATCAGCATCTTCATAGATGACCATCAGCGGAATCGCTTCGGGTTGCGGATCACTTGGCGCTGGTGGTGGCACTAACACCACGATCTGCTCATTGCTGCGTAGCCGATAGCTGGCCTTCCGTGTGCGACCATCAACGGTGACGTAGCCATCATCGATCAGGAGTTGCAGATAGGAACGGCTGAGTTCAGGCAGCAACGTCACCAGCGCGCGATCAAGTCGCTGCCCTTCCTCAGCCTCACCCGCCAGGAATTCCTCACGGCGTGGCTCATCATGGTCAGCCCACAGTTGCTCTGCGGCACTATCAGCCTCGTTGACCATCAAGCAAGCTTCGCATCAATGGCTGATTGACAGTTAATACAGAGCGTCGCAAATGGCAAGACTTCTAATCGTTCTGGCGCAATTGGCTGATGACACCGTTCACAGATCCCGTAGGTCCCAGCATCCAGCCGTTCTAAGCTCCGCACAACGTCGCGCATCCGCTCTTGCAAGCCAGCAACCAACGCGAGGTTCCGCTGCTGTTCAGTAACTTCAGTGGCGTCATCAGCGATATGGTTGCCTGAGCCGCCACCTTCATTCTGATGCGACTGCCCCAGATCAACCATCTCATCATCAAGCTCAGCGAGATCAGACTCGATCCGCTCACGCTCTTTGAGTAATAACGTACGATATGCTTCCTGTCGCTTTTTGGTAATCGCCATTACGGTAATCCTTTCTGTTCTGGCCTCCGCGAATAACGAAGCCGGACCTTGCTCGGCATTGTTGCTTCAGGGCGCGGTAGTATAGCATAGGTAGGCAAAATGTGCGTTATGCAACGAAGGTAACGCTAATTAATGTTGCACAATAGCTGATCGATAGATTCTCACTACTAAGGATAAGCACAATGCGTATGGTCATCGCCGGTGGTGGCACTGGCGGACACGTCACCCCAGCAATCGCGACAGTCGTTGCGCTCCGCACCCGCCTCACCAATGAACCACTCGATCTCCTCTGGATCGGCACTGCTCACAGTGTAGAGGAGCGAATGGCGAACGAACAGGGTATCGCCTTCACAACGATCCAGGCTGGGAAACTGCGCCGCTATCTCTCGTTCGCTAACCTGATCGACTTTGGCCGTGTCCCCCTTGGCACCGCGCAGGCCCTGGTCAAACTCCGACGCTTCAAGCCTGATCTCGTCTTCAGCACTGGCGGCTACGTGAGTGTACCGATCGTTGTTGCCGCTGGGCTTCTGCGGCTACCAATTCTCATCCACGAACAAACGGCCCAGTTTGGGCTGGCGAATCGCCTCAACCTGCGTTTCGCCAGCACCGTTGCCTTGCCTTATGCGGCATCGCGAGCCTTTGTGCCTCCAACCACCAAGCGCATCGTGATCACTGGCAATCCTGTACGCGCCGAAATCCTCAATGGGAACGCAACAACTGGAGCGAAAACCTTTGGCCTCGATCCCCACCTGCCAACACTCTACGTTACTGGTGGAGCCCTTGGCGCACGCACGATTAATACAACGATCGCTCAACTCGTGCCCGATCTGGTACAACACTATCAGATCGTCCACTCCTGTGGCACACAGAATGTTGCACCAACGTTACAAGACCTTCAGGCAGTGCAGGCTGCCTTACCCGCCGCCTTACGCAGCCGCTATGTGGTACGCGACTTTATTGGCCCAGAACTTCCCGATCTCTATGCGCTGGCGACGCTAGTAATCGGTCGTGCCGGGGCTGGTACGATTGCTGAACTCGCTGCGCTGGGGAAGCCAGCGATCCTGATTCCGTTGCCCGGTACAGGTGGTGATGAACAAACCAAGAACGCCCGCCTCCTGGCTGACGCAGGCGGTGCATTGCTCATCCCTGAGGCCATGCTGACACCATCGGGCCTCCGGGAACTCATCAATGGCTTACTGGATTCAACGCATCATGATCGGCTGCACCAAATGAGCGCCGCCGCCCAGACCCAGGCCCCAGCCGATGCCGCAGGTCAACTCGCCAATGAGCTACTACGCTTACGCTCGACACTGTAACCTATCCACTACAGCGCAGGAAAGGCAGGGGTAGCTCCCCCCTGCCTTTCCTGCGAACCCAAAGGTGCTATGGTGTGGCCGTTGGTTTGGTTGGATTGATCGCCTCTGGCGTTGCCGCTAGTGGCACCGGGGTGGGGGTTGGCGCTGGTTGCTGATTCTGACCTTGCGGCTGCTGAACAGGCGGAGCAACCTTCGGCGTGGGAGTAGGCGAGTTCACGGGAAGATCGCGCTCTGGCGTCGCTGTCGGCTCTGGCGTTGGCGTATTCGCCTTCGGTGTGTTCTGCGCCTGCGTTGGATGAGGCGGATGGGTATTCGTTGGCCGTGGGGTTTGTGTTGGCTTCGGCGTAGACGTAACAGTATTGGTAGGCTTCGGCGTTACCGTACTGATGGGGGTAGGCGGCAGTGTTGCTGTACCAGTTGGTTGTGGGTTCAGTGTCACTGTCGATGTTGGCCTACCCACTGGTGTTGAGGGCGTGGTAATCACCACCGTTGGCGTGGGCACAACGGGGATGGAGGTTGGCACTTCTGTTGGTACAGGCACCACAATCGGCGGTGTTGGCGGTGCTACTGTGGGAGGGATTGGTGTCGGCACGACGACAACGACAGTAGAACGCGGCGCAGTCGGCGTTGATGTTGGTTGAGCCTCAGCAGGTGGTTCTTCAGGCGCTGGTGCTGGTTGGTTTGCATTCACTGGCGTTGAGATTGCCGTTGGCGTGCTGACCGGCTGGATTGGTGTTGCCGGGACCTGCTCCACTGGCTGAATCGGCTCCGGTGGTGTCATTGGCTGGCTGGAGCCGCCCGGAACCATACTCGGCAATGGCGGATTCGCCCCATTCTCGTTTGGCGTCACACTCGGTACAGGGGGATTGCTCGGCGCTGGTGCAGTACTCGGTGCAGGGGCGACTGTTGGCGCAGGTGGACTACTGGGCGCTGGTGCACTGGATGATGCTGGTGCAGTAGACGGTGCTGGCGCAGTGCTTGACTCTGGCCCGGTCGATGACGCAGGGGCTTGGCTGCTCGGCGGATTGGCTGGTGGTGCAGCAGCAGCAGGATCGTTACCCCCAGGCGCAGGGGCGGGCGTACTCCCAGTATTTGGTGGTGATGTGCTGGGCGCAGGGGCTGTTATCGGCGGATTCGTCGCAGGTGAAACCACCGCACTAGGTGCGCTCACATTGGCTGTCCCAGATGCGGTAGCGGCAACACTCGCAGAGGGCACCAGTTGCGCATTCGCCGCGGCCTGACTTGGCACCTCGGCCACGGTCAATGTTGCCTGTGTCTGTCCAGTGATTCCTGGTTGTACGGCTGCATTCGGGGTGGTCAATGCCCGCCAACCAATAATGACCGAACCGCCGACAACAGCTGTTGCCACTACTGCTGCACCCAGGCGCGGCAACACTGTGGCAGCTTGCCAGGCCGATGACGCTGCTGGCGACCCCGAGGCTGCTGATCCTGAAGACGAGTTCAACCGCGCAGGAACCGCCACAGCCATCGCTGCGGTGGTAAACGACTGGAAAGCCGCGAGCGTCTGGCGGCAAGTTGGACAGGTCAGCAGGTGCTGCTGTACTAACTGAAGCTCACTGCCAGTAAGTTCATTATCAACGAACGCTGACAACAGCGGTTCGATATTCTGACAAATCATGATGCGCCTTCCATTGATCGCGCACCAACGGCTTCTTCGCTTGCTTCCTGGATCCGTTTGAACAATTTGCGTGCTTTATAGATCTGATCACGAACCGTTTCGCGACTTACCCCAAGCAATTCCCCCGCTTCTGCATAGGTATACCCATGTTCCAGGCACAGGACGAGCGTTGCGCGCTGTTCTGGCAACAGATCAGCCAGCACGATCCGCGCCAACACTTCTGCGCGCGCCTTTTCGTCGCGCGGTAGCGGGAAAATATTGGTCGGGGTTGCGTGAAGATTGTCCTGCTGATCGCTGGGTTGCTCCGGCAAATAGAATGGTGCCTGGGCCACCAGCTGATCGAGTTCGTCCAAAACTCTCGTTACACCATTTGCGGGATTCGCGCCTTCAAGCAGCGTCCATTCCGCCACACGGGCTTCCAGAGCCTTCCGCTCGCTGGCGGCAATCAAGCTAAAGGCAACTTCTTGAACCAGGGCGTGCGTAAAGCGATAGGTCACTTCTGGCCCGCCACTCCAGCGCACGACAAACCGTCGTGTACTCAACTCTTGCAGCGCCAGATCAAGCGTATCCCGCTGTTCAAGCAAGGCTTCAGTCACCCGCGCAATTGCCCGATAGGCGAACCGCTGCCCCAGCACTGCCGCCACAAACAAGACCTGACGCACCGCAGGTGACAAGGCCTCGATGCGCATCCGCAACGCTGCCAGTAATGTCTTCGGCACAGCAGCAGGATCAGTTACGTTCGCTTCGATCACCGCCAGAGTGGCATGTTTGAGCAAGAGCGGATTGCCGTTGATCTCGACAGCCAGTGCGTCGCGAACGGCGTCGTTCAAGTCACGTTGATTCGCAACCTGATCGATCAGTTGCAAACTCTCGGTGCGGGACAATGTCCCAAGGTACAATTGTGCATGACGAGCGATATTAGGCCAATCATGCGACCAATCAGCATGATGGGTATTGAGAATCAGCGCTTTGCTCGTCGAGAGCCGCGCCACCAGCCCATCGAGTACCGCCAAACTCGCCGCATCGATCCATTCAAGGTCCTCTAAAACGATGACCACTGGCCGATCACTAAGGACACGAGCGAGGGCATCGGCGAAAACTTCGGCCAATGGCAGTCCGAGCAGTTCCTCGCGGCTGCGCGCATCACGAATATCACGAGCAAGCGATAAGCAGGTCCAGCGGTCTTGCAACGAACCACTATCAGCGAGTACAGCCAGCGCAGTCGCCAAGCGACCCGTCACACTGATCGAGCGATCTTCCCCACACCAGGGAACAAAGAGATCAGCGAGCAAACTCAGCGGCTGATAGGTAGCATAAGAGTAGGCCTGAGCGAGCAGCCAGCAGGTGCTATCGTCCTCGGCATCGATTGTCGTACTCAGTTCACGAATCAGCCGAGACCGTCCTGAGCCATTCTCCCCGACCAGTGAGACAAGATACCCCTCACCAGCCTGCGCGGAACGCCAAATACTACGCAAACGACGCATGGTATGTGCATGATCAACGAAGGCTAATTCAGGATTAGCCCCATTAATCGGCTCAGGGCGCAGGATAGCGCTCTGCATACGTCGTACGTCAATAATTACTGCCCCACACTCCGGGCAGGTTGCAGTATTTGGTGCCAAATTCCGCGCACATTGGGGACAGTTCACAATCTCCTCATTTTGCCGCTCAATGGTGAGAACCTGAGGCCCTCAGCCACCATGCCGCCCCCCTACCTACAAGTAGGGTACTGGACTACTACTGAGGGATGCAACCATATTGGCTGGTACAATCTTCCTAAATATAGCCCACTAGTACCGGTACTCTCGTATATACCGATACCGAAAAGTACTATTTCATTTCTGCAAAAGTAAGGTGAGTGACGATCTGTAGGTTATTCTGCGGTAGTTGGTGTACGTTCGCGGCGGCCTGCTTTTTCGCCATCACCACCCAACGCCCGCTCGATCGCCTCAGCTACGGTTCGCGCACTACGTACTGTCAGCCCGCTAATTTGCGGTAACTGGTCTCGCCGATACGCTGGGACGATTGCCCGACTGAATCCCAATCTGGCGGCCTCATGCAGGCGACGGGGCAAATCACCAACCGACCGCAGCTCCCCAGAAAGGCCAACCTCGCCAATCATCACCGTATTCGGATCGATTGGCAAGTCACGGAACGATGACGCAATCGCCCCAACAACGGCCAGATCCACAGCTGGTTCATCAACCTTCAAGCCACCGACAACATTGACAAAGAGATCCTGCGTCCCCAGCGGTAATCCGACGCGCTTGCCCAATACTGCCGAGAGCAGCATCAGCCGCGTACTATCCACCCCGTTTGCCGCCCGACGCGGCATCGGATTCTGCGTTACTGAGGTCAGCGCCTGCACCTCAACCAGTAACGGCCTTGTCCCTTCCAGGGTTACGGCGACAGTCGAGCCAGAGACGGAATCTGCCCGTTCTTGCAGAAAAGCTTCGGAGGGATTCGTGACCTCACGCATCCCACTATCGCGCATCTCAAAGATCCCCACCTCGTTGGTGGAACCAAACCGATTCTTCACTGCCCGCAAGATGCGGTACTGTCCAAACCGATCACCTTCCAGGTAGAGTACCGCATCGACCATATGTTCCAGCACGCGCGGGCCAGCGATCGATCCTTCCTTCGTGACATGGCCCACAATCAACACTGGCACCTGGGCTGGCTTCGCCCAGCGCATCAGCCGTTCAGTGCAGCCCCGTACCTGACTGACGCTGCCCGCTGCCGACGAAATATCTTCCAGATAGACCGTCTGAATCGAGTCAATGATCAGCAACCCAGGCGGCTGCTCCTCCGCCGCATCCAGCACCAGATCCAGGTTCGTTTCCGAGAGGACGGAGAGGCCAGTTGTTGGCAGTTGCAACCGATCAAGCCGCAATTTCAGTTGCTGTGCCGACTCTTCAGCAGAAACATAGAGCGCCCCGCCTTCGCGTCCCGCTAGCAGTGCGGCCACCTGCGAAATCAACGTCGATTTCCCGATCCCCGGATCACCACCAATCAGCACCAGCGAGCCAGGCACCAGTCCACCACCAACGACGCGATTGAATTCGCCAATTGGTACCTGCACCCGGAGATGCCCGCTACTGCTAACCTCGGCTAATGGTGTGGGCTTGACCAGGGCTGGGCGTCGGCCACGCGACAAGGCCGACATCCCCCCACCAGAACCACCAGAAAGGGTTGACGCTGGCCGCGCGATCACCGTTTCGACCAGTGACTCCCATTCACCGCACTGTGGACAACGTCCGTGCCACTTGGGGCTGGCAAAACCGCAGTTGCTGCATTGAAATTGGGTGGTGGCTTTCGCCATCTTCGGTGCTACCTTTCTGCGCGGCGATCTGGTGCCGCTGTCTGGGCAATTCGTGGGGATTATGAGCCAGCGTATTCTTGCTCATAGTGCAGGCCAGCTTGCAAGATTACGTTAGCGGCAAGTGCTTCGCCCCAGGCCAAGGTGGACAAAAACACAGCAGGGTCGACGAGTTGCCGGGCAACCGTGTCAACAGTTGCTTCAAAGGGATAGAGATCAACCCGCACCCAGTAACGCGCCTGATAGTAATTGGTGGGGCCA
>JBDHWF010000046.1:0-25951 GCA_039810045.1 Chloroflexia bacterium
GCTCTGTGCCTGGATCGTGGACCGCTTGGGTGGACCAGTGATCGATCCCTATGCAGAATGAAGCTCTCGCAGCAAACCATTGTGGCTATTCAGTAGATGCAAATACCATCGCGCCAATCAGTCGGCGGGTTCAGGGTAAAGTTCGCTCGTTGTTTGGTCCTTGGGTTTAGTGCGGAGATCGTCCAGCACTTTGTCATGCAGGAAGAATGAGAGCGCAATACCAACTGCGGCGAGAAGGCTCATCGCCAGGAAGGCGTGGCTGAAGGCAACTTCCAGCAGTGGCGTTGGGACTGTGCCTGACGTGACATTGCTGCCTTCGGGCGCGCCTTGCAATCGCAAGCTGATCAGTAGGATGGTGGTGAGGATAGCGGTGCCTACCGCGCCGAACATCCGAAAAAGCATATTGGTGAGTGCGGTTGCGCGGGGCATCAAGTCGCGGGCAACCGTGTTGTAGGCCGCTGTTTGCACGGGCATCATACAGAGCCCCATCGCCAAGCCCCGTAAGGCTCCCAGCGTGCCGATGATGAACAGACTCGTCGTCACGGTGACCCGACTGAGTAAAAAGGTCGTAATCAGCAGGACGGTCAGCCCCGTCGAGGCCAGGATACGCGGCCCAACACGATTGTAGAGTTGTCCACTCACGTTCATGAAAATGAAGCTGAGAATGCCGCTGGGGAATAAGAGCAGCCCAGTCGCTGCTGCCCCAAGGTGTTGCACCGTTTGGAGCATCAGGGGGAGGATGTACTGGATCCCAAAGAGGGAAAACTGGGTGACAAAGTTAATGACCATCCCCAGGGCGAAGATCGGCTGCTGAAATAGCCGCAGTTGGAGCAGCGGTGCGGGTTGTCGCCATTCGACGAAGATAAAGGCAACCAGGGCACAGACACCAATCAGGGCCAGGGTCAGCGTAAGGGGTGCGGTCCAACCAAGCTCCTCGCCCATGCTGAGCGCGAGGAGGATGCCAGGGAAGGCGAACAGGGCCAGGGCGAAACCGCGGGCGTCAAAATGTGCGCCCGGTTTCGTTGGCTGCTCTTTGAGCAACCAGTACGCCAGGACGAGATTGAGCAGCCCGATTGGCAGGTTGATCTGGAAAATGCTGCGCCAACTGGCATATTGCACCAGATAACCACCGATGGTCGGCCCGACCATCGGGGCCAGGAGCATCGGTAGCCCCAGCACTCCCATGAACCGTCCGCGTTCGAGTGGGGTAATCATTGTGAAGACGATCGCCATCCCCAGCGGTTGCAACATCCCCCCGCCTAGCCCTTGCAGGGCGCGAAAGACAATCAGACTGGGGATATTCCAGGCAAAGCCACAGAGGGCTGAACCCAGGACAAAACAGGCCAGGGTGATCATATAGAGGCGCTTCATGCCAACGCGCTCGGCGAGGAAGCCACTGAGGGGAATGACCACTGCAAGTGCGAGCAGGTAGATGGTCAGTACGAGCTGACCGTGTTTAAGATCAGTATTGAAATCGCGGAGGATGCTTGGTAACGCGATGTTGACGACGGTGGAATCGAGAATCGACATGAATGACCCGATTGCGGTAACACAGAGTGCGAGCCAGCGCGGGTCAAAATTTCCAAAGCGTTTGGCGATTGATTCTGCATCCATTGATGATGTCGTTCCTATTTACCCCTGATCAGTGTCGTGAAAGTACTGTGTCAGGCTCCAGCTTGGCCAGGGCGATCAGTGTGCTGTCCTCGTAGAACGAAGTATTTATCCAAGAATACCACTTGGTACCAGTGCATAATACTGCTACGCTTTATAGCGTAGCCATCGATAGAGTGCAATGATGCACAGGAGGAAGAATATGCGTGCACGGCTAGATTATCGCAAAGCGGCCCCGGGCGCGTTGCGGGCGATGGGTGATCTGGAACGGTATGTTGGGCAATGTGGCCTGGAACCAACGCTGGTAGAACTGGTTAAGGTGCGGGCGTCGCAGATCAATGGCTGTGCCTTTTGCCTGGATATGCACACGATTGATGCGCGGGCGCTTGGCGAAACGGAGCAGCGTCTCTACACCGTATCAGCGTGGGAGGAAACGCCGTTCTTTACTGATCGCGAACGAGCGGCACTGCGCTGGACGGAACACGTCACCCTGATCGCCAGTGAGGGCGTGCCTGATGCCGTCTATGAGGAGGCGCGCCAACATTTTTCTGAGCAAGAACTGGTCAACTTGACGCTGGCAATTGCCACGATCAATGCCTGGAACCGTTTGGCGATCAGCTTTCGCAGTGAGCCAGGGCACTATGTTTCCAGGAAAGGGAAGTAGGCAGCAGCAGGCATGGGGCTGCTGCCTGAGCCCTTTACACTGATAGCACTCCAGCCAGCGCGATCAGATCGGGATCCAGCGGTTTTTGACGATCAACGACTTCGCTCAACGGCGTGGTCTGGATCTGGCCGCCAAGCATTCCCACCAAAACCCCGTTCTGCCCCTTCGCCATTGCCGCCACTGCCCCTGCCCCAAGTCGGGTGGCAAGCAGGCGGTCGTAGGCGGTAGGAATGCCACCACGCTGCACATGGCCCAGGATTGTGGTGCGTAGCTCGAAGCCGAAGCGGGCCTGGTGCCCGTTGATGTAGGTTGTCAGCGCGTCCACGCCATGTTCCGCGCCTTCCGCGACGACGGCGATGGCGTGAGCTTTGCCACGGTCGTACCCTGCCCGAAAAATTTGGGCAACTTCCTCTGGCGTTGTCGGCACTTCGGGCAAGATGATCGCCTCAGCCCCGCCAGCAATGCCAGCCATCAGGGCCAGATAGCCACAGTTGCGCCCCATGACTTCGATCAAGAATGCGCGACGATGGGATGATGCGGTTGTTTTTAGCCGATCAATAGTTTCGATCACGATATTCAGGGCGGTATCGACCCCGATAGTCATATCGCTACCAACCAGGTCGTTATCGATGGTCGAGGCCACGCCAACCACAGGGTATCCCGTGGCTGCCAGTGCCGCCGCCCCAGCCTGTGAACCGTTCCCGCCAATCACCACTAGCCCGTCAATCTGACGTTGCTGGAGCTGCTCTAAGGCGGTTGCCTGACCCGCTGGGGTGCGGAAGATGGCTGAACGGGCTGTGCCCAACATGGTGCCGCCGCGCTGGATAATGCCACCCACTGCGCGCGCATCGAGCGGGATCATTTGTCCATCAACGAGGCCAGCGTAGCCATGCTGCACCCCAAAGACCTGCCATCCTTGATCTAAGGCTGCGCGAGTTACCGCCCGGATAGCGGCATTCATCCCTGGTGCATCGCCGCCCGAGGTTAATATCGCGATCTGGCGCATTGCGTTTTCTCCTCTGTGCGTTGTTCGCTGCGCTTGCACTGGCAAGCGCGTATTGGCGGCAGTTTAGTCAAGCACAATTGTGCCGGAATGAGCCGCAGTGGATGCAGTTGTTCCGAGAGGTGATCGTAGCAGGAGTTGCTGGAGGCAACAAGCCCAATGATTGTTGGGCTACCAAGATATGGAGAAGGCCCATCCTACAGCGTAGGATGGGCCTCGCCGTGAGCTTTGGGGTTATGCTAGCGCTCAGACAGTCTTTATCGTGGCCATCAGGGCCGCTGCCATCTGCTGGCGTTCACGTTCGGCGGTAGCAATGGCCGTCTGGGTGTGCGCCAGCCACTCCTGATCGGCCCCTAATTGGCGGGCATATTCGTCGAGCGCGTGTTGCATCGCTGGTCGGGCGGGGCCACCAGGGATGGCGCGGGCGGCAACGAAGGCGCGTGGGTCGAGCGCCGCTTGCAGGGCTTCGGCGCTGATCCCCAATGGGCGACCAAGGACTGCGTTGGCCGCATCCTCCACCTCTTGCGGGGTAATCTCAGGCGCTTCTTTCTGCATCGCAACAGCATTCTTCACGACCTGCGAGGCGACACTGTGGGCGCTACGGAATGGTAGCCCGTAGGTGCGTACCAGGGTATCAGCCAGTTCGGTGCTAGTGGTGAAGCCCCGCCCCGCCCGCGCTGCCAGGAGTTGCCGATCAATGCCGAGGGTGGTCATCACGGCGGTTAGCAATTCCAGCACACTGCCCATAGCCGCGAAGCTGTGGACGAGTGGCACGAAGATCTGGTCTTCAACGTCATTGGTGTCGCCATAGGCGCTGCTGTGGATCATCGTGGCGACCGTGGCGGCATCGCCATAGACGTAGGCGATCCGGGCGCGAATATGTTCGAGAACAACGGGATTTCGCTTTTGGGGCATGATCGAGCTAATCTGCACGAACTCATCGCCAATGCGCAGAATGCCGACTTCGGGGCGGGCCCAAACCAGCAGATCGTAGACCAGCCGGGAGATGCTTGAAGCCGCTGTCATCAACGTGCCAGACGTTTCGAGCATATGGTCCGATGCCCCTACGGCATCGTAGCCATTCTCCACGATTCCGTTGAAACCGAGTAGGCGGGTGGTCAGGGCGCGGTCAATCGGAAAGCCAGTTGTCGTGAAGGCGGCCACCCCCATTGGGTTACGGTTGATCCGTTCATAAAGGCCCCGCAGTCGTTCAGCGTCACGTGCGAGTGGGCCAAGAATCCCGCCGAGGTAGTGGGCCAGCGTTGTGGGTTGGGCGGGCTGAGTATGCGTCACCCCAGGCATCAAGGTGTCGATATGCTCGTTGGCAAACTGGAGCAGACAGGCGCGAAGGTCAAAGAATTGCTGGCTAATCCTCAGCACGCGCTCCCGCAACATCAGGCGGGACATCACAGCAGAAAGGTCGTTGCGCGACCGGGCGATCTGGAGGTTGCCGCCCGCTTCGGCACCAGCATCAGCGATCAGTTCACCTTCAATGATAAAAAAGAGGTCTTCGATCTCTGGCGTATAGGTGTAAGCGTCGGCACCCTTCGCGGCGATCCGCTCCATTGCCGCCAGGACTTTGCCCGCATCAGTTGCCGCGATAATCCCAGTTTCCGCCAGCATAATCAGGTGTGCGGCATTCGCCGCCAGCATTGGCTGGAATAGAAGTTTTTTGGCCTCATTGAAGGCAGGTTGCAAGATATGTGTGGCGTAGGCTGGGTGTGGAAATTTGAGCGGTTGCTCAGGCGTGGTCATCGGTGATGTCCCTTCTCCCCTGTACGGTGGTTACTTAATCCCCGTCAGGGTGATCCCCTTGATGATCTGGCGTTGGAAAATGGCAAAGACAATCAGGACGGGGATTGTGGCAAGTGCCGCAGCGGTCATAATCAACTCATAGGCGCTGCCTGCTTCGCTGGAGAAGAAGGCGATGCCCACTGGTAAGGTGCGCATTTCGGCGGTGCGGGTGACGATCAGCGGCCAGAGGAAGGCATTCCAGTTACCGAGGAAGGTAAAGATACAGAGCGCAGCCAGGGCAGGTTTGACCAACGGTAGCGCAATCCTCCAGAATAACCCAAACTCTGATACGCCATCAATCCGGGCGGCATCGAGTAATTCGTTTGGTACGCTATCAAAGAACTGCCGCATCAGGAACACCCCAAAGGCACTCATCACGCCTGGGAACATGATTCCCCAGTAATTATTCGACCAATGCAGGTTGATCGACATCAGATACCAGGGGATCACCAGCATCTCTGTCGGTACCATCAAGGTGCTGAGGATCATGATGAAGATTACTTGTTGCCCAGGAAAGCGAAACTTCGCTAAGGTGTAGCCCGCCAGCGAGTCGAAGAATGCGACACTCGCGGTAGTAATTCCGGCGATCAGCAGGCTATTCCCAAACCAGCGGAGAAACTGCGTCCTGGCAAAGACTGTGCGGTAATTCTCCAGCGTTGGATTTTGCGGAATCAGGGAGAGATCATAGACATCTTTGGCGTGTTTGAGCGAGGAGATCACCATCCAGATAAAGGGGAAGATCATCGCTAGCCCGCCAATCAGCAAGATGACATAGAGCAAGATCCGCGCACTGGATTTACGCCAGTCGCGTTCGTGCTGCTGCATCGTGGTGCGCTCGCTGGTGGCTTGGGGCAGGATTGTTGCCGCTGGTTTAGTACTCATAGCGCCTCGTTAGCACCTTTAGTTGGATAATCGTAATCACCAAAATCATGGCGAAGAGAATGACTGTGATTGCTGAGGCATAGCCCATCTTCGATGGCAGGCTATCGAAGGCCAGCCGATAGACATAGAGTACGAGGCTAATGGTGCTATTCAGTGGGCCGCCTTGTCCCTGCGAAGACATATTGCGAATCTGGGTGAAGACTTGCAGTGAGCTAATTACTCCCACAATGGTCAGGAAGACAATCGTCGGGTTGAGCAGTGGTAAGGTAATATGCCGGAATCGTTGCCACTCGCTCGCGCCATCGAGCTTGGCCGCTTCATAATAAATCTCGGGGATCCCTTCTAATCCAGCGAGAAAGATGATGATCTGAAATCCCAGCCCCTGCCAGATCGTCATCGCGACGATTGATAGGAGCGCTTGATCCGGGCTGAGAAGAAACTTCTGCGGGCCAAGCCCAATGTTGCGGAGCAGTTCATTGAAGACGCCATTGGAGGCATAGAGCCAGCGCCACACCCAACTGACGGCGACGAGCGATGTGATATACGGCACGAAATAGAGCAGGCGGTAGAGGCCCACGAAACGGGTCAGGCGTTGCAAGCCCATCGCGAGGGCAAGGCTCAGCACCAGGCTGAGTGGCACGGTGGCAAAGACATACAGCCAGGTATTCTTCAAGGCTTGCCAGAAGACTTTATCGGTCCAGATTCGCTGAAAATTCTTTGCCCCCACAAATGGGCGTTCAAGGGCCAGCGGATCCCAATCGTGGAGGCTAACGTTGAAGGCGTACAGGGTGGGGGCAATACGAATGATCAGGAAGAAGAGTAAGGGAAGGGCCAGGAAAGTATAGGCCCAGATCCAACGCCGCTGCTCAAATGAAAGCCGCATCTCGAACCCTTTCTCATCGCACTGCTCAGGCGGTGGAAGGGGTCGACAGGAGGGATTGCTCCGCTCCTGCCGACCAGCACGTATTGCCTATCGTTACTTGACACTGGCCCAGTAGTCATCCAGCAATTGCTGAACTTTTTGTTGTGCTTCCTGCACCGCCACTTTTGGATCGGCATCGTTGAGCAGCACTGAGTCCATCGCATCCATTACCGCTTTGCGGTCGGCTGTTTCGTCAACGAAGAAGGTGGCGTAGGCGTTGGGCATCTGCTCGATGAACGCGGCCAACTTCGGATCTTTGGTGAAGGCTTCTTCTTTGGTGAGGGCGGCCCGAGCTGGCAATTCACCAACCTTTGGCGTCCATTGGCGCATTACATCTGCCGAGGCGAGATAATCGATGAACTTCGCGGCGGCAATCACCTTATCATCTTTCGCCTTGCGGGTGATGGCGTTGCACCAGTACGAGGCATAGCTCGCTTTGGCAGTACGCATTGGCAGCGGCGCAATCCCATATTTCAGATCTGGGGCGTTCTTCGTATAGGTGCTAATGCGGAATGAACCATCAATGTGGAGCGCTGCATGACCTTTCTGGAAGGCTGTTGCGCCATCAGTATCGAAGCCGTTTTCGCAAACCTTATGCTTCTTGATCAGGTCCATATACCAGGTGAATGCTTCAACGCCTTTGGGATCTGACCAGGCGAGTTTTTTGTGGTCGTCGCTCATTGGCAGTAAGCCGTTTTGGCGGTTGAGGCATTCGCGCCACCACTGATGCCCCTGCCCACCGGGATCGTAGGTGCAGCCTTCAATCTCCATCTTATCGCCCGTTTTCTTGGTCGTGGCTTTGGCGACATCGACAAACTCATCCCAGGTAGTGGGCACTTTTTTGTTTGCCGCAGTGAGCAGATCCTGGTTATAGAACAGGGCCAGGGTACGGACGGCAGTTGGCAGCGCATAGTATTTGCCGCTGAAGGCCGCGGTCTTGACCATTGGGAAGAAGGCGCTTTCGATATCTGCCGCCTTGAACGCATCTTCGGGCAGTGGCACGAGTACTTTCTGCTGGACATAGGCGGGCAGCCAACCGTAGTAGACGTTGATTACGTCTGGCCCTTCGCCTGCCTGGATCGCTGCCGCAAACTTCTGGCGGAAATCGTCGTAGGGGAAATTGACGTGCTTGACTTTGATCTTCGGGTTCGCCTTCTGGAATTCGGGAATCAGTTGATTCACCAACTCGACTTTTGAGTCGAACTGATATTGCCAGTACTCAATCTCAACATCGCCCTTGACCTGTAAGGCCGAGGTAAATGATTCTGACCCGCTGCTGCTACCCGCAGCGGGGCTACCACTGGCTGCTGGGCTGCTGGCCACACTGGCGCTCGCTGCTGGGGCAGTGCTCGCTGCTGTTGAGGGCGCTGCGCTGGCTGGCGCCGTGCTTGGGGCCGTGCTGCCCGCTGGACTGGTACTACTTCCGCCGCCTGCGGCGACGGTTGGCGCTGTTGTTGCCTCGGTTCCACCACAGGCTGCCAGCAGGGGCAGCACTGCCAGACTGGCTACGCCAATAGCGGAACGTCGGAGTAAGGTTCGCCGACTGAACTGATGAGAATGTTGCTCGCTCATTGCTCATGCCTCCTTCGTTTTGCCCTATCCACGATTATCGTTTACTCCCCGTTTGCGGGTGTGCCGCCTGTGTTGAAAGGGATTCCCAGGATCCGGGCGGCATTACCGCCGAAGATGAGTTGGAGTTGTTCATGCGTCATATTCATGAAACGACAGATACGCAATTGATCTTGGAGGTAACGGATCGCAAAGCCACGCGGGAACCAACTGGAGTCACTGCCGAAGATAATCCGCTCTGGGCCGATCGTCTCGAAGAACTTGCGAAAAAGATCATCGAGGGTCAGGTTGTAGGGCATCCAGCGTACCCACTGGTTTGAACCACTGGTATCAACGTAGACATTGGGGCAGGACCAGCAGAGGAATAACAGGTCGGTGACGTGTTGGATCCCGAAGTGGGGGATGACAAACTCGACTGTTGGGAAGTCGCGCGCCACTGGTTCAAGTACCGCGGGGCTGATATTCGGGTGGTATGAAACACCACCCGCTGCCCCCAGCATCCCGAAGTGGATCAGGGCGGGGATACTGTGCTTTTCGCAGACTTCCCAAACGGGGTAGAGGCTGCGGTCATTGATCGAGATCGGCATCGCTGGGGCGAGTTGCTTCAACGCCTTTAGCCCCAGTTGCGTCACTGCGCGCTCAAGCTCCTCGGCAGCATCAGGACGCGTAATATCGTGATGGGCCATCCCATAGAACTTATCAGGGTAGAGGGACACCGCGCGGGCGAGTTCGTCGTTATCGCGGCCAGTGACGAAACCGATCTTGTCGATTCCATATTTATCAAGTTCTGCGGCCCAACGTTGCGCCTGTTCTTCGGTTGAGCGTGGCTCCGTCTCGGGCTCTGGGAAGTCGAACGCCATCCGCCACTGCGCCTGATACTGGCGTAACTGTTCTTTACGATGGGCTTCGCGCGCCGCGCCTTCCTCCCCTGGCCGTGGTTCGCGGGTGCGTCGTCCACCCTGGGATACATCACCCCGAATTGGGAAATGTGCATGAAAGTCGATGATATGTAAGTCCTGAAACATCCGCCACTCCCTCGTATTCTTCGAATAACCTGTTTACGTGCTGATAGGCTTTCTGCTTAGTTTGATAGCAAGATTGCCTCGGCGTTGGTTCGTTCGTGCGCTAAGGCGATTGCGCCATAGAGGCCAGCATCAATCCCCAGGGCTGCGCCGACAATCTCTGGCAGGTGCGGAATCCGCCCCGTGATGCGGTCGCTTAATGCGCTGTACCAGGGGGCCAGGGCCAGCCCAACCGCGCCGCCAAGAATCAGGCGCTGGGGATTGAGGACACAGGCGATATTGCCAATCGCCAGGGCCAGATCATCGAGCGTTTCGGTCAGCATCCTGGTTGCTAGCGGGTCACCAGCAGCAGCAGCGGCCAGTACTGCACGTGAGGTTGGCGTTGCTGTACCCCGCAGGCAACTTGGGGTTTCCGCCTGTTCCAGGGCAATGCGGGCGCGTTTGGCAATGCCTGGGCCAGCAACAGCACTCTCAAATGCCCCGAACCCCGGATAGGTATTATTTAGCGTACGGCGATCAAGGAGAAAGTAGCCAACCTCGCCAGCCGCTTCGTTGGCGCCACGCAAAATCTGCCCCTGGAGAATGATCCCTGCGCCGATCCCGGTGCCAATGAAGATCCCGACCAGTTGATCGATCTCCTGCCCAGCCCCACGCCAATATTCGCCGAAGGTTGCCAGATTCACATCGTTATCAAGAAAGGTGGGGAGGGTGAAGCGCTCCTGGATCAACGTAGCCAGGGGCAGTTCCCGCCATCGCAACCCCGGCGACCAGACCACCACGCCTTCCTGATGGCGAGACACGCCAGGGACACCAATGCCAATCCCGCGCACTGGGACACCTAACTCTGCCTGGGTCGCAAGGAGGGTCTCGATGACCTTGTAGACGGCATCGATTCCCTGTGCCGACCCATCTTCCGGCCAGGTTGGCACGACCACTTTGGCAACAAGATGGCCGTCAAGATCGCTGAGCGCGCCGGTGATTTTGGTACCGCCAACATCCACGCCAACCAGCAAGGCAGCGCGAGGGTTATAGGTAAGCAGCACTGGCCGCCGCCCACCACGGGACGCGCCCAGATCTGACTCAATGACGATCTGGGCCTCAAGGAGTTCGCCAATTAAGCGGGAGATTGTGGCCGCACTGAGCCCTAATTCGCGGGCGATATCGACCCGCGAGATTGGCCCTTCGCGGCGCACAAGGTTCACCACCGCCGCCGCATTCATCCGCGTAATTAATTGGGGTGAGCCGGTACTGAGGCCTGGACTGCCCACCATCTTTGTTTCTTTCTGCGTGAAAGTAAGCCGATCTGTAGCATATCTTGCTGATGATGCTTTGTCAACAGATCGGTCGCCCGATTGTGAAGATGGCGGTATCGGCCCAGCGCTTCCGCTGCTGGGCGCAGCAACCAGCTACTGCAAAACTGAAACGAAATGCCGACGAAAATCTTGCATAGCACAAACCGCCCGCCATTTTTCCTCTACCTATTGGGGTAAAAGGGCTAGCGGAAGCGCTTGACTTCTCCAATCCAATATGATTTATAGTCAATATAAAGGTTTGCGGTTATCGTCGCTGGCTGACGCACTGGCTCGCCCTATCACTACACAAGGTTTTGGACTATAACCTGTGTGGGCCAGCGCTGATACGGTTCCAGGAGGCGTTTGGTGAGTGTGTTGCGCGTTCTCTCACATTGGGGTGACTCGGCGATTTCTTGGGATGCTGAGCGGGCAGCCAATGGTGATCGTGAGGCTGAGGCTGCCGTGCAGGAAGCAGAGCGCATCTTTGCTACCGAACGGGCGCGCGGCGCTACTGCTTTTCGCGTACAGGCTGGCCGCACGGCAGAGCGGCTCGAGCGGTTCGATCCTACTGCCGCGGAGATCATTATGGTGCCGCGTGTGGCAGGAGGCTGAGCGGTGGGGCTCAGCCTGAGTGAAACGGTACTTCTGGGGCTGGCGCTGCTTGCCGCTGGTGGATTGTGGCTGATTGTCCATCAGCCTCGTTGGTTGGCCCAGTGCTTTGGTGCTGCTGAAAACCTGACCGCTGCCGATCGGTTAGCAGCGGAAGATCGGGCGAACCAACTCTTGCGCCAGTTGCTGCATCCTGACGAATATGAGCGCATGATGCAGCGTGGATATTTGGAGGTGTCTAGCCCAACAATTCCTGGTCGCAGTTATCGGATTCCTTATCCGCAAGGGCTGGTTGACGTTTTTGATCACGGGATTGCTACATTGCGGCTTTGTGTGGTGCCAACGCGGTGGGTGCCAGATCACGACCTGATGATCATGCACAAGCTCTTTATTGAAGGGGATGAAGCGCGTTATTTGCGCGTTGCCAATCAGTTTCCAGCTGGCACAGCGCGGCTGGTATCACCAATGGCGCGTAAAGTAGATGCCTTTCACCAGTCTGATAAAAGGTTTGTTGATGAACCAGTAATCTGTAACGATTAGCACCTGCCTACCCGCACGTAGTTCGCTCCCCATTTCGCTGTAAATTTTGAGTTTGGACGCGCTTTTTGTGAAACACGTCCGTAATGCAAAGGAACTTTTTGGTGGTTGATCGACGGATCGAGCAGCTGAATACTGAGCCGGTTTACAACATCAAAGCAGTAGTGCAACAAACAGGTGTTCCTGCTGACACCGTTCGGGCCTGGGAACGGCGTTATGGGCTGCCGATGCCCCAACGGACGGAAACAAAGCGGCGCCTTTATTCTGAATACGATATCGCCACCATTCGATGGTTACGTGAGCGTACCAGTGCTGGCCTAACGATTAGTCAGGCAGTGCGACAATTTCAATCGCTTGACCCTACCGCGTTACAGGGCGCGTTGCCCAATACCTATGCTGAACCACGTACACCCGAACAGGTGATGGCGGATCTCTTGACGGCGTTGCTCGCTTTTGATGAAACTAGTGCAACGAAAATTGTGGAAGAGGCGGTCGCCCTTTATGCCGTTGAAGTGGTCTGTTTAGAAGTTTTTGCCCCCTTGCTACACGAGATTGGCAATCGGTGGCATGATCATAATGCCACTGTGGCGCATGAGCATTTCGCCGCCAACTTCATTCTACGGCGGCTGGCAATGCTGTTCCAGGTCTATAGCGCGACTGCGACTCGTGGTCTGATTGTGGCGGCCTGTGCGCCAGAGGAGTTGCACGAACTTGGTATTTTGACCCTCTCCGTTTTTCTGGCGCGTCATGGTTGGCGTGTTGTCTACCTGGGCGCCAATCTGCCGCTGGATTCGCTGTTACTCACCTGTGCGCAGCTAGAACCAGCGGTTGTTTGCCTGTCAGCCACCAATATCCATACTGCGCACACGTTGATTGCTGCGGCGGTAGAACTGAATAAACTGCCTGAGCCACGACCAGTGGTTGCCTTTGGTGGCGCGCCATTCAATGCTTCCCCGCAACTGCGGTCACGCGTACCGGGTCAATTTTTGGGCCTTGATGCCCGCGAAAGTATGGTCGTTATTGAACAGCTCTTGCGCCAGCCGCGCTAGCCAGAGCGATTATTCCTCAGTGTGGGGTTTGATAGCCCCAGCTTCGAACAATGCGGTAGCCTCAGTGGTCCGCGTCGCAAACTCCGCCAGGGCCGCGCGAACTGGTTCTGGGGTCGTCATGTCCACGCCGGCGCGTTGGAGCAGCGCAATCGAGTAGTCAGAACCACCACTCGCCAGGAACTGGAGATACCGATCAACGGCTGGCTGGCCTTCGGCGCGGATCTGGGCGGCGAGGGCAATTGCCGCCGAAAGCCCGGTAGCATATTGGAAAACGTAGAAGCCGCGATAGAAGTGGGGAATCCTGGCCCAACCAATCTTTGCCGCTTCAGTCAGTTCAACGGTGGGATGATAGAGAGCATAGAGTCGTCCCCATTCATCCGAGAGGCTCTCGGCGGTGAGGGCTGCGCCCGCTTCGATCTGGGCATGAGTCCAGCGTTCAAACTCGGCGTACATCGTTTGCGAGATCAATGTACCGCGTACATCGTCGAGGAATTGCCCAAGGATCGCGAAGCGTTCCTGGTCGCTGCTGGCGTGGTCAAGCAGGTGCCAGGTCAGCAAGGTTTCGTTGACCGTCGAGGCGACTTCCGCGCAGAAGATTGTGTAATCTGCGGTGGTGTATGGCTGGGTGGCGTTGGAGTAGAAGCCGTGCATGGCATGGCCTGCTTCGTGCGCGAGCGTGTAGAGATCCTGGCGCGTGCCAGACCAGTTCATCAGGATAAATGGCGGCGCACCATATGCCCCTACGTTGTAGCCGCCCGCCCGCTTATTCACCGTTTCGTGTACATCAACCCAACGGCCACCTGCTAGCCCCTGGCGTAAATCGGCGATGTAGCGTGGGCCAAGTGGCGTCAGGCCCGCCAGCGTGGTGGTGACGGCCTCCTGGTAGGTCACTTCTTTGTCGTCAATTTCGGCCAATGGTACTGCCAGGTCGTATGGTGCGAGTTGCGATACACCGAGTACGCGGCGGCGTAACTCCAGATAATCGCTGAACGCTGGCAAGGCATCATGGACTGCATCGATCAGCGAATCGTAGACACTGGGCGGGATATTGTTACCAAAGAGGGCGGCATCGCGGGCCGAGGCATGACCGCGTGCGCGGGCGTAGAAGACATCTTTGCGCACCGACGAACTATGCAACGAGGCAATCGTCTGCCGATGCGCAATGTAGGCTGCAGCCAGTTTCTCCTGTGCTTCTTTGCGGGCCGTGCGGTTACGCTTTTGCAAAATCCGCCCGATGCGCGCTTTGGTCAGTTCGATCTCTTCGCCATTTTCGTCGATTCCCGGACCATAGGAAATATCGGCGTTATCGAGCGCGGTAAAAGCACTGCTGGCAGTGCGGGCAATATCGCCGCTCGCCGCGAGTAACGCTTCAATTTCGGCAGATCGCACATGGGCGCGATTACGGTCGAGGTCATCCAGGCCTTGGCGGTGGTGCGCCAGAAGTTTATCTTGCATCCAGGCGTGCAGTTGTTCCTGGGGGATCGCAATAATCTCTGGTGTGAGGAACGCCACTGATTGGCCAATCTCTGTTGCCATAGTGGAGATACGGTCGAACCGTGATAGGGCTTCGGGATCCGCAGTATTCTCATCGCGGCGCAGCATCGCATAGACAAAGAGGCGTTCCAGGTGTTCATTCATTGCCGCCTGTGTGTCCAGGATCGTTGCCAGATCCTGAACCGAGTTGCCCGCTTGGCCCTGATGGGCCACAAGCGTATCACGCAGCGCTTTTACTGCGACAGTATCAGCTTCCCAGGCTTCAGCACTGGGATAGATTTTGCTGACATCCCAGGTTTCCTCAACTGGCACTTGCTCGCGAGTTGGTATCGTGTTCTTCGTCGACATAACGTCCTCTTTCTCTATGAAAATCTGTGAGAGTACCCGTACTATGCACGATGCTCTGATGCTATCAGTTGCTGGCACGCTTCAGGGTGTTGGTCGCAATATGGCTGGTCGCCTGGGAGCAAGTGCCGATTTGCTGCCAGCAGCCGATACGCGAACTCTTGAAATGTAGTCAGCCCAGGAACGGCGTAAAGCCAGAGCGGTGCCGCCGTGCGCAACGCAGTAGCGAGGGTGAGATTGATGGCTGCGGCAGCGGGATAGGGGACTCCATCTGGCGTGACCGCCCAGGCAGCAGCTTCGCATTGGTCCGTGGTCAGGCCATAATCTGCTGGTACACCAGCTTGCTGGAACGGTACGATGGTGAGCCGATCCTGATGATCAAGGGCTTTGACGAGTCGCGCTGAGCGGGTACAAAAGCCGCAGGAGCCATCAAAGATGACTGTCAGGCGATCGGGCAGCAGGCCAAAGGTGAGGCGAGCGCGAATCCCACTGCTGGCAAGTAGTCCCAGGCCAAGCAAGCCCCAGCCAAGTTGTCGTCTATGCATCTGGCGATGCTCCTGTCGTTTGTGCCTGACGCGTGCGCCAGCGACGCCAATCGGCCAAAATCTGGGGGTCGTGCGGGAAGGCTGGTGCAGGTAGCGCAGTCAGGGGGAAATAGGCGACTTCTGTCAGGTCGTCGGCTGGGCTGAGTGTGCCGCCAATCGCCGTGCCAGCATAGGCGATCAGCACTACTGCCTGCCCCGGTGTAGAATAAACTCCGACCAGGCCATCAATGCGGATTTCCAGGCCCGTTTCTTCGGCTACCTCACGGATGGCAGCGGCTTCAACCTGTTCGCCCCGATCAACAAACCCTGCGGGAAAACTCCAGCGCCCAGGTGATGCCGCGTTTGCTGCGCGACGGCCCAGTAAGATCTTGTTGTCCTGTTCGAGCAGCACGGCGACAGCAACCTTTGGATCCTCAAACACGACTGTCTGACATTGGGGACAGGCAGGGCGACGTTTTCCGGCAACTTCGCGTTCGCCAAGCGCCGCTCCACAGTGAGCGCAGTAGTGTGGCATTAGCGCCACGCTCGTAGCAAAGATCTCGCGGCTAGCGTCATGTTCTTCCTATCATCTCGATCGTCAATGAACCAGCGCTGGCTGCAGGCAAGTATACTGTAGCGTTCTTCCCTGGTCTGGCAAGGAAGCTGATGGGGGTTAGTCGCGAGAGGAAGCCAACGCCGCAAATCGCGCTTGCAGCCGTTCATAATCTTCTGCCGTATCAAGATCATCGGTGGGTGGATCGCCTGGAATCGCCACCTCTTGCACTTCCGTAACGTGGGCGCGGATAACTCCGCGCGCGCCTTGATCCCCGGTAATTTGGGCCAGCTCAGGAAACAAATCGTGGGCAATCAGTACGGGATTCCCCCGTTGCCCAGCATACGTTGGCAGTACAATCGGCGCATGCGTAGCGCGGCGAACGTCGATGAGCTGATTAATGATCGCTGGGCCGATCAGTGGTTGATCGCCAAGGAGGAAAACAATAGCATCGGTATTGGGGGCGATTGCGGCAAGGCCCGCCCGTAGCGATGTACTTTGGCCCTCCTGATATCGGGGGTTAATGACCACCGCTGCTGCGCCAAAGAGGATCTGTTCTTGAATCGCCGTGGCCTGATGACCCAGCACAATGATCAGCCCATCTAGCTTACTTGCCTTGGCATTGGCGAGCGTATGGGCCAACACTGGTTGCTGACCGAGGGGTAAGAGTTGTTTCGGACGACCTAACCGTGACGAACTCCCCGCAGCTAGAATAATGCCGATGATCGGTCCGCTGGTGGCAGTTTCCTCACTCACCAGCAACCTCAATGGTTTCTTCAATCGCCTCGAGCGTTGCCTTCACCTCATTATTGGGCTGCGGTGTAGTGGCGCGGACCAGGTGCCGATCATAGCGTGTCGCCACGATTTCCGCGATGATTGCGAGCGCGATTTCGGGCGGTGTTTTCCCGCCAAGATCAAGGCCAATCGGGCCATGAATCCGATCTACCTGCTCAGGGGTAAAGCCTTCGCGCTCCAAGCGCGCCCGCCGATCGATGTGGGTCTTGTGTGAACCAATCGCCCCAATATAGCGGGCATTCGTTGCTAATGCCCCACGGGTAGCGGGCTCATCGAGTTTGGGATCGTGACTGAGAATCGCGATATAGCAGGACGGGTCAATTTGGAGTTGGGCAAAGGCTTTGTCCGGCCACGCGACCAAAATCTCATCAGCTTCGGGGAATCGCTCGCGGTTGGCAAAGCGCGAACGAGCATCGATGACCGTCACCCGAAAACCAAGTTCCTTCGCATAGTGCATCAGTGGGATAGCGATATGGTCGCCGCCAAACATAATCAGGTGCGGGGAAGGAGCATAGACCTCAATGAACACGTCGATCGTCTCATCAGGTACGCCGCCCGCCAGCGAACTGGTGTAGCTATAGCGTTGCGACTCTCCGCGATATTGATCGCGGACGGCATCACGGGTGATTGTTTCGCGCAACGCCCCAGCAGGGAAGTCTCCTTCGGTTTGTCCGTTGGGGTGAATCAGCAGTTTCGCCCCCAGATCGATAGTGGCTGAGGCTGGCACGGCGATCACCGTTGCCACAGCAATCAGGCGCTCGTCATGTAAGTAGGTTTTCAGGCGATCAAAAAACTCCATCATTTCCCCCTACGCTGGATTCTCGTTGGCTGGATCCCTTGGTGGGTTAGTCTTTGAGCGGCTCGACAAAGACCTCAATCGTGCCGCCGCAGGCGAGCCCAACCTCGAAAGCAAGTTCATCGGAGATGCCAAAGTGCAGCAGCTTACTCTCGCCTGAGGCGATGGCTTCCTGCGCTGCATCGTAGACTGCGCCTTCCACACAGCCACCACTAACTGAGCCAACCATCTCGCCCTGTGAGGAAACCGCGAGTTTCGCGCCCAGCGGGCGGGGGGCAGAGCCGTAGACTTGCACTACGGTTGCGATGGCGATATCGTCGCCACGCTCCCGCCAACTCTCGACTGTCGATAAAATATCTTTCATGGAACACCTCTCGTTCTTGATGGTTTGCCTACAGTGTTTCCGCTCTGTTCTGTGTAGCGTACCACTCTTTAATTGAAAGGGGGAATAGGGCGATTCTATTCCCCGCCTTAATCGGCATAGGCCGCGGCGATCACAAATCGCCGCGGCCTGTGCTGTAGTGTTCTGCTTGCTTAGCCCAATACTGCTGGTAAATGGAGTGTTTGGCGGCGTACTGGCCGCCGCGTGGTCACTTCACTGAGAGACATTGCTAGCGATTCGAGCGAATCGAGATTGTGGATTGGCAGGAAATCGTCAACATACGGCAGGGCCGCCTGAATGCCCCTGGTCAGTGGCTGATAGGTTGGTGAACCGAGCAATGGATTGAGCCAGATCAGCCGGAACGACATCCGCTGCAAACGGGCCATCTCGCGGCGTAAAACCTCAACATCACCACGGTCCCAGCCGTCACTGATGATCAGAACGATCGCGCCCTGGCCCAGCACCCGCCGCGCCCAGCGGGTATTGAACGTGAGCAACGATTCACCGATGCGGGTACCACCAGCCCAGTCTTGCACTTCCTGTGAAACCCGTTCCAACGCCGAGTCGATATTCCGCACACGTAGCTGGCGGGTGATGCGGGTGAGGCGGGTGCCGAAAACGAAGACTTCCACGCGGCTGAGTCCTTGCTCAACGGTGTGGACGAACTGCAAGAGGATCCGGGAATAGCGATCCATTGAGCCGCTAATGTCACAGATCAGGACGACGCGGCGCGGCTTCTGCTTCCGCTTGCGGCGGGCCAGTTCGACTGGCTCGCCACCGTACTTCATATTCGCCCGCAACGAACGACGCAGGTCGAGATAGGTACCTTTGGACGCGTGAACGGTGCGGCGTGACCGCCGCATGGCGATCTGCCAGGCGATCCGCTGCATCAGCAGTTTCGCCCGTTCCATTTCTTCGGCGTTGAACTGCGCGAAATCTTTGCCTTTCAGCGATTCCGAGGCGCTATAGGTCAGCATGGTGTCGGGGTCTGCGTCATCGGCGCTTTCCCCTTCCATCACTTCGCGTTCGCTCAGGCGTTTTTCGTCCGACCCATCGTCTTGCCCCTTCTTGCGATCTTTGCCTGGTGGGGGCGGGATGTCGTCTTCCTCATCGATAGCCGAGTCAGGAGGCGACATATCGGTGGTATCGTCGAACTGGCCATCATCATCAGCGAACGTGGTATAGCGCCAGTAGAGGTCGAACGCCCGGTCAAAGAGCGGCACGTCCTCTTTCCGTGTCACAAACAAAGCCCGCGAAGCCAGCTTGAAATCTTCGCGGCCTAAACCAACCGAGGGAATTGCCTTGGCAAAGTCCATCGTCTGGCCTAGCGTGGCTGGCACGCCAACGAGGCGCAGGTATCGCCCAAAGCCGATTACGCGATCCAGGAGTTGCGCCCCGCGTTCAAGATCACGCCCGCGAGCTTCTGGCGCACTAGTCATTACGTGCTCCAGCAACGGCGTTCTGAATCAATTGCTTGCTCATTCCACCGCCAACCTTGGTGATATCTTCCTGGTGCTTCAGGATTGCCCCCAGCGTTGCATCAACGGCCTCTTGTTGCAGGTCAGTCTGATCGAGGGCGACCAGGGCTGATGCCCAGTCAAGCGTTTCGGCAACCCCTGGCACCTTGTAGAGATCGACGCTGCGAAGTTCGTGCATGAAGTGGCTGACTTGCCGCGCCAACGTTTGGGGTGCTTGTGGCTGACGCGCCGCGATAATCGCTTCCTCTTTCTCAATCGTCGGGTAGTCGATCCAGTGGTAGAGGCAGCGCCGCTTCAGCGCATCGTGGAGTTCGCGGGTGCGGTTCGAGGTAATGATTACGACGGGGGGCTGCGCGGCCTTAATCGTACCGATTTCTGGCACAGTGATCTGGAAGTCGGATAGGAGTTCGAGCAAGAAGGCCTCAAACTCTTCGTCTGCGCGGTCAATCTCGTCGATCAGGAGCACTGGCCGCGAGCCAGGATGCTCGTTGGTATATTCTACCGCTTGCAACAGCGGACGCTTGATCAGGAAGTCTGGCCCGAAGATTTCGCGCAGGGCATGATCGCGCGCTGAGCCTTCAGCTTCGAGCATCCGAATCTCGAGCATCTGCTTGGCATAGTTCCATTCGTAAACAGCGTGATTGACATCCAACCCTTCGTAGCATTGGAGGCGGATCAGTTCGGTATTGAGGAGATCAGCCATGGTCTTGGCGACCTCGGTCTTGCCGACACCAGCTTCACCTTCGAGGAGCAGGGGCTTGCCCAGGCGCAACGCGAGGAACAAGGCTGTACCAAGGCTACGGTCGGCAATATAGGCGCGGCTGCGTAGGGCTTCTTGAATCTGGTCAATTGATTCGACTGTCTTTAGCGTTTCAGTTGCTGGCGTTCCGCTCGTCATCCCCTGTCCGTCCTCCCATCTGTATCGCATCAGCAACCCGCGCTGGGTCTGGTAGCGATTTGTGGCGATCAACCACTATGCCGGACCATCCGGCATGGTTAGCCTGCCTAGTATACCAAGGGAATCGCAATGATGCGTGGAAGAAGGCCGGCTGATCGACAAGCAATCGATCAGCCGGCTCCTCTAATCAGTCTAAACTTCAGTAACCACTGGGAGAATCATCGGGCGCTGGTGCGTGTTGCGATAAATGTAGCCCCCCAACACCTGCGCTGTTCGTTCGACCAGGCGACCATACTCGGCCCGTCCACGCCCACTGCTGCGGTGTAATGCCCGCCGCACTTCGTCCGCCGCGCCATCGAGGAGTCCGTCATCTTCGTTGTGGACGAACCCACGCGAGACAATCTCTGGCCCATTGAGAATCTGCCCTGTATCACGGTCGATGACCAACGAAGCAAAGATGACGCCATCTTCGGAGAGATGTTGCCGATCGCGGAGTACGACGGTGGTGACATTGCCAATCGTCAGGCCATCGATCAAGACTGAGCCGGAGGGGACGCTGCCGAGCTTGCGTGCCGCGCCTTCATCAAACTGCCAGATGTCGCCAATCTCGGCGATTGGCACTCGTGCTTTCTCCATGCCCCATTCTACCGCCATCCGCTGATAGAGTAGGAGATGGCGGAACTCGCCGTGAACGGGCAGGACATAGCGCGGGCGCGTGAGTTCCAGCATATATTGCAACTCGTCATGGGCACCGTGCCCCGATACATGGATCTGCGGCATCAGGGCGTTGTAGATCACATTTGCCCCACCACGAAAGAGGTTGTCGATGGTCCGGGCGACTGTTTCTTCGTTACCCGGAATTGGCGATGAGGCGAGCACCACTGTATCACCGGGGATCAGGCGGAGCGAGCGATGCTCACCAGCGGCTACCCTGCTCAGCGCCGCGGTTGGTTCGCCTTGACTGCCAGTCATCATTAGCAGCACTTGTTTGGGTGGATATTTGGCCGCCTCATCAACGGAGATCAGGGTGCCAAGGGGTACCTCAAGGTAGCCCAGATCCATAGCGACCCGCGTATTATTTTCCATACTCCGGCCTACCGCAGCGACTTTGCGGCCATATTTGTGAGCCGTGGTGATCGCGTGCTGGAGCCGTGTGATATTCGAGGCAAAGGTTGTAATAATCACCCGCCCGGTGGCCTCAGTCACTATTTGCTCCAGGGCTTCACGCACCACCTGTTCAGATGGGGTACGCCCTCTGGCTTCGATTCTGGTGGTATCCGAGATCAAGAGCAGCACCCCTTCGTCGCCAAGTTGCCGCAGCCGAGCTTCGTCGGTGGGCGGCCCAGAGATTGGCGTGGGGTCGAACTTGAAATCACCAGTGGCGATCACAATCCCCTCTGGCGTATGCAGCGCCACGGCCATACTCCCCGGAATTGAGTGGCTGACTGGCACAAACTCGGCATCGATTTGTTGCGTCAGTGGGTAGCGTTCACCTGGTTTGACCCGACAAAAGTCGGCCAGATCGAGCACGCGCCGTTCGCGGAGTTTGGCCTCGACAAACCCAAGCGCGAGATCCGAGCCATAGATCGGTATCGGATTACTTGGTGTGGCGATTTGTGGCAGCAGGTATGGTAGGCCACCGATATGGTCTTCGTGGCCGTGGGTGATCAGGATACCGCGTAATTGGTCGCGGTGTTCGCGGAGATAGGTATAGTCGGGGATCACGAGATCGACGCCACGTTGTTCTTCTTCGGGGAATTTGACCCCCGCATCGATCAGGATCAGATTGTTGCCAAACTCAAAAAGGTATGAGTTCTTGCCAATTTCGCCCACCCCACCCAGGGGAATCAGGCGAACACGCTTTCGTTTTGCCACGAGGTTCCTTTCTTCGTCGGTTCTCGTATTCACTAGCGACGATAGTATTGCGATTGTTCGTGACTACCCATGTAGTCATGCTGTTGATCAAGGAGCAGGCACGCATTTCGCTGCCATGCACCGCTGTTGTTCGTTTGGCGGGAGCAAGGACGGCAAATGGTCAGGCTCGTACCGCATCGTATTTTGCTAATCCCAGGGTATCAATCAATGCGTGGAGATCGCGTTTTGCTTGCTCATCCAAGCTGAGACCGGGCGCACGGACTGTCGCATTCTTGATCTGCCCCCGGCGCACCTGAATCTCTTTGCGAGCCGCCACCCCTACGCCAGCCTGCCCATCAAGGAGCATCAGGGGCAGATGGTGATAATAGAGGGCGGCAGCATGGTCAGTGTTGCCAGCCTTAAATGCTTCCCAGATTTCGACCAGGATTTCGGCATACGGGAAGCCAGTCATCGCCCCGCTGGCACCAGCCCGTAACTCATCGAGCAACCAGACACCACTGAGCCCGCCCTGGAAGGTGATGCGCCCCGCTGGAAGGGCAGCGGCAGTTTGCCGCATCCGCGATCCCGTGGGGATATCTTCAAGCTTAATCGTCACGATTTCTGGCACCGCGTTGACCATTTCGGCCATAAATTGCGGCGACATACTGACGCCATTGACGGGGGGATAATCTTGCAGCACGATTGGCAAGCCCCCTTCCGCGCCAATGCGACGATAATGTTCGATCAAGCCCTTGCCCACTTTGCTGAAATTAGGCGGCGCGATCATCACTCCCGCAGCTCCAGCCTCGCGAGCAGCCTGGGTACGGGCAATGGTGACATCAGTGCCATCGTGAGAGACGCCAACGATGACGGGAATCCGACCAGCGATTGTCTGCATCGCCACGCCAATCAATTGATCGCGCTCGGCATCGCTCAGGCGTGGCGCTTCGCCCGCTACCCCCAGGATGGTGATCCCTTGTACGCCCGCCGCAATAGTGGCATTGAGCAGGCTGGCGAATGATGCTTCGTCGATCTGCCCGCGCTGATCAAACGGCGTGGATACGATGACATAGATTCCTGATAGTCCCTCCATCGGTCGATTCCTTTCTTGCTGATTTGGCTATATGCAGCCAATTAATCTTCAAACTGATTGGCCCATCCAACCAGATATGCCCATTGTCGTTGCGCCAGAAGCGATCGCAGACGCGGCAAATGGCTAGCCGTTGACGATTGCCATCAGGCGCCGAACCCGCGCAATATCAACACTGGCGGTTGTTGTACCACCATGCTTGAAATAGGTGCCAATAATCGCTCCATCAGCGATGGTGAACGTTTCACGCACGGTCTCCGCCGAAACGCCGCTACCAACCAGCAGCGGTGTCTCTGGTAGCACGGCGCGGACCCGCCGCAGATCGTCCAGATCGGTTGGCTCACCCGTGCCTGAGCCAGTCAGAATCAGGGCATCAGCTAACCCACGCTCAACCGCATCACGCGCAGCGTCTTCGATTGGCTGATTACCCAGCACTGTGGCGTGTTTGACCTGCACATCAGCCAGGATCGCGACGGTTGAGTCCAATTCGCGGCGCCGACGCAAGGTCTGGTCAGCACGGCCTTCGATCAGTCCCTGGTCGGTAAGCATTGCGCCACTGTGAATATTGACGCGCATAAAGGCGTTTGGGCCAGCACAGATCGTTGCCAGGGCGAGCGCTGCGGCAGCGTCGTTCCGCAGCACGTTGACGCCCAATGGCAACGTTGTGAGTGCGCGTAGTTCGCTGAGAATGCGGGCCATTGCCGCCACTGTTTCGGGTTCTACTGACCCGGCACGGAATGGGACATCGCCGAAGTTTTCGATGATCACCGCATCAACCCCGCCCTCAGCGAGGGCGAGCAGATCGGCGCGGGCGCGTTCAATGATTGCCGAAAAATCTCCGGCCCACCCCGGCGCGCCAGGAAGCGCCGCAAGGTGCACAACGCCAATGACTGTGCGTCTATTGCGCTGAAAGAGGGTGGATGTTCCGACAGCCATTGCCGCTAAATCCTGGTTAGGCATCAGCAATATATAACGTATAAGAAACTGCCATGCTCGCAGTGATCAAATAGTGCATTATCCGCGCCATGATCACAATCAGCTAACTTTCTCCATTGAGGAAGCGTAGGGCGACGGTGGTCAACATCGCTACGCCAATCGGCAACGCCTGCTCGTCGTCAATATCGAAGCGGGGATGATGATGCCCATAAATCAACCCCAGGTCAGGATTCCGCGACCCCACCCGGAAGAAACACCCCGGCACCTGTTGCAGAAAATAGGCCATATCTTCGCCGCCCATCCCTGGTTCTCGTTCGATAACGTTTTCGGGACCAACGATCTCCTCCGCTACGGCACGCACAAGGTCGGTCATCTCTGGTTCGTTGATCAGGGTTGGATAGCCAAAGCGGTATTGGACTGTGGCTTCGGCCCGCATCGCCGTAGCTATTCCGCTGATCAGAGCGGGAATCCGCTCAGCCAGATTCTGCCGCACTTCTTCGTCAAATGTGCGCACCGTCGCTTTCATAACTGCTTCTTCGGGGATGATATTGGAGACAGTGCCAGCATGGAGCGATCCTACGGTGATGACGGCCTGACGGAGTGGGTTGACTTCGCGACTAACCAGGCTTTGCAGGGCAGTGATCGCTTGTGCGGCCACGACGATTGGATCGACACAACCGTGGGGCCGCGCGGCGTGACCACCCACCCCCTTGATCGTTGCGATAAAGCCATCTGATGCGGCATTGTTTGGCCCAGCACAGACGCCAACCGTGCCCACAGGCAGGTCTTGTCCAATGTGAATCCCAAAGGCCGCGTCAACGTGCGGGTTTTCGAGGACGCCAGCTTCAATCATTGGCTTCGCCCCACCGGGCGGCAACTCTTCTGATGGCTGAAAGACGAACTTGACAGTGCCATGCAACGCCGCTTGCCGGGTTTTGAGCAAGGCGGCCACACTGAGCAACATCGCCGTATGCGCATCATGGCCACACGCGTGCATCACCCCCGGATGCTGCGACTTGTACGGGACGTCGTTCAACTCGTCGATCGGTAAGGCGTCCATATCGGCCCGTAAGAGGATCGTCTTCCCGGGCTGCCCGCCCACCAGGAGTCCAACCACGCCCGTCTTGGCCACCCCAGTCGTCATCGGGATCCCTAACTCGGTCAAGCGGGTGGCGACGAACTGGGCGGTGGCGGTTTCGTGCATCCCCAGTTCCGGGTGTTGGTGCAGGTAGCGCCGGTCGGCGACCGTCTGCCCGCCCTGCTCCAACGCCGCTTCCATGATGGTGGTGCTTGCGGTCATCGTTTGCTCCTCAGCTTTTGTATCGAGGGCCTTTGCCTCGCTGCAAATCACTATCAATAGGGAAAGTGAACATTGCGATCATCAGAAACGATTAGCGAACGGATCGAGCAGAGTACTACGTATCAGCTTCTCAATAATCGTAAAGGTACGAGTAAGGCTTTTGGGCGCTTGTTGTTCAGGCGAGCCAGCGCTTGAATCTTTTCAGGAGCGGCAAGAAGCATGATCCTGATTGCCAATACTGTGGGCGATTAAAACATGATTTGGTTGCTAAGGTTCCCAGGTTTGCCCATGCACCAGTACTGTAACGCACGCATTATGGGCTATCGATGCTGCACAGCGTTAAAGTGACTTTTCCAGTTGATGCGTCAGGAGAATCGCTTCGGCAATCTCTCGCATCGATTTTCGTGTATCCATACTGGCTTTGCGAATACGATGGAATGCTTCGGCTTCCTTGAGGCCCTGATTCTCCATCAGAATCCCTTTGGCTTGCTCAACAACTTTGCGTGTTTCAATCGCCTCTTTCAAGGTGTTGACTTCGGTTTCCATAGTTTG
>JBDHWF010000047.1:0-25100 GCA_039810045.1 Chloroflexia bacterium
AAGACCCCGCTCGACTTGCATGCGTTAGGCACGCCGCCAGCGTTGTTCCTGAGCCAGGATCAAACTCGCTGACAAGAGCATATCTGCTCAATTTTGCGTTATTTCTTGTTTGCTGTCGTCCGCTCATCGCGTGACACAGCTTGATCAACATCTCACTTCTGGGTTTACCCAGAAGGACACTCACCACACTTCACCTGTCAAAGTACCAGATAACTGAGGACACAAACGCCGCTCCATCTCGAGCGGCGGGACCGGGCGTGCGAAGTTTACATCGCTGACGCTAGCGGAGCCTAGTGCAATCCCCAAGTTATCGTTGTTTGCCTCCGTAGAGGCGAAACCGCACCGCTTAGGCCGCATTGACCCAAACAGTGACGACATTGATAGTACTCTATCTTCGCCGCTGTGTCAAGGATTTGCGCTCTCTTTGTGCGAGAACTTCAGCCGGGGCACGTTGACCCCTCCTTGGCAACGGGAGGCAGTATACGTGCAGTGGCTGTGTGCTGTCAAGGTTTTTTCTGAGGCAATTTTCGGATAGTTGACAACCCGCTAAGAATCGTTGAAAAAGCATACTATCTACCCAGGCCTGACCGAATGAGCTGAGAACATCATGCTTGTGGTGAATAGTGTGCTAGCTTGAGCAAGTAGAGAAAGGGCAAATTCATGGCGGTAAATCAGGCGACCCTGGAAGATGCTTTGCCAGACTACAGCAGTACGATGCAACTCGCTGGCCTGGTAGGCCCAGTCGAAATTTTCCGTGATCACTATGGTATTCCACATATTCGCGCTCAAACCCTGGCTGACGCATTTTTTGCCCAGGGTTTTGCCCACGCGCAGGATCGTCTTTGGCAGATGGACTACGACCGCCGCCGCGCGGCTGGTCGCTGGGCTGAGTGGGCGGGCGATGCCTGGATCGACCAAGATATTCTGATGCGCCGCCTGGGGTTAGCTGCCAGCGCAGAGGTTGATTACGCCAATTTTGACGCTGAAACCAAGGTCATCTTTGATGCCTATGCCGCAGGGGTCAATGCGTTTATCGCCCAGACCGAGCGTTTGCCAGTGGAATATCAACTCGTTGATGCTACGCCTGAACCCTGGCTGCCATGGGATGGCTGTGCAATCTATAAGGTACGCCATGTCCTGATGGGCACGTTTGGTACCAAGCTCTGGCGCGCACGGGTCATGCAAGAACTGGGGCCAGAGGTCATGGTCGCCTTGCGGAAGGGGGGTGAGTCGGCTGGGTCAGTGATCACCATGCCTGGAAGCAGGTATGCCGCCCCTGCAATTGCCATTGATACTCTGCCATTGGCTGAGATTTTGGAAGGGCGCTGGGAGTGGGCGGCTGGCAGCAATAGCTGGGTGTTGAATGGTACCCGCACCGCCAGTGGTGCGCCCCTACTCGCTGGTGATCCACACCGCGCTTTGGAAGTACCAAACGTCTATTACCAGAACCACCTTGCTTGCCCTGAATTTGACGTGGCGGGCTACTCGTTTGCGGGGATTCCAGGGTTTCCGCACTTTGGTCATAATAACGAAGTGGCCTGGTGTATCACCCATGCGATGGCTGATTATCACGATCTGTTCATCGAGAAATTTGCGCCAGATGACCCAACGCAGTATGCGTTTCGTGGTGAGTGGCGTACTGCCGAACGACGGCAGGAAACGATCACTGTACGTGGTGGTAAGGTGATCACCATTGATCTAACTACAACGCATCATGGGCCAATTATTCTTGGTGATCCAGCGACTGGCTATGCCCTGGCCCTACGATACAGCGCGACTGCCCAACCTAATCAGGGATTCAATACCTTCTTACCGATGTTACGGGCGCAGAATGCTGCCGAGTTTGAAGCGACAATGCGGTCGTGGGTTGATCCCGCGAATAATCTGCTCTTTGCTGACCGGCAGGGCACTGCGAAATATCTAATGCGTGGGTATCTGCCGCAACGCTCGCGGGCTAATGCCTGGTTGCCAGTGCCAGGGTGGACTGGTGAGTATGAATGGGGTGAGCCGATTCCGTTCGAAGCGTTGCCACGGGCAGATGCTGCAGCGACTGGCTATATCGTAACCGCCAATAATCGTATCGTTACTGAAGATTATCCCTATCTGGTAGCGATTGATTGGGCTCCACCACATCGCGCACAGCGGATTGAGCGCCGGATTGGCGAGTTGGCTGGGGCCACCGTGGACGATATGATGGCCATTCATGCTGATCGGTTGTCATTGCCCAGTCGTATATTCAATGATCGCCTTGGCTCATTAGCAATTGACGATCCGCAGGTTGAAGCCGCGCGGCAACTCTTGCTGGCCTGGGATGGCACGATGGCGGGGGAATTGGCTGCGCCAGCTGTCTATGTGCTCTGGCGCGAACAGACTACTGCGCTGCTGGTTGAGCAGTCTACCTTACAGGCACTGCGTGGTATCCCGATCAGTGAGCAACCACTGGCGGTGCGGATGCTCTCGCTCGGTAGTCGATTGCGTGCGCCAGTCGCGGCATTGCTTGCCGCCGATGATCAGGCATTTCTTGCTGAAGGGCAGACTTGGGATCAGTTGCTGGCTGCTAGCCTGGGGCGCGCAGTGGAGTGGCTGACGGCAAAAATGGGCCCAGATATGGCGGCGTGGCGCTGGGATACCATTCACCGAACGGCACCAACGCATACTTTGGCTGGCACCTTTCCCGATGCGGCAGCAATGCTCAATCCGCCAGCCGTAGGGATGGGCGGGGATGGCGATACGCCGCAGGCGGCAGCGTATGCGGGGCTAGAGGGTGTTGGCTTTAATCTGACTAACACCTCAGTGGCGCGGTATTGTTTTGACCTGGCAGATTGGGATCAAAGTGGCTGGGTCGTTCCTTTGGGCGCGTCTGGGCATCCTGGTAGCAAGCATTATGCAGATCAGGTTACGGCGTGGCGGGATATTCAACTCGTGCCAATGCTCTACTCATGGGAGAAAATTGTGGCCCAGGCGGAGACACGGCAGCAGTTGAATCCTGCCTGAGCAACGATGCTGCGATCAGTCTGCTACTCTGCCAGAAAGCGCAGCAGTACTTCATTCGCCAGAAGTCGCCCGGCAGTGGTGAGGGCGATAGCTGTGCCATTGTCAGTTAGTAAGCCTACGTCAATCAGCGGGGCGAGTTGGGCGCCATAGGCATCGTCGAGAGTGCGACGATGCCGAGCGGCGAAGGCGGCGCGGTTGACCCCCTCCTTGAGCCGCAAGCCGAGGATCATCGTCTCCGTCATCGCTGTGGCGGGGTCAATTACCTCAACAAAGGCGGGTTCGTGCGTGTGATCAGCAATGGCTCGAATATATTGTCGAATCATCCGGCCATTGCCAAATCGTTGTCCACGGAAGTGTGAATGTGCCCCCACCCCGAAGCCCAGGTACTCGCCATTGCGCCAGTAGAGGCTATTATGCTGAGAGCGATTGATTCCTGGCGGATCTGTGGCGCGGCGCTGGGCATAGTTCGAGATCTCATATCCTTCATAGCCTGACGCGGTCAGGCTGTTCACGGCTTGCTCATAGCGGTCGGCCTGCTCATCGTCGTTCGGTGCCAGGACGCGGCCACGCCTGATATCGGCAAAAAGGGCGCTGCCCTCCTCAATGGTCAGGGCATAGAGCGAGAGGTGGCTTGGGGCAAGGGCGATCGCCTGATCGAGATCGGCCTGCCAGAGGGCGGCAGTTTGCCCCACCCAGCCAAAGATCAGGTCAAGGCTGACTTGCGCGATCCCCGCAGCGCGGGCAGCTTCCAGGGCGCGAATTGCCCCAGATGCATCGTGATCACGGTCAAGCGCGTGTAATCCTGCTGGTTGAAAACTTTGTACACCCAGGCTTACCCGATTGATCCCCGCTTCGTGGGCTGCCTGCCAGTAGGCGAGATCGACCGTTTCGGGGTTTGCTTCAAGCGTGATCTCTGTCTTGGCACGGTCAGTACGCCAGCCGAAAACCCGCTCCAGGGCGTTGTGGATTGTCGCCAGATCGGCAGGCGGCAAGAGCGATGGTGTGCCACCACCCCAAAATACCGAGGTGATCGCAGGGAGTGGCCCTGCCCAGCGGTGTGGTGCTGCCTCGATCTCACCAACCAAAGCATTGACATAATCGGGAATCAGGTTGCTGCGACCAGCATAGGTCACAAAATCGCAGTAGCGGCATTTGCGGACGCAGAACGGAATATGCAGGTAGATGCCAAAAGGGGCCGTTGCTGCCGTGCAGTCGGGAATGGGGCTGATCAGTTGATCGGCCTGCGCAATATTCTTTCGTGCAGTCAGTAGTGTGTCTGTTTTCACATTGATAAGTATACGCGCTGGCGCGATTAGGCTGCCGTAGTGCGTGGTCAGGGGCGGAGTCGTGCGTAGCGGCGAGAGCGTAATGGTGGTTCCATGATCGTTGCGTTGCTGGTGATATAGCTGCGGAGCGCGAAGAACAGAACCGCTAACCCCAACAGAGCCCAGAGGATCGCCCAGATAAACGCAGGTAGCCCTGTCATCGCTGCCATATTGGCGGCGTCAGTTTGTGGCCCATGGCTGAACGGGGCAGAGAGCGTGATCAGCGTGCGGAGGTCAAAGATCGCGCCAACAACGCATTGCACCGCCAGGAAAGCGAGCAGAAAGCGGGCGAACGCTGGTGCGGCATAGCGCCCAACGGCGATCAGCGCCACCCCCAGCGCGATCCCTGCAATCACCGTAAAGAGACTAGAAAGCCCAAAGAAGATCGTCAGCGCGAGGATATAGCCGCCGATGCCGTAGAAAACTGTGTGCACATTCACGGAGTGTCGAATCAGGTAGAGTAGCAAGGCCCCAAAGAAAATCGCCCCCAGATAGCCCGCGCTGGAAACAAAGAGTTGGGCGAGGAAGCTACTACTGGCGGAATAGACTAACCCACTGCCATCGGGCGATACGGCTAGACGCTGGACCCAGCCGCCAGTCAGCAGGGTCGCGACGGCGTGACCCCCTTCGTGAATGAACGTCACGAAGATCCGAAATGGATAGGTAAGCCAATCGGCGAAGGGAATAAAACTCAGGACAATGCTGACCGCAACGGCGATCAGCAACGTTTGCAATTGTGGGCGGGCATCACGGGCGATCCAGCGATCCATGGGTTCTTTCTCCGCTAACCACGCTGCGTGTCGCCATCCTGAATCAGCGTACTGCTATCTACGTCATATCCCACTATTGCGTTCCACTCGCTGCGGCAAGCGTTAAAGGCCGCGGTCGGCGCAGTTGGAGGTGCCAGCCAGTAGGCGTGGCTGTAACCTGGTGCGAGACAGTTGGTTGGCAAGTCGCCAGTAAGGTAAGTAGGGCTTCGTTGGCGATCAACTGAGCGCGGGCCATCAGGGTCAGATACTCGCCCTGGGCGGTCTCATCAGGAACTTCGGTGACAAGATCAGCCACGGTGACGTGATCGTAGTTCGTTGGCAGATGGGGACGGAGGGGGCCAGTCGTTTGTGGCCCGAAATACCAGAGCATATCGCGATGATACGTTGCTGGGAACGTTTGGGGGAGCCAACGGTGGCCCCAAGCGTCGTAGATCGCCCGCAAGGTCAGATTGCCAGCATGAATTTCTGCATCGGTGGCGACAGCGTTGGTGATCTGGTCGCGCACGGCATGGGCAAAATCGGCATGGGCCTGACTCATTGGGGGATAGCGCAGGATCCCATAGATGATCGCTGACACGAGCCAGTAGGAGATCCCAAACCGTGGTGGCGAACCAAAGCCGTTAAAATGCTGGTTCCACTCGTGTGATGGGACGCCGTGGTTATCAACAACGACATCGGGTAACCACTCACGCCAGAGGCGCGGGCGGGCGTTCGCTTCGCCCCACGGCACTGCAGGGGCAAAATAATCACGGCCAAACTCTCGGCCTACGGCATTGTACCGGGCAGCGTGATGCTTCCAGGTTGGATGTTCCCGACGCATGGCTGCATGGAGCGCGGCCCCATCAGGGTTTTCCATTGGCAGAATCACGATATTCACGCGGTTGCGGACTGCCTGACGGGCCGGCTCAGTGGCGTAGCGCCAGGCCAGGTCAAGGGCGGCGTGGGTAGAGGCAGGCTCGTTGGCGTGGTGGCGGGCGACGATCAGCAGTGTGGCCTTGTAGAGGCTGGACTTTGGACGCGACCAGAGTTGATTCGGCAGGGGCGGTGAGAGTTCGATTGCGGGTAGCGGGCGACCCTCAAACGAGCGAGCAACCACGCGCACTGCGACGCCAGGGAGGGCGGCGAGTTGGGCCAGCAGTGGTTGCATCTCCGCTGATTCGAGTGGCGTAGGCGGCAATGCCAGGGTTGTTGGCGGGGTAGCCTCTGGGGTGATCAGCGGTGGGGGGAGGGGCAATGTGTCGGAGATGATCTGATCAGCAACAGCGATCTGGATCGGCACGGCGGCTTCACTGGTAGGGAATGCCGCCAATGCGTGCAGGGCTGGTAGTAACGTATGATCAGTTTGCCGCAGGGCCAACCCAAGCTGGAAGCCTGCTTGTCCGTGCCGCATCGATAATGATTGCACGACCATTTCGGGCCGTGGCCCAGAATAAAGGACCCCGAGTGGGCGTGGCTGCTGGTCAGCAGGGGTAGTCACCGTAGCGAGGTGCCGCAGGCGTTTCGTCAAACTAACGCGTAACTGTGGCCCCTG
This sequence comes from Chloroflexia bacterium, assembly GCA_039810045.1. Taxonomy (GTDB): domain Bacteria; phylum Chloroflexota; class Chloroflexia; order Thermomicrobiales; family CADCWN01; genus CADCWN01. The sequence goes on from JBDHWF010000047.1 coordinate 6,621, forward strand.
ACCGTAGCGCAGGTGGATGAATGGCCTGATCGAGCCGGGGGCATCAAGTGCGCCGCCGCCTTTCCCGCCATCAAGCGTACCGGCTGCTGGCTGGGCTGCGCCGTGGACGGCGATGGCATCGAGCGTGCCGAAGTAGAGGTCTTGGTGCAGTGCTTCGGCTGCCGACCATAGTTCCTCACGAATCCCCAGTGGTTCGTCAACTTCACTGACCCAGGCTTCAATCTGCAACGCATCGAAGAAAGGCTGCTGCTCTGGTGCGAAACTCCCCGCCGTTTCCGTGTCAATTGCCGCGATCAGTTGTGGTAGTACCACTTGCTGGTAATGATCCCAGAGGTATTCATAGTCGGTGGGGAACTGCTGATCAACAACAATTGTCCCCACCTGCTCGATGATCAAGGCTCCCGTACTGACAGTTACCTGGCCTTCTCCGGGATACCCGGCAATGTAGTCGCGTATGGTGGTACGGGTAGTAAAGGTGCTGGTAGCCAGTGGTTGGTCATCCGTGTCGTAGGCCACAGCGCGATAGGTTGTTGGTAGGGTTGGGTCAGCCTGAAAGGTAATTGCTTCGCGCGCGAGATCCAGCGCTTCGGCCAAGAGACTATCTCCTGGAAATAGCTCTTGCAGGGGTCGAATGGCGAGGTCAAGAAATTTTTGGTTGGGTGGTGGCGCAAACGGTCGAAACGTCACCACCACCCGACTTGCCGCAACCTGTCCCTGCCAAGCGGGAATAACTCCCTCAGTCAGCCACGATAACCCTGGTTTGAATGCCGAGAGAACCTGCACCGTTGAATTGGCGGGGAGCGGCAAGGCAGCGATCTCGGTGGCTAATGCGGTTCTGATCGTCGCTGGTTCACTGACCAGTAGCGTCAATGTGGCTGGCTCATTGGGCTGAAGTTGGGGCAGGGCTGCGTTGAGGAGCTGGCGGGCGCGGTCAACCTCCCACTCGCCCTGCCAATCATCAATGAACGCAAGGCGATCTTCGGGCGCAACCGTAATAGTGGTCTTGTGCTGTTGTTTCGCCCAGGTGGTCGCTGCATCGATAGTTGGTGCCTCCGTAGTGAGTAGACGAATATCCTGGTCGGGTGTCGCTTCCAGGCTGTTGAGGGCAGCAGCGAGAATCGCTGCACGCCCACGCTGATCTTCCCCCAGCAGCGTTGTCGTATAGTTGTTTAGCAGGTCAGCAATCGTGGAGCCGTTTGTATTCCACTCGGTCAGGTAGGGCCAGGTAGCGGCCAGATTACTGATCAGGGCTGCTATCCCAGCCTCGTCGCCAGCAATGTGTAGTGCTGTGCGACCCGCTGCATCGGTGAAGCCACAGGTAGCACTGCTGGGAGGCGGCGATGCCTCCTCGCTGATCCTGATGGTCAGGGGGATTTGGTGCTCGGGAACCTGCTCCGTAGTGCAGGCAATTGGAAAGGTAATCCCTGTACTTTCCATACCGAGTCGGGCAGCGAGGTCGAGCAACGCCAGTCCAACCGCGAGCGGCAAGTTTTCGGGGATAACGGGGCAGACGCGTACCTGGTCGGCGAACTGATCATGGTCAGTATCGGCCAGCGCGCCATTCGTATTGAAGAAATCAGCGAGATCAAATGTGGTGCCTGGGACGATTTGCGGTTCTGCCATTGTTAGGGTGGGTGCAAGCCCACCGCGTACCAGGTTGTTGACCGCCGCTGCGCCACGTATTACCCAGCGTGCTGCCGGCGGGAGATCGCCAACGTAGTGATCAGGGCTGAAGGCGAGCAGGGCGTGATCGGTGGTGAATGCTTCGGCGTGACTGCTGCCGAGTGGCAACGATAACCCGGTAGTTTCCAGGCCAAGCCGGGCGGCCAGATCGAGTAAGGCACACCATTCTGTAGCGGTTGGGTTGCCAAGCACTACGAGCCGCGCCCGCACCTGATCTGGTACGCCATCGCCGTTTGCGTCGAGGATCGCGCCAGCCTTGGGATCAGTCGTGAAGAAATATAATGGGTCCGGCGTTGCTACCAATTCTGGCATCAACCAGCCTCCTTTACCCTAGATTGTGGTTCGACGAAAGCGGCGATCAGGCGCGCAACTGCTGTCGGATTATCTTCCTGCGGAAAATGCCCTGCTCCAGCAATGACCTGCATCGTTGACGTTGCTCCGCCAATAGCGCGTTGCAAGCGCAAGGCGGTCGCAAGCGGGAAGAATGGGTCGTGTTCAGCCCAGATCAGCGCTGTTGGCGTGGTGAGACAGGGCAACTGGTGCAGGCAACGTAACACAAATGGGGCCTGCCTGCTGAGAGCGCGTATGGAGCGGTACGTTTGCTGCCATCCCGCAACTGTGCCATATGGTTCAGCATATTCCGCCCATTCCGCGTCAGAAATCGTGGTGCCAGGAGCCAGTAGTTGCCGCATCGCCACGACATATCCCCTGCGACGGTCGTTGGCTCGACTGGTGCCACCGCGCCCATGCCAGCGCAACGAGAGTTCAGCGAATGGCGGGATGATGGCCGGGAGTAATCCAGCGACCAGCATCGGGGCGGGGTAGATCGTTGTATCCAGTAAGACCAGTTTACGCAGTTGAGGGCCGCCTTGGTGGGCAGGATGGCGATAGCCGTTGAGGCAACCGCTGCGCGCTACGGCATCAGTCAGGGCAATCAGGCCACCGAGATCATGGCCAACCAGGATAAAATCGCGCACACCAAGCTGATCGAGCAATGCGTGTAGCCAGCGGCCAAGCTGTTGCGGCCCTGCTTTGCGGCGCGGGGTAGAGCGCCCATATCCGGGGAGATCTGGCGCGATCAGCTGCCAGCCCGATAAGCGATCAGCAAGCTGGGCCATAACGTTCCTCCACAGCCAGGAGGATGTTGGGAGCCCATGCAACAAGACCAGCGTTGGGCCAGTTGTTGCTCCGGCAAGGCGTAGAAAAACGGCCTCGCCGCCAATGTTCAGCGTCATTGTCCTGATCCCTGGTATTGATGGCTGGCGGTTCGTCACAGATCCTCCCCGTCAAGCGCGATGCTGCTTGATCAGCGCAGGCTGAATCGGCGTACTATTGCGCGCCTGTGCGTGTAGCGTATCAGCGGCGCAAGGCAGCTAAGCGCTCAGCAGCGGCGGCGAGGGTTTCGGGGCGTTTGGCAAAGCAGAATCGGGCCAGTTGCGGGGCGCGTGCGGGGTCGGCATAAAAGGCCGAAGGTGGAATTGCGGCTACGCGTACAGTCTCGGTGAGGTAGCGACAGAAGGCGACATCATCCGCGAAGCCAAGTGGTGCAACATCAGCCAGCAGAAAGTAGCCACCACCAATTGGCAACGTTTCCAGCCCAGCGTCGTTCAGCGCTTGTTTCAACAGATCACGGCGGACGGTGTAGTCGGCTTGCAACTGCTGGTAATAGCCATTCTCGGCGGCGAGTTCGATCGCTACGGCCATGGCTTCCTGAAACGGCGTTGCGGTGGCGAATGTCACAAACTGGTGGACAGCGCGGAGGGCATCGTTCAGTGCAGCAGGGCCAATCGCGTAGCCGATCTTCCAGCCCGTCATGCTAAATGTTTTGCCCGTACTATTGACGGTCAGCGTACGCTCCCACATCCCAGGCAGGGTTGCCAGCGGAATATGAACCGCCCCTGAATCGGGATAAACGATCTGGCAGTAGGCTTCGTCAGTCACTGCGATGAGATCGTGCTCAATACAAAGGGCAGCAATTTGGGCTAACTCCTCCTGGGTAAAGGTTTTGCCAGTGGGATTGTGCGGCGTATTCAACAGCAACAGGCGGGTGCGCGGGGAAACGGCGGCCTGCAATGCTTCCAGACTGAAGGTCCAATCGGGCGGTTGGAGCGTGACAGGTTTGGCGATACCTCCTGCGAAGTTGATCATTGGCAGGTAGGCATCGTAGAACGGCTCAAAGACGATCACTTCGTCGCCAGGGTCGAGGAAGGCAAGCATCGTATCGGCTAGCACCTCAGTGGCCCCAGACGCCACGGTGATTTCCGTTTCCGGGTTGACTTCCTGGCCCCATTGCTGCGCCCATTGGTTGGCGATTGCCCGGCGTAGGCGCGGCGCACCGTGGCTGATCGCGTACTGATTCAGGTCGGCGTCAATGGCGGCGTGGGCGGCAGCTTTGACGAAATCTGGGCCAGCGAAGTCAGGGAAGCCCTGACCAAGGTTGACGGCATCGTGCGCCACAGCCAGCCGACTCATCTCACTGAAGATCGAAGCCCCAAACCCTGCGATTCGTCGTGCGCCAACCGTAGCCACCAAGTTACCCCTTTCACGCTACTATCAGAGGCAGTATCGTACTACGGAAAGTGAATCTCGTGTAGTATGCGTCAAGGTAGTAATGCATGATGAAGTATGGAGCGGAAGATGGCTGACGAGCAATTGACCACGGTGCCAGCAAACGCACTCCAGGCAATGCGTTGGCGTTTTGTTGGCCCATTACGTGGGGGCCGCTGTGTGGCAGTGGCCGGACATCCCACCGAGCTTGCCACTTTTTATATGGGTACGACGGGCGGTGGTGTTTGGAAAACCGACGATGGCGGCACCTACTGGCAGAATATTTCGGATGGCTTCTTTCAGCGGGCATCGGTCGGAGCGATCGCGGTGTCGTCGTCTGACCCGAACGTGATCTATGTGGGGATGGGTGAATCGACGATTCGCAGCAATGTCTCGCACGGCGATGGCGTCTATAAGTCGGTCGATGCAGGTCGCACCTGGACGCACTGTGGGCTGACCGAAACCCGGAATATTGGCAAGGTGCGGATTCACCCCACGAATCCCGATATTGTCTACGTGGCGGCGCTGGGTCACGCGCATGGGCCAAACGCCGAGCGTGGTGTCTATCGCTCTACCGATGGTGGAAAGACCTGGGACTTGGTCTTGTTCCGCAGCGAGCAGGCTGGCGCGGTCGATCTCTCAATTGACCTGACGAACCCCCGGATTCTCTACGCGGCTTTTTGGGAAGGGGTACATCGCGCCCACGAGTTGGTTAGTGGTGGGCCAGGCAGTGGGATCTTTCGCTCCAATGATGGTGGCGATACCTGGGAAGATCTGAGTGAGAAACCAGGGATGCCCGCTGGCCCGTTAGGGCGCATCGGGATCAGTGCCTCGCCCGCCCGCGCGGGCAGAGTCTGGGCGATTGTCGAAGCAAAGGCCGGGGCGGTATTGCGCTCTGATGATTGGGGCGCAACCTGGCAGCGGGTCAACGAAGGTGGGGAGGTACGCCAGCGCCCCTGGTACTACATGCACATCTTTGCCCACCCGACCGAACCAGAAACTGTCTGGGTGCTGAATCTTTCCGCCTGGCGGTCGAGCGATGGTGGTGTCAACTTTACGCAGATGCCCTTCCCGCACGAAGACCATCACGATCTCTGGATCGATCCAACCAACCCTCGGCGGATGGTCGAAGGGAACGATGGTGGGGCCTGTGTTTCCTTCAATGGTGGCGACAGTTGGTCTACGATCTATAATCAGCCAACGACTGAGTTTTACCATGTGACCACTGATACACAGACGCCCTATCGGCTCTATGGCGCACAGCAAGATAATTCGACCATCAGTGTGACAAGTCGCGCCAATACCCAGGCGATCACCGTGGTCGATACATACGAAGTTGGCGGTGGTGAAAGTGGCTATATCGCCGTGCGCCCAGATAATCCCGATATTATCTATGCAGGTAGCTTTGCCGGATCGATGACCCGCTTTGATCGGCGGACGGGGCAGCGGCAGAATATTGCCGCCTGGCCGGAAGAAGGGGCGGGCTGGGGCGAAAAGGATCTGAAATATCGGTTCAATTGGACCTTTCCCATCATTCTCTCCCCACACGACCCTGGCGTGCTCTATATCACCTCTCAATTTGTGCATCGCTCCACTGATGAAGGGGCAAGTTGGACTGTAATTAGCCCCGACCTGACGCGGAATGATCCCGCGATGATGGAGCCATCGGGTGGCCCGATCACGATTGATAGTAATGGGATGGACTATTACTGCACGATCTTTACTTTTGCTGAATCGTTGCTGACGAAAGGGTTACTCTGGGCTGGCTCCGACGATGGCCTTGTTCACCTCTCGCAGGATAATGGGCTGAGCTGGCAGAATGTTACCCCGAAAGATCTGCCTACCTGGTCGTTGCTCAGTATGGTCGAGCCATCGCCGCATGATCCCGCAGTTGCCTATATCGCCGTTGATCGGCACCGCCACGATGATTTTGCGCCGTATCTCTATAAAACTGCTGATTCTGGGAAAACCTGGACGAAGATCGTGACTGGCTTGCCCGCCGATGATTTCGCCAGGGTGATCCGGGAAGATCCAGAGCGGCGGGGCTTGCTCTACGCTGGCACAGAAGCAGGGTTGTGGGTTTCGTTTGATGACGGTGGGCATTGGCAGTCTTTGCGCCAGAATCTGCCAGTCGTGCCAATCCACGATCTCGTGATACGCGATGGCGATCTGATCGCTGGAACCCATGGTCGTGGCTTCTGGATTCTGGATAATCTTGCTCCGTTGCGGGCATTGACGCCTGCGGCACTTGCCGCTGATGCGTTCCTACTGCCCCTTGGTGCGCCGATTCGTTATCGGGCAACACGGGGCTTTGGCAAGGCGAATACCCAACGGCGCGGGTACCTGCCAGTTGGCACCACCGGGATTGGCACACAGCCTGTGCCAGGGCCAAATGGGGAAGTAGAGATTCGGTTCCTCGACGCTGGCTATAACCCACCTGAAGGGTTAGTGATCTCGTACCTGCTGCGAGAGGAACCAACAGCGCCAGTATCCCTCACCATTCTTGATGCCCAGGGCGCGGAGATCGTGACCTTCCACAGTCGCAAGCCAGGTGAAGAACCTGGCGATCCCGCGAAGAACCCCAACCTGCCAGTGCTGGCGGGCCTCAATCGCTTCGTCTGGAATGGACGCTATCCAGATGCCCGCAATGTACCTGGGGCGATTTATCGCTCCTCTGATGTCACTGGCCCAATGGGACCGCCAGGAGCATATCAGGTGCGGCTGACTGTGGGAGAACGACAACTGACTGAACGGGTAATCTGGCGCAAAGATCCCCGGGTCACTGCCAGCGATGAGGCGTTACAAGCGCAGTTCACCTTTCTGTTGGAAATTCGTGACAAGCTCTCTACTACGAACGACGCGATTCGCCAGTTGCGAACGATTCGGGAGCAGGTTGGGGTTTGGCAGGCTCGCGCCGAAGGCCAGGAGGCAGGCACCGCTATTGTTGAGGCGGCCCAGGGCCTGAAGACCGCCCTTGGGGCTATTGAGGAAGAGTTGATCCAGACTCGTTGGAAGTCGTCGCGTGATGCGCTGACCGCGCCATCGAAGCTGAACGTCAAACTCGCAACGCTGCTTGGTGTGGTCGGCGGGGCTGATGGTGCGCCAACGAGTCAAGCCCGCGCCGTATTCGCTGATGTGTCAGCGCGAGTCGATGAGCAAATTGCCCATCTGCAAGAAGTGATGGCTGGTGAATTACCGCGCTTCAATGCCCTGATTCAAGAGGGCGATTGGCCCGCAGTTGCGACGTTGCCTCCAGCGTAATCGCCGCGCATCGGGGCCACGCCACTGTTTATGCAGCGGCGTGGCCCTCATTTGTTGGTCATGTGTTGCTGGAAAGTAACCGCAGGATCGTCCAGCCCACTATCCCGGCAATGAACGATGCGGCGAGAATCCCCACTTTTGCCGCATCCAGCAGCGGCCCCGCCCCAAACGCCAGTGAGCCGATAAAGAGTGACATCGTAAAGCCAATGCCTGCCAACCAACCAACGCCATAGAGGTGTGACCAGCGCACACCCTCTGGCAATTCCGCGAATCCCAGTTTCGTCACGACCCAGGCACTCAGCATGACCCCAATCTGCTTCCCAAAGAGCAAGCCAATAAAGACACCGATCGTCACTGGCTCGGCGATTGTCTCGCGCAACCCTGTAGTGAGCGCTACACCAGCATTAGCGAGGGCAAAGAGCGGCACAATCAAGAAGGCAACCCAGGGGTGTAGGGCGTGTTCGAGGCGTTGCAGTGGTGTTTGCACGCCTTCACTCAGATCGGCTAATTCGCGCAGGGCAGCTTGTTGTCCACCATTCGTGAGGATATTTGGTGCTTCGTCGCCAGCATTATCAAACTCCTGTAATGCGGCTTCGGCCCGTTGGAGGAATTCGCCAGTATCGACGCGGGTACGGGCGGGAATAGTTAGGGCGAGGATTACCCCGGCGATTGTGGCGTGAATGCCCGATTGGAGGAAGGCGATCCAGAGCCCAGTGCCAAGCAGCGCATAGAGGAGCGGATGCCGCGCGCGCAGGAGATTCGCTGCGATTAAGATGCAGATCAAGCCAATACCGACGCTCAGGGCTGTCCACGAAATGTTGGTGGTGTAAAAGAGGGCGATAACCAGGACCGCACCCAGATCATCGACGATCGCCAGCGCAGCCAGGAAGATTTTCAGGCTGGTGGGAACACGGCTCCCTAGCAGGGCCAGCACACCGAGCGAAAAGGCGATGTCGGTAGCCATGGGGATCCCCCACCCCGCACCACCTGCCCCACCAGCGTTGATAACAATATAGAGTAGGGCAGGCACAACCATGCCGCCAATTGCAGCAGCGATCGGTAGGGCGGCCTGCCGTGGCGAAGCTAACTCCCCCACTAACACCTCGCGCTTGATTTCCAGGCCGACCACGAAGAAGAAGATCGCCATCAGCCCATCATTGATCCAGTGCAGCAGGCTTTCTGTCAGCGGGCCGACTGTTACTTTGATCGCCCAGAGCGCGGTATAGGTATCGGCCCAGGGAGAGTTGGCCCAGACCAGGGCGATCACGGCGCAGAAGATCAGCAAGATCCCGCCTGCCGACTCCGTGTGCAGGAAGGCGGTGAGGGGATAGAGCACCTTGCGGATTGGTGGTTGATGGTCGATAGGGATTATTCGTGATCGCTGCATAACTCTCCTAAAAATGGCGTTGTGCGGCCCGATGTAGAAGCAAAGCCAGCTAGATTCCTGAGCAAAACAACAAAAAGAGGCCAGTCTGTGACTGCCTCCACCACGCTTACTTTAGGTTGGGGTAAGCGATCCCCTGTGCAATTGTTGGGACGTATGGTGGTAGGCCCCCTACCACCGATATCCATCTACTACCACAGGAAGGATACCCAGAAACGCCGAACTGTCAATATGTACTGCATCAGTGACCAACTGATAGACCCTCTCAACTATGTACGGACATCATATACGTACTTGCTAAGTGAGGATTTTTGGGAGGTTTTTGCGGGATAGGCTAGAAGTGCTGGGCGATCTTTAGTATAGTGATCTTAGTACGATAAACTGTCTTGTGCAGATCGCGTCATAGTGGTATTGCTTGGGTGTAGTTGACGACGCCTTCTATCGCGTATACCCTGCATTCTTTATTGGGGCTGTTGCCCTGGAAGATGTAGGCTGAGTTATTCGTGCTGGTGCCGATGATAGGAGGCGAGGATGCTTGATTTTTTCGCCGTTGACTCTTTACTGACCTCAGAGCAAAGGGCGATTCGTGATACGGTGCGTGAGTTTGTTGATGCCGAAGTCATCCCCAATATCCGTACCTGGTGGGATCAAGAGGAGGCTCCAGTATCGCTAAAAGATAAGATTGGGGCGTTGGGGCTGTTTGGAGCCAACCTGCCAGAGAAGTATGGCTGCGCCGGGATCGATAACGTGTCCTATGGCCTGATCAATTATGAGTTCGAACGGGGCGATAGTGGCCTGCGCTCCTTTTCTTCGGTGCAGAGCGCATTGGTGATGTATCCCATTTATGCTTATGGCTCGGAAGAACAACGTCAACAATACTTGCCAGAGTTGGCCGCTGGGCGGTTACTCGGTTGCTTTGGGCTGACTGAGAGCGATGGGGGGAGTGACCCTGGCGCGATGCGTACCCGTGCCCGTCGTGATGGTGATGGCTGGCTCCTGAATGGCTCGAAGATGTGGATCACCAATAGCCCGGTGGCCGATATTGCGATTGTTTGGGCTAAAGATGATGAGGGCGTGGTTCGCGGCTTTATTGTGCCAACGGATACCCCTGGTTTCAGCGCGCCAAAAATCGAGTCGAAGATGAGTTTGCGGGCGTCGATCACCGGGGAGATTGTTTTGCAAGATTGCCGTGTTGGTGCCGAAGCGCTCTTGCCAGAAGCCAAAGGTTTGAAAGCGCCGTTGGGCTGCCTGACTCAAGCGCGATATGGCATCTCCTGGGGGGCGTTGGGGGCCTTGGAAGCGGTCTATATCAGTGCCCGTGATTATGCGGCGACCCGCACAACCTTTGGCAAACCGATCGCTGGCAGGCAATTGGTGCAGGACAAACTGGTGCGAATGATCACCGATCATAGCCTTGGTTTGCTAATGTCACATCAACTTGGTACGCTCAAAGACGCAAAGAAGATGACATTCCCGCAAGTTTCGATGGCGAAGCGGAACAATGTGCGCGTAGCGCTCAATGGGGCACGTGCCGCGCGTGAGATCCTTGGTGGGAATGGGATTACCACTGAATACCCGGTTATTCGCCATATGCTGAATCTGGAAACTGTTGACACGTATGAGGGGACACACGATATTCACACCATGATCATTGGGCGTGAGATTACCGGTATAGGGGCTTTGGAATAGGTCAAATACCAGAAGGAGTGGAGCGAGATAATGCGTATCTTAGTCTGCGTAAAACAAGTTCCCGATCCAAATACCGTGATCTATCAAATTGACCCGCAGTCAAAGCGCCTGGTGCGTGATGGGGTGGCGAACGTCCTGGATCCAGGCGCAGAGGTCGCTTTGGAGGCGGCGCTGCAACTGGCTGAGAACGATGGCAACAGCACGGTCACGGTCGTGACGATGGGACCGGAGGATGCCGAAGATGCCTTGCGTCGTGCCTTGGCGATGGGGGCAGATGATGGGGTGCTGATCACTGATGATGGTCTGGCGGGGTCCGACACCCTTAGCACAGCGAAAGCCCTGGCGGCGACGATCAAAGAAGTCGGCTTTGACTTGATCTTCTGCGCCACCGAGAGTACGGATGGGTACAGCGGGATGGTGCCAGGGATGGTCGCCGAGTTACTAGGGATCCCGCATCTCTCCTTTATTCGCAGCCTGGAAGTCGCCAATGGCGTTCTGACAGGGCAGCGGGTTGTTGCCCTGGGGTATCAAACGGTGGAGTGTCCATTGCCCCTACTCGTTGCCATTGCCAGTGGTTCGCACGAGCCTCGCTATCCCGCCTTGAAAGGGATTATGGCGGCGAAGCGGAAGAAGGTCGAAGAATATTCGCTCGATGATCTTGGCCTCGCTGCCGATAGCGTTGGCGAGAGCGGCGCACGCGAACGAGTGCTGGAATTGCGCCCAGTTGAGGAGCGGCAGGCTGGGGTCATTGTTGAGGACGATGGCACTGGGGCGGCGCAGATCGCCGCATTGCTGCGACAGCGCGGCATTATTTAGTCCGCTGTACTGAGTTGTTGGGCGAAATGACCCCCTGCCCACAGAGGAGTGGGGCGGAAAGGTGAGAAGAGAATGGCTGCGATCTGGGTCTATAGTGAAATAACGGCGGGGCGACCTGCCCCGGTCGCCCTGGAGTTGATGAGCAAGGCCGCAGAACTGGGTGAGGCGACCGTTGTGCTTTTTGGGAAAGATGCGGCAGCGGCGGCAACCGTTGCTGGGCAGTTTGGCGCGGCACACGCCGTGATTGATCCGCGTGAAGAATATGACACGCATCTTGCCCCAGCCGCTGTTGATACGCTCGCTGCGCTGATTCGCGAGCGGCAACCAGCACTGCTCTTATTTGCCACCAGTTATGATAGCCGTGATGTTGCCTCGCGCCTGGCCGCTCGTCTCGATTGTGGAGTGATCAGCAATGCCACTGGACTTGAGGCCGATGGCGATGGCTTCCGCGTGCTGACCCCGTGGGGCGCGACGACTGTTGCCGTTTGTGAACTGACTGCCCCTGGTACGAAGTTTGTGCTGGTACGTCCCAAGGCCTTTACCGCAGTTGAAAACGGCGGCACCTGCACCGTGGAAGAAGTCTCGGGGCAGATCGATGCCGCATCGACAGCGATCAAAGTGACTGACACCGTAGAAGAAATTGCTCAGGGCCCAGTGCTGAGTGATTCAAAAGTGGTGGTCTCTGGTGGTCGTGGCCTGGGGAACGCCGATAACTTTGGTTTGATTGAGGAATTGGCTGCTGCGCTTGGTGGTGCCGTTGGGGCATCGCGGGCCGTCGTTGACGCTGGCTGGCGGCCGTATGGGGAGCAAGTTGGCCAAACTGGTGTCACCGTGAAGCCTGATGTCTACATCGCCTGCGGGATTTCTGGGGCGATTCAGCATCTGGCTGGTATGAAGGGGTCGAAGACGATCATTGCGATCAACAAAGATCCAGAGGCACCAATCTTCAAGAATGCTGACCTGGGCATTGTGGGGGATGCGTTGAAGATCTTGCCGCAGTTGATCGGTGAGGTGAAGAAGGGCTAGGCGTAGGGCTGCCCTCTGATCAGGGTGGGCGAGGAAGGAGCGCAATTGTCTCCAACAGTCAACATTTATGGACAAGTCCTGCTATTCCTGGTGTTGCTTGCTGCGGGAGCGTTCTTCGCTTATCGCGTGTGGCGGCTCTATTTACCACTGCGTGCCGCGCAACCAGTGGTACGCCGGGGTGAGGTTGGCACCCAGGTTGCCCGTGTGGGCAAGATGGTCTTTGGTCAATCAAAGATGTTTGATCGACCAGCGATTGGGGTGGCCCACTTCCTGATCTTCTGGGGCTTCCTGATTCTCACGCTGGCTTTGGTGCAGGTCCTGGCTGATGGTCTGATTCATGGCCTGCGCCTGCCCCTGATCAGTTCTCATTTCTACACGGGGCTGAATGATGTTCTTGCTGTTGTGGTGCTGGTCGCGCTGGCCTATGCCGCCTATCGGCGCAAGCTGATTCGTCCGCGTGGGCTGACATTATTCGCCGACGCCTGGATCATCATTGGGATGATCAGCGCGCACCTTTCGTCACTCTTGCTTGCTGAGGGTTTGGCAGCGGCAGCTTTTGGGAACCATGACCCCCACTGGTCACTCGCTGGAATGGTGCTTGGTGGGCCATTGTCGGCGTTAGGACCGACCGTCACCAAAGTTGGTTTTGTTGCGTTCTACTGGATCCATATTCTGCTGGTGTTGGGCTTATTGCTCTACATCCCCCTCAGCAAGCACTTTCATGTTTTTACTAGTCCCGTAAATGTCTATCTGCGTGGCGACAAACCAAAGGGGACGCTAGCGAAGATCGAGAATATCGAAGAGGCAGAGCATTTTGGCGTTAGCAACGTCCAGCAGTTTACCTGGAAAGATATTCTCGATGGATATGCCTGTACCGAGTGCGGGCGTTGCACGAATGTCTGCCCGGCCAATCTGAGTGGTAAGCCGCTCGATCCGAAGAAGATTATTGTTGATACTCGCCTCTCGACCTATGCCCGCGCTGGAATGCAGATGCTTGGGCGCACGAATGACACCCGCACGATCACTGCTGAGACACCACTGCTTGGTGAGGAAGGGTTGATCAAGGACGAAGAACTCTGGAGTTGCACGACCTGCATGGCCTGCATTGAGGCGTGCCCAGTGGCGATTGAGCACGTGCCGAAAATCGTTGATATGCGGCGAAACCTCGTGTTAGAGGAAACGCGCTTCCCACCTGAACTGACGAAAGTCTTCAATAGCCTGGAGCGGAATAATAACCCGTTTGGTTTGCGGGCGCGTACCCGTGCTGATTGGGCCAAAGGTTTAGGGTTGAAGATTCTCAGCGAACATCCTGACGAACCAGTTGATATTCTCTATTGGGTGGGCTGCTATGGCTCATTCGACGAGCGTAATCAGCGGGTGGCGCAGTCACTTGCGCGGATTTTGCAATCGGCAGGGCTGAACTTCGGTATTCTGGGCACGGAGGAAGCCTGTACTGGTGACCCGGCGCGACGGGCAGGGAATGAGTACCTCTATCAGGTACTGGCGCAGGGCAATGTCGAGACGCTACAAAGCTATGGCGTGAAGAAGATTGTCACTGCCTGCCCGCACTGTATGAATACGATCAAGAACGAGTATCCACAGTTTGGTGGTGATTTTGAGGTCATTCACCATAGCCAGTTTATTTCTCAGTTGATCAAGTCGGGTCAACTGAAGCTGGAATCAGGGGTCGACAAGAAATCGATCACCTTCCATGATCCCTGCTACCTCGGACGCTACAATGATGTCTACGACGAGCCACGCGAAGTGATTGGTAGCTTGGGTGTGCAGATGACGGAAATGCGCCGTTCACGCAATAAGTCGCTCTGCTGCGGTGGTGGTGGCGCCCGCGCCCTACTGGAGGAGCGCGTTGGTAAAAAGATGAGCCACAATCGGCTGGAAGATGTGTTGGAAACTGGGAGCAACACCCTTGCGGCGGGTTGTCCCTTCTGCATCACGATGTTTGAGGACGCCATTGGCTCGACTGAGAGTAGTGACAAAGTGGCGGTGCAAGATCTCGCTGAACTGGTTGCTGCCCGCCTACCTGCAGCCAAAACTGCCGATGAGCCAGCATCCTGATTTTAGCCAGTCCTGCGGGTAAGTACGTTGATCCGCATTGCCAGTCCGCGCTCATCAGTATCTTACGTTCGCTGGACTTTAATAATCCAGAGGTAGCCTGAGCGAATCGACAGTCTGTCTGACCGCCTGTTCGTTGACAACTCAGATCAAGTGCGGTAGCGTAACAATGGTTTCGGCACAATAGTGATCGTTCACGTGGTTTTACTACAGCCATTTTTTGGTATTGGTGTTGGTTGTTCGTTCGCACGTGTGGGACAAGTAACCACAAAGTAGGAGGCTTCGGATGGATCTCGAACTTACCGCTGAGGATCGTGCCTTTCGTGACAAAGTGCGGGCGTGGTTAGATGAGAACCGCCCACGCAAGAAACTCGAAACAATGGAGGAGCGCAAAGCCTGGCATCGTAAGATGTATGAGGCTGGTTACATTGGTATGGGCTGGCCGAAAGCCTACGGCGGCCAGGAAGCTCGCCCAATGGAACAGGCGATTGTTGGGGCCGAAATGGCGCGAGTTGGTGCGCCACCACCGATGAATGGGTTGGGGATCGGGATTGTTGGCCCAACGATTATTCACCACGGTACCGAAGATCAGAAGAATGAGTTCATTCAGAAGATCTTGTCGGCTGAAGATCTCTGGTGCCAGCTGTATTCCGAGCCGAATGCAGGCTCCGACCTTGCCAGCCTGCGTACTCGTGCCGAACGTGATGGCGATGAATTTGTGGTCAACGGTCAGAAGGTTTGGACTAGCGGCGGGATGACTGCCGACTGGGGAATCTTGTTGGCGCGCACTGACCCCGCTGCCCCTAAGCACCAGGGGATCACCTGCTTCCTGGTGAATATGCACAGCCCCGGCGTTGAAGTGCGCCCGCTGAAGCAGATCAGTGGTAGCTCCGAGTTTTGCGAAGTCTTCTTCGACAATGTGCGGGTTTCTGCCGATAACGTCGTTGGCGAAATGAATCGCGGCTGGCAGATCGCCCAAACCACCCTGTCGTACGAGCGCGGTGGCGATCTACTGAGTCGGGTCACACGCTTGCAAGCAACGTTTTCGCGGCTGCTGGAAGTGGCCCAGAAGTTGGAGCGCAACGGGCGACCTGCAATTGAAGATCCGCTGGTGCGCCAACGCCTTGGTCAGATCTATAGCGAAGTGGAAGTATTGCGCTATAGCGCCTTACGGTTGCTCTCGAAACTGGAGAAGGGGCAGCGCCCAGGGCCAGAGGCGTCAATTTCCAAACTCTACTACTCTGAATTGGACAAACGGGCGCAGGAACTGATGCAAGAGATTCTTGGGCCATTTGGGCAATTGATGACAGGTATCCCCGCCGATCTTGCTCGCGCCAGCGAAGAAGAAGGCGAAGGCAGCAGCTGGGCCTATCAGTTCGTGTGGTCCCGCGCGGGAACAATCTATGCTGGCTCGAACGAGATTCAGAAGAATATCATCGGCGAGCGTGTGCTTGGTCTACCCAAGGAAGTGCGTGCAGATCGGCAGGCGTTGAAGGCCCAGGCCGCTGGAAAATAAGCACGATGGTTGTCAGCGGTGCTGAGCAACCTGGAGGCAGGTTGCCCGGTCTTACTGAGCTGCCAGGATGCCCAATTCGGAGGAAGAGATGGATTTCGAGTTTAGCGAAGAACAGGGAATGCTCCGTGATGTCACGCGAGAGTTCCTGACTGAACAGTGTGGGCCAGATCACGCCCGCAAGATGTTCGACGATCCGCTCGGGTATGATCCAAAGATTTATCGGCGGATGGCTGAACTGGGGTTGCTGGGCCTGACCTTTCCAGAGCAATACGGCGGTACTGGCTTAGGGAATGTTGACCTGGCTATCGTGATGGAAGAGATGGGGCGGGTAGCCTACCCTGGCCCATACTTCTGCGGCGTGGTGCTGGCCGGCGGGCTGATTACGGCCTCTGGTGATGAGAATGCGATGGCGCGTTACCTCCCGGGCATTGCCACGGGCGAAATGACGGCCACGGTTGCCCTCCTGGAAGATGCACTTGATTGGGGCCCAGGGGGAATTCAACTCGCGGCGAAGAAATCGGGCGATGGCTATCAACTGAACGGGGTCAAGCGCGTCGTCTCGTTTGGTAATTCAGTCGATACCATCATCGTTGTCGCCCGCGATGGGAGTGGTGATGGCGAAGACGGGATCACCCTATTCGCTGTACCACGCGAGACAGCTGGCCTGAAAGCTGAAGCCACTGACACGCTTGATATGAACGAAAAGGTGGCAACGCTCACCTTCGAGAATGTTACTGTGCCAGCAGAGAACGTCATTGGACAGGTTGGGGCAGGTTGGAAAGCGGTTGCCGCGACATTGCTGCGCGCCCAGGTAGCTGCCTCTGCCGAGATGCTTGGCGCATCGCGTAAAGCTCTCGAAATGAGCGTTGACTACGCGAAGGTGCGTGAGCAGTTTGGTCAGGCGATCGGCTCGTTCCAGGCGATCAAGCACCGCCTCGCCGAGATGCTCGAAGCGGCGGAGAATGCTACTGCCGCCGTCTACTATGCTGCGTGGGCGTTAGACGCTGATGCCCCAGATGCCGCACTTGCCGCCTCAGTCGCGAAATCAACGCTGAATGAAGCCTCGCGGATGATTACGGGCCAGGCGATCCAGATTCATGGCGGGATTGGCTATACCTGGGAGTACGATCTCCACCTTTACTGGAAACGGGCGAAGCATCTGGAACCGCTCTATGGCGATACTGCCTATCATCGTGAGCGGGCCTTGCAAGAAGTATTGGCCGGACGTGTAGCAGGCTAGGTCAGCTGGTCAAGCGGCGGGTGTGGTAGGAAACACCCGCCGCTTGTCAGTATTGGAAGGAGTGGATGATGAGCGCTGAAACTGGACAGGCTGAGGAACGAACGATTACTACGGTAGCCGAACTGAAAGAAATGATCGGGCAGAGCCTGGGGACGACCGATTGGTTAGAGATTACTCAGGAGCGTGTCGACCAGTTTGCTGATGCAACCGGCGACCATCAGTACATTCACGTTGACCCCGAACGGGCAGCCAAGACGTTCTTTGGTGGCACAATTGCTCATGGCTATCTGACCCTCTCACTCTTACCTATGCTTGGCGGGATGCGTAAAGGGGGCGTCAAGATCAACCTGGGTGGCAAGATGGGCGTCAACTATGGGCTGAACAAAGTGCGCTTCATCTCGCCAGTGCCAGTGGGAAAGCGCATTCGGATGGAAACTACGTTGCTTGATGTCGAAGAAATCGGTGATCGCGCTGTCCAGATGACCAATCAGGCGACGATCTACGTTGAAGGGTCGGATAAGCCTGCCTGTATTGCCGAGACGTTAGGACGCACCTATTTCTAAGGAGGCCTGCCCAATCGGCAAGCTCTGCCGTCGTCGAGAAAATTGCCCGCTGGTTGTTCCAGGCCGCTGGAAAAACGCAGTTGGTCAGGACAACAGTGTGTATGTAGGGAGAGGGGATGATGGATTCAGCGGAACCAATGACCGCAAGTACAGATGATGCCAGACTTGCCCCTGGTGCGTTCGAGCGCGGCATGCAGAGTTTATTGCATCCGAAGCGGATTGCGATTGTTGGGGCGACACCCAAGATGGGCTTTGCGACAAGTATCCTTCTGGGGTTGATCCGCTGTGGTTACGAAGGAACGATCATTCCGATCACCCCACGGTATGAAGAAGTGCATGGCCTCAAAGCCTATCCCACCATCAGCGATGTGCCAGGCGGGGCTGAACTGGCCATTGTGGTGGTACCCAATCATCTGGTTCTCGATGTATTAGCTGATTGCGAGAAGGCCAAGGTTGGTGCCGTCAATATCATCAGTAGTGGCTTTGGCGAGAAGCAGGAAGATGTTGATGGTGCCGAGCGGCAGGCCGCAATCGCTGATTTTGCCCGACGGACAGGGATTCGCGTCGTTGGCCCGAATTGCCTTGGCAATATTAGCGTGCCAAATAAGATGACTGGCTCCAGTGGGCCATACCCAATTTTGCGCCCTGGTGGGATTGCCTTGGCCCTGCAAAGTGGCCTGAT
>JBDHWF010000048.1:0-25068 GCA_039810045.1 Chloroflexia bacterium
CTCATAGAAGCCACCTGGCCCAGCGGTATTTCTGCTGTAGCGCAATTTTTCGTAGAGTCGTACCTGACCATAGGCCAGTAATGGCTCACCAAAATAGTATTGCAGGATATCGGCTGAGTGGACTCCCGCATCAAGTGTAAGGGTGCCAGAGAGCTTTTGGTGCCGCCAGGGAGTGATGAAAAGGTCGTCTTTGCCGCGTACGCCAGTTTCCATGATGAACTGCCGATCACCAATGGCACCATCGTCGAGTAAGGCGCGGACCAGCCGATTGATGGGGTCACGGCGATAGTTTTCCGCAACCGAGAGGATCACATTGTTGCGATTGGCCGCCTCAATGATCATATCGCAGCCGCGAATAGTCAGCGCCAGTGGTTTTTCGCAGAGTGTATGCAAGCCCAGATTCAGCAAACTGGTAGCAGCGCGGTGGTGTGATCCTGTATCAGTAGTGCAATCGGCAGCCTGTAGCCCTTCGACTTCACGCACCATCTGGGCGGCATCCTCAAAGACCTGGGGGCGCTGGCCTAGCAGGGCGGCTGCTTCGTCGGCGAGGTCTTCGGCATTACGCCGATTCAGGTCACAAACCGCCACCAGAGATATATTGTTATGATCACTGCGGGCCAATTCTCCCAGACCCGCCAAATGACGGCGGCCCATCCCGCCACAACCCACGATTGCGAGTTTCACTAGCTCTGCCATCTGTCTTCTCCTCTTCCATTCACCGTACCCCAGGCCATTACGATGATGGGATCCTCATCGGTGCAGATCGAAACCGCCCGTAGCGATGGCCTCGGCGAAGCGTGCTTCATCCAGGGCCAGCCCGAAGCCAGGCGCATTGGGGATCGCCACCTGACCCGCGTTGATCGTATAGCCATGCGCGTCGATACCAGACGTGTTGACTTCATCCCACTCCACAAAGGTGAAACCGTCGATCGCGCCTGCCAGATGCCCGGCGTAATAGTTGCCCAGGTGTGCGCCGTAATGATGCGGAGCGCTGCGGCGGCCCCAACTGTCGAGTTGCTGTCCGGTCATCAACCAAGGCGTGAAGCCGTAGGAAAAGATGTCGTACTGCACAACGTCGATTAGACCATCGCGTGCCCAGTCAAGTAGACGCGGCGAAGCGTCGCCCTCGCCATCGGCGATGAGTGTTGTCAGGCCCTCGGCATGGAGCCAGCCACGGAGGGCAGCGTAGAGGATCGGATCCTCGTGAAAGGCCTCTTCGATCCAGAAGACGCCGTAATCTGCCGTGGCGTACAGCACTGCTTTGGTGAGGTTTAGATTGTAGCCATTATTGGCATCGAGCATAATCGGTGGCTCTGGGCCGACTGCTGCGCGCACAGCACGAACCACTGCGATGTCCCGGTTGGTACCTTGCTCTAGCGGCAGATGCCGCGCGCCGCGCCCGACCTTGATCTTGAAGGCGCGGTGGCCGCGATCGTAGCCCTCGCGTGCCTCAGCAGCGATCAGCGCCGCCGCTTCGTCGTCATCTGCCAGATGCAAGTCATCGAAATAAAGTGAGGTATCGTAGGTCAACGTGTGGAACACCGTTGGCGCTGTACGCCCGCTGATCGCTGCGGCGAGCGCGTAGACTGGCTGCCCCGTCCGCTGGCCGATCAAATCCCAGATGGCATATTCGCATGGTAGCCAGGGCGGTGTGACCCCCTGCTGTGGATCGAACGCATCAGCCAACGGCTGGCCGAGCAGCGGAGCGAGGGCCTCGCGATCGGCGCGGCTGCGTCCGAAGCCGACCGCACCATCGTCAGTCGTTACCTGAACGAGTGGCACGTGGACGATCTCGCCGTGATCACCAAGGCGAGCGTTGCTCCCCGCATGGCGAGGCCGCCGTCCTTCCAGTGTTCCGCCCGCGATCCGCACAATTCGTGGATTCGCCATCCCCCCTCCCTCGCGTCGGCACACAGTATAGCAGGGGTCGGATGGGCTGTCGGATCGGCGCTGTGCTGCACCTGTGCGAAGGTTCACGCTACCCTGCGCTGCAAGTGTTGGAGCAGCATAGGGCTGTCAGCAGCGCCTGGGAGACGACTGAAGCAAGATTGGCTGGGCGAAATAGGCGAATCGTAAAGAGAAAGCGGCCAGGACAAATAATCCTGGCCGCTGATTTGCATTGCTTGGGGTGATTATTTCAGACGGGCAATCTCTGCATTGACCTGGCGCCCGCGAATGGTGGTACGTCCGAGTGCCGTCAAGACGCGGTGGGTGACGGCTTGCGGTACTTCGACAAAAGAGTAGGTATCAAACAGGTCAATCGCCCCGATCTCTTTTCCCGCAATGCCCGCTTCATTCGCGATTGCCCCGACAAAATCGCCAGGACGGACGCCATCTTGCCGCCCGATATTGATGAACAGGCGGGTCATCCCCGGCTCTGCGCCGACGCCATCACCCGCCATTGCATGATCGTTGCGGCGCTTGACTTCGGGCGTGGCAGCGGCGGCACCAGTGCCACCAGTGGCGATCTTAATGGCCGCGGCGGCGATCTCTACTGGATCATAATCTTCAGCCAATTCATCAACGAGCATCAGATACGGGGCGAGCGTATCACCAGTCAGTTCCTTGAGAATCGAATCCATAAATGCCTGCCGACGGCGGGCTTCGACATCGGCCATCGTTGGCACGCGCAATTGCTTGATTCGCTTCCCGATAATCCGTTCGATAAAGCGCAATTGCCGTAGCTCACGCGGCGCAACCAGCGTAATTGCGTCACCTTCACGCCCTGCACGTCCAGTACGCCCAATGCGATGCACATAGGAATCGGGATCATCGGGAACGTCATAGTTAATGACGTGGCTGACATCGGGAATATCCAACCCGCGCGCGGCGACATCCGTGGCGACCAACACTTCGGTTTGTTTATCACGGAAGCGTTTCAGCGTCCGTTCCCGTTGCTGCTGGGTGATATCGCCATGAATCGGTTCGGCGGAGTACCCACGCCCTTGTAGCGATTGCACCAGTTCGTCCACATCGCGCTTAGTGCGGCAAAAGACGATTGCTGCCCCAGGGTCTTCTACATCGAGAATCCGCCCGAGGACATCGACCTTGGCGTGGTTTGGTACTTCATAGTAGACCTGCGTGATTTTCGGGACAGTCAGGCTGTCGCGATCAACGCTGATCCGCAGGGGATCGCGCAGGTAACGGCGTGATAAGGCGGCGATGCGCGGGGGAATCGTGGCTGAGAAGAGCGCGGTCTGGCGCTCTTCTGGCACTGCATCAAGGATAAATTCAATATCTTCCACAAATCCCATGTCGAGCATTTCGTCGGCTTCGTCGAGTACCACAAACTTGACGGCATCGAATGAGATTGTGCCCCGGCGCATATGATCCATGATGCGCCCTGGCGTGCCAACGACAATGTGGATACCGCGTTGGAGCGCCCGAAACTGGCGCTCGTATGGCTGCCCGCCATAGATCGGGGTGATCGTGATATTGCGATATTTGCCGATTGCATGAATGGCATCGGCAACCTGAATCGCCAGCTCACGAGTTGGGCAAAGCACCAGACCCTGTGGGCGACGGTCTAGCGGATCGATCTTTTCGATCATCGGAATCCCGAACGCCGCAGTTTTGCCAGAGCCAGTCTGGGCCTGGGCAGTAATATCGCCTCCAGCTAAGAGGAGGCTGATTGTTTGTTCTTGGACTGGTGTTGGTTCTTCAAATCCGAGATCGTTGAGGCCTCGTAAAACTTCTGCACTGAGGCCCAATTCGGCAAATGACTTCATTGTCGCGGTCATCGTTGACCTAGCATCCTTTCCACCCCCAGCACCCAGGATTTGGGTGCGGCAATACTCCATTTTTCCGCATAAATATAGCAGATTTGACCTGTCTTTACCACTGGAACAGCAGTGTGGAGGTGGCAGGTTAGTTACTAGCGGAGGTTATTGATCTTTCACTGCGGTAGACACAGGCGTAGCAACCGGCACGGTTGCTGGTTGGGTTCTCCGATGGGTTTCGGGCGCACGCAGGGCAAAGATGCTGGCGATGACGATCAGGCCCAACGCGGTGCCATACAGGGCAGTATTCGGCCCAAAGAGATCTGCGGCAAAGCCAATGGTGAGTGGCCCAACAACATAGCCGAAATCTGCCAGCATCCGATAGGCACTCATCGCCGCTGCATTCATCCCTGGTGGGGCCATGTCTGCGGCGTAGGCAGCGGGGGCCGCCCCACTGATTCCTGAAGAACAACTCCAGGCGAAACATCCGAAGATAAACCAGCCATAGCTAGGCGCGAAGGCAAAGATCAGCATCGCCAGCCCACTGATGATGGTGGCCGGGACGATCACCACTTTACGGCCAAAGCGATCAACCAGCCAACCAGAGGGATAGGCCAAGGCCAGCCCGATCAAGCTGATCATTGCCAAACCCAGGCCGATCTGATCAGGGCCCAGATTGAGGCGGTTCTGGCCGATCAGCGGCACAATGTTGAAGAGTGCGCCAGTGCGGGCAAAGAATGCCCCAAAGCTCACCAGACTGATCAGGACGAACCCGGCCTGGGAGAAAATAAGGTGGGCCTGCTCGCGAAATGCTGGAACGGCGGCATCGGGGTTGGCGGTGTGTGAAATCCGTAGACCGCGGGTTTCTGGCACACGAAAGTAGGCAAAAGCGCCGGCCAGCAGCCCCAGGCACGTAAAGGTGAAGAAGGGGGCGGAGAGTCCGAAATGTTCGGCCAGTACGCCGCCGGGGAATGGACCGATCCCAACAGCAAAGGCGAAGACTGCCGAATAAATCGCCATCATGCGTCCGCGCCGCTCTGGGGTGCTGATATCCGCCATCGCGATCTGTGAGGCGGTGAGGATAAATGCCGCTCCCGCCCCGGCGATGAATCGCGCCATCAGGAAGGCCCAGTAGTTTGGGGCAAGCGCACAAAAGAGATTGCCAAGTGCGACGATTGCACCGCCAATCGCCAGCACATTGCGGCGCCCAATGCGGTCGGCCAGTTGCCCAGCAGGCATATTGATCAGAAAACGGGCCAGACCATAGATGGCGATGGTCAGGCCGATGGCCCATTGGGGTACGCCGAAGCTGCTGGCGTAGAGGGGCAATACAGGGATAACACTGCCAAAGCCAAGTTGATTGACAATCGTCAGGGCGCAGATCCAGACCAGGACACGGTTACGGTCATACCAGCGCTCGGTAGTTGCTGTAGCCAAAGCTGTACCCTATATCTTCTACTCTGTCGCGTCGGCCCCCATTGTAGTCTACCTGGAACAATTGTGTGGTGAGGCCAGCGGGGATTCAGGTAGACTACTGACAATATCGTGCTACTCAAGTGGGTTATTGATTGGGAGCGCAGATGCTCGATATTTGCTTGCTTGGCACAGCAGGGATGCAGCCGCTGCCTGGGCGTCGCCTCTCCTCTACGTTGGTGCGGTATGGCGGGCGGCTGCTATTGCTGGATTGTGGCGAAGGGACACAGGTTGCTATCCACGAAGCAGGGTGGGGCTGGAAGGACCTCAGCGCGATTTTTCTCACCCATCTGCACGCTGACCATATTTTGGGGTTGCCGGGACTTTTGCTCACGCTGGGCCATATGGCAAAGGGCCCTGATGATCCGTTGACGATTTACGGGCCAGAGCCATTGTTACCAGTATTGCAGGCACTGCGGCTCTTTGCGCCACGGTTGCCGTTCCCCGTCAATCCCGTTCTACTGCACGGTGGGGAACAGTTCAGCATTGATACTGTGCCAGACCTGACGTTTGATTGCCTCGCCCTGGATCACGAGATTCCCTGTCTGGCGTATGGCATCAACCTCCCCCGTGCGCCGAGGTTTGACCCAGACCGCGCCCTGGCGCTTGGTGTGCCACAGCGCGACTGGAAACGGCTACAGCGCGGCGAACAGGTGGAAGTTAGTGGGCAACTAGTGGCCCCTGAAGCAGTACTGGGGCCACCACGTCGGGGGTTACGGATGGTGCTGGCGACCGATACCCGACCAACACCAAAGCTGGCTCCGTTCGTCAATGAGGCTGATCTGCTGATCGCCGATGCTATGTACGCTGATGACGAGGCGAAGCCGAAGCAGTGGCAGCCACAGCATATGAGTTTTGCCGAAGCAGCGACAATCGCTCGTGATGGAGCAGCCCGGCAACTCTGGCTGACCCATTACAGTCCGGCGTTGCGCGATCCTGCTGCGGCCCTGGCGAACGCCACCGCTATCTTTCCCAATACCACCCTGGGCTACGATGGGTTGACGACGACGCTGCATTTTGTTGAGGATGAATAGCGCGATGATCATCTTTCTGAACGGCACGTTTGGCGTAGGGAAAACCTCTACGGCTCAACAATTGGTGTCCCAGTTACCGCGTAGCCGCTTCTATGACCCGGAGGTAGTGGGCTCATACTTGATGCGAGCGTTGCCCCGGAGTAAACGTCCGAGCGATTTTCAGGACTTGTGGCTCTGGCGGCGATTGACCGTGCTGGTGCCACTCCTCTTACGGCTGACTACTCGCCACACAATAGTGATGCCAATGACTATCTGGAAGCGCCGTTATCACCGTGAGATCGTTGGCGGTTTGCGGCGCTGGGAACCACAACTGCACCATTTTACGCTTACGGCAACGCCCGAAACGTTGACTGCGCGAATTCAGCAGAGCGGCGAGGCTGTTGATTGGCGCCTACAACATTTGCAGCCTTGCACGACAGCGCTGACCGATGCCGCGTTTGCGACCCACATTGCCACTGATCAGCGCACCCCGGCAGAAGTGGCAGACTTGATCCTGGCACAGCTTCGCTGAGGCAGAAGGTGGATCAGCGCAAATAACCAGCGGAGGGGCTATATAGCCCCTCCGCTTCCCTCGTTACATTTAGGGTAGTCGGTGTTATTCGACTTCGACAATCACTTCGATTTCTACGGGAATCCCACTTGGCAGCGAGTTCATCCCCACGGCGGAGCGGGCGTGGCGGCCTGCATCGCCAAAGACTTCCACAAAGAGGTCAGAGCAGCCGTTAATGACTTTTGGCTGGTCCCCGAAGTCTGGCGTGGTGTTGACCATGCCCAGGACTTTGACCACCTGCTTGACGCGGTCGAGATCGCCCAGCGTATCTTTCATCACGGTCAGGAGCATCAGCCCAACTGAGCGCGCGTGCTGATACGCTTCCTCAATGCTGATCTCGGCCCCAACTTTACCAACTGGCTGTGAGCCATCTTCGTTGCGTGGGCCTTTACCAGAGAGGTAGAGAAGATTGCCAGTGCGGACGGCCTGCGCGTAGGTGCCAGCGGGGGGGCTCATCGGCGGCAACGTGATTCCCAATTCTTCCAGTCGAGCTTCGATCCTCATGCTTCCTCCGTAGTACTATCGTTGTCGTCGATTCAGGGTTGGGTGGTACCGGGCAGGATCGTACTGGTTATTGTGAGAGCCGTCAACCTTTCTGTCTATTCATGCCGTGGCTGTAGGAGGATACGATACCACTAGTGGCGATGATCGTGAAGCGAGAAGGATAGATGTTCCCCACCGTTGCTATACCACATACTGGCGCACAGGTGTTCTTTGTGCGTCATGGCGAAGTGCATAATCCGCAAGGGATCTTTTATGGTCGGCTACCGCGCTTTGGCCTGAGTGCGCGTGGTCAGCAGCAGGCGAAAGCGGCGGCGATGGTGTTGGCGCAGTACCCGTTGGCTGCAATCTATACGAGTCCCTTACTACGGGCGCGACAAACGGGGGCGGTGCTACGCCAGGAGCATCAAGCGTTGCCACTGCAGCAACGGCGCGACTTGTTGGAGATTCGCACGCATTTGCAGGGGCGATCAACGGCGTTGCTTGATACAACGGATTGGAACTTTTACGAACCGCAGCTACACCCTGACGACGAAACGATTGCGGAGATCGTCCAACGGATCGAGCGGTTTTGTCGATTTGTGGCGCGGCGACATCCTGGGGCAGCAGTGGCGGCGGTGACACATGGTGATCTGCTGGCGATTGCCCAGGCCCGCTTCAACCAATGGCCGTTGGTCCTCACTAGCCTGCGTGGTGAACATTATCCAGCCACAGCGAGTATCCTGCGCGTTACGTATACGGCCAAGCTCCAGGCGACTGATGTCAGCTATCGCAGCCCGTGGGCGGCTGGGGATCAATAGGCTCGAACAGCGATTGCACAGGAGGAACGATGAGCAAAGCGATCTTGATCACTGGGGCAAGTCGGGGGATCGGGCGGGCCACAGCGATCCTGGCGGGCGCACGTGGGTGGTCGGTCGGCATCAATTATCTGGGGAATCAGGCGGCAGCGGCGAACGCTGTCGCGGCAGTTGAGGCAGCGGGCGGGCGGGCGATTGCCATGCAGGGTGATGTGGCGAGTGAGGCCGACATTGTGGCGAACTTTGCCACAGCCGAAGCGGAGTTTGGGCCGCTGGATGGCGTGGTGATCAACGCGGGGATCGTTGCTCCGGCCAGCCCACTCACCGAGATCAGTGCCGAGCGCTTGCAGCGGATTTTCGCGGTCAATATCCTCGGAGCGTACCTGACAGCGCGTGAGGCCGCCCGCCGCCTGAGCCGTTCCCGTGGCGGTAATGGAGGCGTGATCGTCAATGTCTCATCTGCGGCGGCGCGCCTCGGTTCGCCGAACGAATATGTCGATTATGCTGGTAGCAAAGGCGCGCTCGATACCTTGACGGTGGGGCTGGCGAAAGAGCTTGGACCAGAAGGCGTGCGCGTCAATGGTGTCCGCCCAGGCTTGATTCTCACCGAGATTCATGCCAGCGGGGGCTATCCAGAGCGGGCGAATGTGCTTGGCGCACAGACACCGCTGGGGCGGGCGGGGACTGCCGAAGAAGTGGCCGAAGCGATTATCTGGTTGCTCAGTGATGCTGCTTCGTATGTCACCGGGGCAACGCTGGATGTGGCCGCTGGGCGCTAGGCTTATGGTGAAGTGGTCTGCTTTATTTTGTGAGAGGTGGCCCTCGCCAGAGGGCCGCTTCTTTGCGAAACTGTGGCAGTAGCTATTGGGCGGACGGTTAGTGATCCAGCAGAGAATCAAAGGAGTATGAATGTCCACAACATTTGAGCGGCAACAGCGGAATACGGTGCAACGGATGCCAGAGCGTGGCAACTACGACCGTGAGACGATCTATCAGATCGTTGACGAGGCGTTGATCTGCCACGTTGGCTTTGTCATTGATCGACAGCCATTCGTGATTCCCACGCTTCATGCGCGCGATGGCGACCGTTTACTCCTGCATGGTTCGGTCGGTAGTCGGCTGATGCACCACGCTGGGGCTGGCGGGAGCCTGGTGATTACGGTTACGCATGTTGATGGGATCGTATTGGCTCGTTCGTCGTTCAATCATTCGATCAACTACCGCTCGGCAGTGATCTTTGGGTCTGGTCAACTGATTGCTGACGATGCGGCGAAACTGGATGCGCTGGCGCGGTTTACTGAGCGGTTGATCCCAGGACGGTGGGATGATGCGCGGGTGCCAAATCGGAAAGAGCTAAAGGCGACCACTGTGGTTGCTGTGCCAATTGACAGTGCCTCGGCAAAAGTGCGGACTGGCCCCCCGAAGGATGAGCCTGAAGATTACACCCTGCCTATTTGGGCTGGCGTCTTACCACTGCGGCAGCAGGTGGGGACACTGGTTGCTGACGAGAAGCTGCCTGCGGGAATTGCCGTGCCAGAGTATCTGGAAAATTATGTGGCAACACGCAAGGGATAAAATAGCCTGCTGAACAGTTAGGCGGCGCGCTATCGACTATACTTTGTGTCACACTAGGCTTGTGTTTGGACACATGAGGAGAGTATGTCCGCGCTCCATAATAGTGACCGCCTAAATGCCCTGCGCTATCTCGATTTGCTTGAACCTGTTGTCGAAGAATCCTTTGAACGACTGGCGCGATTAGCGGCGCATGCCTTGAATTTGCCAATGGCCTATATTTCGTTTGTTGGTCATGATCGGCAAGTGTTGCGGGGAGCCTATGGGCTCCCTACGGCCATTGCGGCCCAGCGCGAAACCCCGTTGTCACAATCGTTCTGTCAGTTTGTCATTGCGGATGAGCAGCAACTGATTGTCGAGGATGTCCGAGAAATCCCTGAGTTACATAATATCCACTTGGTCTCTGGATTAGGGATCGTTGCCTATATGGGGATTCCCATTCGGATGAACGACGGCTTAGTACTTGGGTCGTTTTGCGCGGCTGATACTGCGCCACGACAGTGGAGCGAGGCGGAGATTGCGACCCTCCAGGATTTTGCCGCGTTAGCAACGGCGGAAATTGAGGCGCGAGTCTCGGCGCGTGAGGCTGAGCAGGCCCGTCACGAGTGGCTTGCTTTGCTGGAATCGAGTGGGGCGGCGGTCTTTGGGCTGGATCGGGATGCCAACTGCACCTATATCAACGAGGTGGGGCAGCAGTTCTTTGGCTATAGTGCCAGCGAATGCCTGGGCAAAAATATGCACGATCTTGTTCATGCGTATTACCCTGATGGCTCACGCTACCCATTTGAACAAAGTTTGCTCTACCAAGTGTTGCATACTGGCGCAACAGTGCATTTGCAGGAGAAGACATTCTGGCATAAGGATGGTCATGCGCTGCCTGCGTTATGCTCCTCCTCGCCAGTGATGCAATACGGCTTGATTGCTGGAGCCGTAGTGACGGTGGTTGATATTCGTGACCAGAAGCAGGCGGAAACCTGGCAGCAGATATTTGCCGAGGTCGGCGCGACAATCACCGTATCGCTTGATTATCAACAGATTCTGGCTGGATTGGGTCATTTGTTGGTGCCGCAGTTAGCCGACTGGTGTACCGTTGATCTGGTCGATGAAGGAGGCAACCTCAATCGGGTTGCGGCTGCCCACGTTGATCCAGCAAAAGAGCCGCTCCTCACCGAGATTATCGGACAGTATCCCTTGGGCCAGGCTGAGAATAGCCCACTGTTGCAGGTATTGCAAAGCGGTCGTTCACTGCTGCGCCCTGAGTTGAGTGAGGCTGATCTACAGGCATTGGCCCATGATGCGGAGCACCTCCGATTGATTCGCGAATTAGGGTTAGATTCTGGGATGATCTTACCGCTTGAGGCGCGTGGTCGTGTGCTGGGGCTGTTATCGCTCGTGCGCATCAAACCGCATCGGTATGAAGCGATCGATCTCCCGATGATCATGGAATTGACCAGACGATGTGCCATGGCCCTCGATAATGCCCGACTGTATCAGCAGGCGCAAGAAGCCGTACTGTTGCGTGATCAATTCGTGGCGATTGCTTCGCACGAATTACGTACTCCTGTAACCAGTATTCGTGGCTACGCTCAACTGCTGGAGCGCCAGGCCGATCAGGGGAAACTGGATCAGAGCCGGACGAAGTATCATGCCAGCCAGATTGTGACTCAGGCCACCCGCCTCGCCGCATTGATTAGCGACTTATTGGATGCCTCGCGGTTTCAGCAGGGGCGGCTTGATCTTGACCAGGAGCCTTGTGATCTTGCCAAACTCGCGGATGCCACCTTGCTGGCTTTTCGTACTGCGCCAGATCAACCTGTGCGGCATCAGTTTCGGTTGATTGCTCCAGAACCAGTCGTGGGGCGGTGGGATGCTGCCCGCCTTGATCAAGTGTTGACGAACCTGATCTCGAATGCGATTAAGTACTCGCCGAATGGTGGCGAAGTGGCTGTTGAAGTCACGAATACGGCTGATGGTCATGGTCAACTACAGGTGCGTGATCAGGGCTTAGGGATCGCTACAGAGGATCAGATCATGCTCTTTCAGCCGTTTGCGCGGGTTGCCTCACCGTATCGGCAGATTGGTGGGACAGGCCTGGGGCTGTATATTGTGCGCCAGATCGTTGAAGGACACGGAGGCAGGATCACGGTGGAGAGTCGCCTGGGTGAGGGTTCAACATTCACCATCCTCTTGCCGCAGCAGCGACTTGTCGATGAAACATGATTGACCTGCCATACAGCTTGGTCAGGTTGTGGTAGTACGCGTCGCAGAGCGCGATGATGATCAGCAGCAGTAGCTGCAGAACGGAGACACTGATGGCTGGAGCAGAACGTGAACAGGCGACACTGGCTGGTGGGTGCTTTTGGTGCTTAGAGGCGGTGTATGTCCAGTTTGCCGGGGTGGAGTCTGTCCTCTCTGGTTATGCTGGGGGCCATGTGGCAAATCCCACGTATGAGGCGGTGTGCAGCGGTACGACGGGCCATGCTGAAGTGGTACAGATAACGTATGATCCAACGGTGATCACCTACACTGATCTGTTAGATGTCTTCTTCACTATCCATGATCCAACCACCCTGAACCGTCAGGGAAATGACGTTGGGACGCAATATCGTTCGGTGATCTTTTATCAGTCACCAGCGCAACAGGCAGAAGCCGAAGCAACGATTGCGCGGTTGGAACAGGAACAGCTGTGGTCTGCGCCGATTGTGACTGAGGTGGTACCACTGGCGGAGTTCTATCCAGCTGAAGAATACCATCGGGACTATCTCGCCAATAATCCCTGGCAACCATACTGCATGGCGGTTGTGGCGCCGAAAGCCGCGAAAGCCCGCAAGAAGTTCTTCTCGAAACTGAAGGCGCAATAACGCCGGATACCGTTGTGGATGAGGTTCCAGCGATACCGAATCACCAGCGCTGGTTCCGCGCGCGGATTATCGCCAATCCGAATGCGGGCACCAAAGGTGGCGTACTCCTCAATCGCACCACGATCGATGCAGCGTGTGCTGCTCTTGCCCAGCAAGGGCTATCCCCAGACCTGGTATTGACGGAAAGTGCTAGCACGGCTGCAGAAGCTGCCCGTGAGGCAGCGGCAACGGGCTATGATCTGGTGATTGCCGCTGGTGGTGATGGGACCGTTGGGCGGGTTGCTACGGCGCTGATCGGTAGTGCGACAGTGTTGGGGATTTTGCCCCTGGGCAGCGTCATGAATATCGCCCGCTCACTAAATATCCCGCGCGATCTTGAAGGGGCTGCTGCGGTGATTGCTCACGGTGTATTGCGGGAGATCGATGTAGGCCAGGTACGCGACCGCATATTTTTTGAGGCTGGCTCAGTTGGGCTGAATGCCGCTATCTTTCGCGAAGTGAATCGGATTGACGATGGGGACTGGCGCGGCATTGCGCGCAGTATTTGGATCGCCTTGCGTTACTCGCCAGCGCGGATGACGATTGCGCTGGATGATCGCACGCTGCGAACCCGGGCCCTGCTGACGACTGTCTCGAATGGGCCATATATTGGGCTGGGGTTTACCGTGGCCCCAGCGGCCCGCCTTGATGATGGGCTGTTTGATGTGCGGATCTTTCGTGGGTTCTCTCGGCTCGAATTGTTCCGCTATTTCATTGCGATCGCCTTTGGGCGTCGCCGCTACTCGCCAAAGATCGAGACCTATCGGTCGGCGCGCGTACATATCTCGACGGCCCACCCTCTGGCAGCGCGGGTTGATGCGCAAGATCTGGGGACAACACCAGTGTTATTCACTGTGCACCATCGGGCAGTGCGCGTGGTGGTGCCTGGGCCACGCTAGCGCAGTACCCAGCGCGTGACGACGCGCACAGCACGGCATATGATACCGGTGGTATTGCTCGACGTAGCGGCAAGCGTGAAATTCCTGATCAGGGCTATACAAAGCCCTATTGCTACCGTATACTCGCTATACGCTGGTCGTCCACGTGTACGCAGTAGCAGTTGAGGTGCTGCCCCACCTTGTAGCCTGCTCGTTCCGTTGTTCTGACCTGGCGGGTGGAGCTTGTTGGATTCGTTGAGCATGGGAAGCCCCGAAAGGATCTAAGGCAGGGAATGAGCTATCAGGACAGAACCCTCACTTGCGTTGACTGCAATCAGGACTTTATTTGGACTGCTGGGGAGCAGGAGTTCTATGCCCAGCGTGGGCTGACGAACGAGCCGCGGCGCTGCCCAGATTGTCGTCGCGCACGCAAAGCGCAGCAGGGTGGTGGCTATGCTGGTGGCGGTGGTTATGACCGGCCACAACGCCAGATGTATCCAGCCGTATGTAGTCAATGTGGTAAAGAGACGCAGGTGCCGTTTCAGCCACGCGGTGACAAGCCAGTGTACTGCTCCGACTGCTTCGCCGAGCGGCGGCAGGCCAGTGGTTTCGGCGGCGGCTACGGCAACCGCGACCGCTACTAACGCCTCGTCTGTTCAGTTGGCGATGGGCAGCCCGCCACAGTAACGATGAAAAGTACGCAGGGCGCACCAGCTGGTGCGCCCTGCGTACTTTCGTTGGATCTGCTGAGCGTCGTTAGTCGAGCGCTTCCTTAATTGCGTCCCCAATCGAGTTGACCAACGCATCAATCTCTTGCTCGGTGATAACGAGGGGCGGTGAAATCGCAATCCCTGTATCGCTGCAACGCACAATCAGACCACGAGCGCGGGTGGCGGCCTGAAGTTTTGCGCCAACTCCGGCTGTAGCTGGGAAACTGGCCTTGGTCTCGCGGTCGGCGACCACTTCGACAATGGCCATCAGCCCCTTGCCCCGGACATTGCCGATATTTGGGTGATTGCTCAGATCGTGCAGCCCGGCGAGTAGCTGCTCGCCGCGCACTGCTGCATTCGTTGGCAAATCTTCGCCTTCGAGAATGGCGATATTCCGCAATGCTACGGCGCAGGCCACAGGATGTCCAGAGTAGGTAAAGCCATGCATGAAAAGCCGATCTGGCTCGCAGAGACGGTCATAGAGTTCGTCGGTGACGCCGACCGCGCCAAGCGGTACGTAGCCAGAGGTAATCCCTTTTGCCAGTGAGACAATATCTGGCTGGACACCATACTGCTGGATTCCAAACATTGTGCCAGTACGCCCGAAGCCGGTGATCACTTCGTCGGCAATCAGCAAGATTTCGTGCCGTTTCAGCACTTCGGCGATCGCCGTCCAGTAGCTTTGTGGTGGTGGAACCACGCCACCAGCCCCTTGCACTGGCTCCCCAATGAAGGCGGCAATCTGGTCTGCGCCTTCGCGGGCAATCGTTGCTTCGAGTTCTTCAACGAGTTTGGCGACGAACTCTGCCTCGGTCATCCCTTCGCCCAGACGATAGGTGTGGGGAGCATTGATGTGGACGAACCCTGGGCTAAGCGGGCCGAAATCCTGCCAGTAACCAGGCATGCCAGTGGCGGCTAATGCCCCTAGGGCGATCCCATGATAGGCCATCTGGCGTGAAATAATCTTGACTTTGTCGGGCTTGCCACTCAGGGCCCAGTAGTAGCGGGCAATTTTCAATGCTGTTTCGTTTGACTCTGCGCCGCCGGAAGTGAACTGGAAGTGGTTGATGGGGCCGGGGATCATTGCGGCGAGTTTGGTTGCGAGTTCAATCGGTGGTGGGGTGGAAAGCCCAAAGAATGTTGGTTGGAAAGCGAGACGGGTCATCTGCTCCTGGGCCACTTCTGATAACTCGCTGCGCCCATGTCCAACGTTGACGTTCCACAATCCAGCAAAGCCATCAAGGTAGGGCTTGTTGTCGGTGTCCCAGAGGGTAGACCCTTCGCCCCGCGCAAAGATCAGTGGGCCTTGTTCCCGATGGCGATGTAGATTCGTGACGGGATGGAGCATATGCGCGATATCTTGTTCGACCAGGCTGGCTGTGTTCCAGGTTGCAGTCATTGGTCCTCCTTACGAATGGTCTGCCAAGTAAAAAAAGGCGGCGCATCTTCAAGGAGCATTGTACAATCAACTGGCAGATTTTGTTTGTTACTGGTGCTGGGCCTGAACAGACGTTAACAAATAGGGAGCAATGGTGGATTGTTCCGAAAGAATAGTGGTGAGATCTCTTGATGAGTGTTCCGCTCTCTGGCTTACGGTTACACCATGTTGGCATCCTCGTTGCCGATCTTGATCTGGCGCTGCCGCTCTATGTTGGCCCATTGGGTTTCGCTCATGCGGCACCACACGAAGCGCCTGCCCACGATATTCGGGCCGCCCTGATCGATGTTGGTGGCAGTTATCTTGAACTTTTCGCGCCGTTATCTGCTGATGGGCGGATTGCGGCAACACTGGCGAAACGGGGCCCTGGCGTGCATCACCTTTGTTATCAAGTGCCAGATATTGTCGCGGCACTGGCGCGGTGCCGCGAGGCCGGGATAGCGTTGATTGACTCCGTGCCACGGCCAGGGCTGCATGATGGCTGGCAGGTTGCGTTTTTACACCCGCGTTCGTGCGGTGGGGTGCTGACTGAGTTGGTCGAAATCAGTGGATAGACAGTGCAGAGGCGGGCGGGAGTGCTGATAAAGGTGGGTCACAGGTGGCAATGAGCAAGGAACCTGTTGACCATTACGCGACGCTCCAGGTGCAGCCTAATGCCAGTGCGTTGGAGATCGAGCGGGCCTATCGGCGCTTGGTGCGGGCGAATCATCCAGACCTGCTGCGGGAGGCCAGCGCGGAAGCACGGCAGGCTGCCGAGCAACGGCTCAGGGTGGTGAATCAGGCCTATCGGATAGTTGGTGATGACGACCGCCGCCGCGAATATGATCGCCAACGACGGCAGGCCGCGCCGCTGTCAAGCACGCCGCAGGCACGACATATCCCAGTGGCGACAATGCCGCCTATCACCAAGCGCACGACCCATTGGGGCGAGGGTGGCCCAATTGATATTGATTGGCAAATCCCTCCGCCAGTTGCTCCTCGCCCCATGCCAGATCTTTTTGGCTTCGGACATTTACTGCTCTATGGTTTCCTGATCATCCTCTTTGCGCTGGTGTTGGCCCTGAGTTGGCGACCAACGGCCCAGCCACCAACGGCCTTACCAACAGCGACCAGTGTCATAGAACGATCACTGCCGCCAACCGTGATACGGTAGTTGCGGATCGATTTCCTCGTGTTGAGTGGCAGATCTGGTAGCTGACCAGTACAATACTCTGGTTATTGTGGCGTATTGATCGAATCAGTGTAGTGAAGAATCCCAGGTACGCAGGAGGAAGGAAGAGTATGCCAGCTGCCAATGCGACAAAGCGTCGCGTGAATGAGAAGCATCGGTTGAAGAAGCAGAAGATTAAAGCGAAGAAGCGGGGAATCGACACCAGCGATCCATTCTGGCGCTTGTTGCTGAATCCCGCTAATGCCGAAGCAGGGCAACTTTCTGGTCGTCCGGGCCGCCCGCGCTAAAGCGGTTCTCGTAACCTCATCTGGGCTGATGTCGCCTCCTGGCAGTTACTGCTAACTACTGTGGTAGGGCAGGGTTGCTCAGGGGGCGCGACGTTGTGCCTTCTGTCGTAATTGGCAGGAGGAGTTTGAAGATCGTGCCCTGATTCTGCGCTGGTTCAACCCAAATCTTGCCGCCGTGACCTTCGACGATGCCTCGACTGATATACAACCCCAAGCCAAGTCCTTCGGGGCTGCCAACCGAGGCGTTCGTAGTGCGGTAGAACGGCAAGAACAACTGCTCCCGTTCGCTCTCTGGGACACCGATCCCAGAATCACGAACCGCGATCAGGACTTGCCCATCGTAGCTTTCGGTCGTGACGACGACATCACCACCCTCTGGGGAATATTTCAGCGCATTTTCCAGTAAGTTACTGATAACCTGACTGATCCGCAGCGGATCATGGGGCAGCATAATTGGCCCAGTGGTATGGTGGAGCAGGCGATGCCCACGCTCTTCCAGGCCCGGTCGGCGCACCAACCGTTCGATAGTGTCGCGTACTGTTTGAGTCAGATCAGTGATTTCTAGTTGGAGCGTCAGGCGGCCCGCTTCAATGCGGGCGACTTCCAGGAGATCTTCACTTAGACGGCGCAGACGGTCGAGTTCACCACGGGCGATGCCAACATAGCGCAAGAGGCGTTCGGGATTGGGGCCGTTCGGCTGGGTGATCTGTCGTTCCAGCAGTTCAAGATAGCCCCCGAGCGTGGTGATCGGTGTCTTCAGTTCGTGACTGGCTGTGGCGAGAAACTCGTCTTTGGCCCGTTCGAGCTGGCGGCCAGCCGTGACATCGGTGTACAGAATGATCTTACCAACAATCTCTTGGGTTGCTGGATCGCGCATTGGGCCAGTGAAACGCTCAAGAATTCGGCCAGTGTTTCGCGCCAGGGCAATTTCGTCAATTGCCGTTTCCTCAATATGCTCACTCAACCAGACGGCCCGCGCCATGGCTCTTTTGGGGTCGCGGGCTTGCTGCGCTAACAGGCGTTCAGCCACATCGCGATCATGCCACCCAATGATGGTATGGGCATCAATCGCGAAGAGTTCGCCAAAGCACTGATTGACATAACGTACCCGCCCCGCGCGGTCGGTCATCAGCACGCCTTGCTGAATACTTTCCAGTACCGTACGTAGGTCAGTTGTTGCGTCACTCCGTTGGGCGTTGAGATCAGCGTTGTGTAAGGTGAGTGCAGCGGGGGTGGCGATGGACTCTACTAACCGTAAGTCATTCAGGGTAAATGGTTCGCCAGTCAATCGTCGCATGACCACACAGCCGCGTGTGCTGCCGCCAGCAAGTAGCGGTACGATCAGCAGGTGTTGTGGTGGTGCCGCTGTCGTTGCCACAAACTCAGGATCGCTGGGTGCATCATTAAGGAGGACAGACTGCCCAGCGGCGATACTTTCATCAATCAGGCGATGCCCAGCGGGGAACGCTGGTAGGGGGGTGTCAGCGACCTGTAATGAGAGATCGGGTTGCATTACCCCTTCAACATTCCTGTAAATGGTGACATCATCGCAAGTCAGTGCCGTGCGGATCGCGTTGTGGAGGGCCTGCTGTATTGCGCCCGGTTCGAGCGTTTCCGCCAGAGTCAGGCCAGTACTATGGAGGGTGGCAAGCTCAGTGTTGCGGCGAGCGAGCGCATTCTTATCATCCAGACGGGCGGTCAGGTCACGGCCAACGCAATGGATTTCTATTGGCTGACCCATTTCACAGAGGGCTTGCCCACGCACCTCAATAATCCGGCGCTCACCATTGGCCTTAACCAGGGTCCATTCTTGCGGTGCCAGTGGCTTGCCGTCATAGAGGGTACTGGCGAGTAGTTCAAGCGCAGCGTCGCGTTCTTCTGGGGCGAGGATGTCGCCAATGTGGTAATCAGTAAGTTGTGCCGGTTGATAGCCAAGAAGCCTGCTCATCGCCTGGTTCGCCATCAGCACTTGTCCGCTGGTGCTGAGTTTGAAGAATGGATCTGGTGAGTCGGCCAAGAGTTTGTAGGCAACGGTTGAGGATTGTTCAGATTGCATACTTGCTAGCGCACTGGCGATACGTTTCGCCACTAATTCGCCGAGATGTAGCAAGGTTTCATTGAATGGCTCGGCCAGTGTTGGGCGCCCAACAACCAGGATGCCCAATGATTGGCCGTTATGGTGCAGTGATGCGACCATCAGCCGGCCACCGAGCGAGGCCAGGGCGGCAGGAAGATCAGTGGGCGCGAGGTTTGCCTGGCCAACTCCGCTGCGGCTGATCTCGCCAAGTATCCCCTCTTGTGGTGTCAGCGAGGCTGCTTGTAGGGCGATTCGCTCCTGTTCCTGGGCAACCGTGTCAGGGAAATAGAGATCAAGTAATTGCAAAGTTGGTGGCTCATCTTCGGTGATAAAGAGTGCGGCGGTGCCGTCCAGCGCGCTGGCAATTTGCGCGACTATTCCTGATAGTTTCACCATCGCTTCGTCGACATTGCTGAACGGTTGGGTCAGATGTTGATTGATCGCGATCAGCAAGTTGAGCATCTGTTCACGGCGGCCTAGATACGCCGTAAAGGCAAATCGGGCCATCGCACTCGCCAATGCCCAGGAGAATTGCACCAGCGCTGACTGTAATCCGCTCAGGTTCGTGGCTGGATGCACCAGTAGCAGGGTGGCGAGGTGTTGGTCATTGCTGTTGATCGGTGCCGCTACCCACTGCCAGGTTGACGTTGGCTGCCCCTTCGTTGTTGCAACCGATTGGTTGTTTGCTGGCTTCGGCAGGGTTGCGACCTGTTGAAGCAGGGCAACTGTTGTTCCATCGGCCTGCCAGGCTGCCTGACATTCCACTGTCGCAAAGCTGCTAGCAAGGGGGGCGGTGAGGGCGGAACCAGGGGGCGGTAGGAGCAGTGCTCCACCAGCACAGGCTGCAGCGGCTTGCTCCACTGCCGTTTGGAAGAGGACCGCCTGCGTTATCCCTGGCGTGAACAAGGATATAGTGCTGGCGAGGAGCAGCTTGCTGCGCTCATCTGCTGGGATCTGATTATGCTGCTTCGCTTTGCGCTCAGCCATCATTCCTCGTCAAGTTGCTCTGGCGATGATGAATATCCTGCCTGTCAGGAATTATAGCTGCCTTGCTAACTGGCGTTTTTCTGCTGCACCGATCAAGTGTCCACAGACCAGACAGAAACGCGCATTGGGTGCAGTTGGGCTGTGGCAACTAGGGCAAATTGATTCCTGCTGCTCACTATCCGCTGCTGGGGTTGACGCTGGGGTTGTTGTGGATGCTACAGGCGCCTGCGCTTCGACAGTCGGAACAGCCGCTGTCGGCGGTGCTTGAAGCTCGGTATTGTCAGTATCGGGTGGAGTTGTGGTAGCAGTCTCCTGCTCGGATTTGGCGGCTGGTACCAGCGCGATGTGGCTTGGGGCCATCGCTGTTGGGCGGCGCGGAATCGTGGTGACGGCTTTTGTTTTGGCTTCTGGCAGCGCGGCGGGTTGAGGATCAGTATTGGGGGCAGGTTGATTGGTATCTGAAGCAGTTGGTTTGGGTACGATCTGCAATACCGCTGTTTTTTGTGAGGATTGCGTCTCGGGCGCAGGTTGTAGCCGGATCGGTGGCCCAGCCTCGTCGTCATCTGTTGCGGGCGTTGCAGATGGTGATTTTGACTCCTCCACTCTCGTAGTAGCAGGGTTGAACTGGTGGAGCGGCTGGTACTCTTCCATCAGTGGCGTTCCTTCCATAAAGCGGCGGAAGAGGCCAGCGATGACACAGCCGATGAAGAAGAGTACCAGCAGGAGGTAGACCCAGCCTGTTGACTCGATTAGGAATTTCGCCAGTCCTGACGTTTTCAGTGATGAATCACTATGACTGGCAAATAGCGTTCGTTGCATCAGTTGCAGCAAACCACTAACAATCAGGATGCCATTTCCCAGCCCAAGCAGTGCGCCGAGCCAGCGGTTCGTGCCTGAAAGATCTGGTCGATAAGGGAGTGTAACCCCCCCAGCATAGCCCACGCACAATGTTGCGCCAAGTAAGCAGATTGCCCCAGCAGTGAAGGCGGCAAGGTTGGAGTCGAGGGCCAGGATAGGGGCCAGGAATGCTCCGCCACGCTCACTCCAACTGGTGGCGAGGAGGAGCCCAAGCGCAATTCCGGCCAGGGTGAGCCATTCGCGCAATGCACCGCGCCAGAAGCCAATAGGAACAAACATGATGAGGACGAGGCCCAGGAGCAGATCGAGTATCTGCGAGATATTGATCGGCAAATATCCCTCCAGCTAGGCCAGAAGGATCCCTCCCTCCTGGCCTGTTCTTGCACGCAGACGTGCTTCTAGCGACGCAATTCTAACACGCGCACAGGTAGTCTGGGGGGAATTGGCCTCAATTGGGCAGAAAGTCTGGCTGCTGAACATACGAACTTCCGATCGGTATCATTGAGGATTTTAGCAAGACGTGGCAAGATAGCGGGCATCGGCAAGAGATCGAGCAAGCGAGAGAGGTGGCATGATGGCGATTGACTTAAGCGAAACCACAGCCATGGAAACCGTAAGCCCTGAGGGTGTCGGCATCGATCCCGTCGCGCTGGAGCGTCTCTATCTGCAAATCGAACGCCACATTGCCGCTGGTCGCTACCCAGGGGCAGCCGTTGCCCTCGCCCGTCACGGTAAGCTGGTGGCCGCCCGACAGTTTGGCGTTGCGCGACAGGCGGCAGACGGCCAGGAGGCAGTGCCTGCCTCTGCGGAGACCCTCTGGCTCCTGTACTCACAGACGAAGCCAGTCCTATCGAGCGCGATCTGGCAGTTGGTTGAGCGAGGACAGTTGCGCTGGCATGATCGGGTGGCTGAATATCTGCCGGAGTTTGCCCAGGGCGGCAAAGATGCCGTGACACTCTTTCACCTGCTGACCCATCAGGCCGGATTCCCCTCGGCAAATGTTGGCCCGGAAGCGTGGGATGACCACGCATTGCTGCGTGAGGCTGTCTGCAATTTCGCGCTGGAATGGGCACCAGGATCAAAGGTAGTCTATCACGGTGCCGCATCACACTGGACTCAGGCAGCATTGATTGAGGCCGTCACTGAGCAAGATTATCGCACCTACGTTCGGGAGCAGATTACCGCGCCACTTGGCTTGCAGCACTTGTGGATTGGGGTGCCAGATGTCTTACACGAGCAGGTCGCCTATATCTATCAGCCAGATGCCGATGGGACGCAGATAGCGATTGCCGAGGCCAATACGCCAGCCCATTGGCGGGCGGGTATTCCCGGTGGTGGTGGTTATGCGACGCCGATTGATCTGGTGACGTTCTACCAGATGTTGCTGGGATTGGGTGAACTCGGCGGAGTGCGGATTCTAAGCCCACGCACGGTGCAGTATGCAACGCGCAATCACACCGAGGAGCGCATTGATGAAGCAATGGGGATGCCGATGCATCGGGCGCTCGGAGTACACGTGCGGGGGGCAACCCCAACCATTCGTGGCCTGGGAAGTACCGCTGCCTCCACCGTCTTTGGGCATGGTGGTGTCGGTTCGTCATATTCGTGGGCTGACCCTGAAACAGGGGTGTCTTTCTCCTATCTGACGAATTCACGATCGCCAGAGCCGTGGCATAG
The DNA here is from genome assembly GCA_039810045.1 of Chloroflexia bacterium. Taxonomy (GTDB): domain Bacteria; phylum Chloroflexota; class Chloroflexia; order Thermomicrobiales; family CADCWN01; genus CADCWN01. The sequence continues at coordinate 22,630 of JBDHWF010000048.1, forward strand.
CCAGCGACTCGATGAAATCGCGACACTGGCGCACGCAACTGTAGTAGCGTTGTAGAAGCGGTTACTATGGCAGATCCAGCGTCGGTAAGAAGCGTGGTGGTTGCCAGATCTGTGCTAGTTGTTCAAAGGCATAGGCCAGCCGGATCAGTGTTGGTTCGCTATAGGCCGTGCCCATCAGCGTGAGATTCACTGGTAAGCCATAGCTGTAGCCAGCCGGGAGCGTGATCAGCGGGTAGCCTGCAAGCGCGGCGGGGGTTGATGAGCCACCGAGTATCCGCCCGCCTGTCAGCTGGTCAATCGTGAAGGCGGGGGCAGCGGTAGGGGCGAGTAAGGCGTCAAGCTGATGCGCATTGAGGGCAGCATCGATCCCTTCGGCGCGGGCGAGGCGTTGTCCCGTCGCTAACGCTTCCAGGTATTCAGGCGTGGTCAGCGGTCCCTTCTCCTCAGCAGCGAGGAAAAGTTCTTGCTGAAAATACGGCATCTCCTGATCAGCGTGAGCGCGGTTGTAGGCGATCAGGTCGGCGAGAGTTTGGATGGACAGCCCCGTTCTGGTTGCGAGATAGGCGTTCAGGCCTGCTTTGAACTCATAGGAGAGGACGATCGGTGGGTGATTGGCAATCGCCTCTGCTGTGGGGATGTCGGCGGGGTCAACGATGATTGCCCCAGCCTGCCGCATCAGGGCGATTGCGGTTTCAATAATCTGATCAGTATGTTCGCTGTAGCCAAAATAACGCTGGCGGGCAATGCCGATCCGTGCCCCACGTAGACCGTCACGATCAAGGTATTGGGTATAGTCGTGCTGCTGGGTGGCACTCGCACTGGTTGCTGGATCACGCGGGTCGGGGCCAGCAATGGCGGTGAGGACTATTGCGGCGTCAGCGACAGTGCGGGCCATTGGGCCGACCGTGTCCTGGCTATGCGCGATGGGAATCACCCCCGCACGGCTGGTCAGGCCAACTGTCGGTTTAATGCCCACAATGCCGTTGGCGGCGGCAGGCGCAACAATGGAGCCATTCGTTTCGGTGCCAAGGGCGGCGGCGGCGTAGCCAGCGGCAGTTACCACGCCAGAGCCAGAACTGGAGCCAAGTGGCGTGCGGTCGAGGGCATAGGGATTACGGGTTTGGCGGCCTCGGCCACTCCAGCCACTTGATGAACGTAGTGAGCGGTAATTGGCCCATTCGCTGAGGTTGGCCTTCCCCAGAATAATGGCCCCTGCCGCCCGTAGCTTTGTCACCACGCCAGCATTTTGCTGGGCTGGCTGACCGAGCAACGCGAGAGAGCCTGCGGTCGTCTGCATCTGGTCGGCAGTATCAATGTTGTCCTTAATGATGATCGGAATACCATGGAGTGGGCCACGAGTCTGGCCCTGGCTGCGCGCCTGGTCGGACTCGGCGGCCAGCGCCAGAGCGTCGGGATTGAGTTCGACGACCGCTCGGGTGAGGTGGTCATATGCTGCGATGCGCGCTTGATAGCGCTCAACCAGGGCCACCGCGGTGAGCGAACCCGCCGCAAGTTGGGCCGCAAGTTCGCTGATTGATTGATAGATGATCGTATCGTCGTTTAGTGCGGCACCCATTCGCTTCCTCCCACGCTTGTATCAGGTATTGCCTTACCACTGCCCCCCGGCGGTGAATCCGCCATCAACGTAAAATGTCTGGCCAGTCGTAAAATCGGAGGCGGGAGAAGCAAGATAGACAGCGATCCCAACGAGATCGTGTGGTTTGCCAGGGCGATTAGCAGGGACACGGTCGAGGATCCATGCGCGGCGGTGTGGGTCGGCCCAGAGCGGTTTTGTCAGCGGTGTTTCGATCCAGCCTGGGCAGATCGCGTTTACCTGGATATTATGGGCCGCCCATTCAACAGCGGTGGTGCGGGTCAGTTGACCGATGGCGCTTTTTGTCAGGCCATAGACCGACAGGTTGCCAACCCCCCAAGTGGTAGTGAGTGAGCCGATATGGATCACCTTGCCGCCGCCCGCCTTGATCATCTGTGGCAGTGCAGCCTGGGTCAGGAAATATGGGGCGCGCAAGTTGACATCCATCAGGCGGTCGTAGGTCTCGCGTTCGACTTCCTCTACAGGTTGCCGCTGATTCATCCCAGCGGCATGGAGCAAGATATCTAAGCGCCCAAACCGTTCAACGACTGCAGTTACCAGCGGTGCTAGAGCGTCAAAATCGCCCACCTCGGCTGGAAAGCTCTCCGCCTCACCGCCGGCCTCAATAATCGCTTGTTTGGTTGCGGCGAGTCGTGTCAGGTCGCGCCCTGACAGGGCGACTTGTGCGCCAGCCTTTGCCAGCCCCATCGCCAGGGCTTGCCCGATTCCGCTACTGGCCCCAGTGACTAAGGCAACGCGCCCGTTTAACCCAAACAGTTCGGAGAGGTAGCTATCGGTCATCATTCCTCCTGATCGCGCTCTGTCAATGGTAGCAGTTACGCTGT
>JBDHWF010000049.1:0-24796 GCA_039810045.1 Chloroflexia bacterium
CCTGCCCTGGCAGGCACTGTTGATGGTAGTTGAGTATGATTAGCCCGGTTATTCTGCTGGGATTGGCTAGAATCTGGAGCGGGGATGCATAGCGGGGAATCGACTTCAACTGGGGTTCAGTTCCTACAGCGATTGGGCTGGCGGGCGGGGATGATGCCGGGGCTTGGCCTTGTCGTCGCCATCGCCCTGGTCGCAAGCCTGTTGGCGGGACTGGAGGAACGGCTGTTTGGTCACGCCCTGATCGAGGCGTTGGTGCTGGCGCTCCTGCTTGGCGTGGTCGTCCGCAATATCTTGCCACGCCCGGTTCCTTTTGCTCCGGGCGCTGCGTTTGCCGCGAAACAGGTGCTTGAATTGGGGGTTGGGTTCCTGGGGGCCAGCGTTGATTTCCGTCAGGTGCTGGCTGCTGGCCCCGCAGTCCTTGTCCTGATCCTGATCGGGGTCTTTGGTGGACTGATGATCAATTTCCTGATTGGGCGCGCCCTACAGTTACCAGCGAAACTGGCGATTCTCGTCGCTGTGGGCAACGCCATCTGTGGGAACTCGGCGATTGCGGCGGTTGCCCCAGTGATCCGCGCTGAGAAGAAAGATGTGGCGAGTTCGATTGCGCTCACCGCTGTCCTCGGCGTTTGTCTGGTGCTGGCACTGCCCCTGCTGATCCCGCTGTTCACCCTGAACCATTATCAGTACGGTGTCTTGGCTGGCATGAGTGTCTACGCCGTACCGCAGGTTGTGGCTGCCGCCTACCCAGTCAGCCAACTCAGCGGGCAGGTCGCGACGCTGGTGAAGCTCACGCGTGTCCTGCTGCTGGGGCCAGTCGTGGTTCTCTTTGCCGTCCTTTTCCGCAATGAAGGGGCGGGGAGTGGCGTCAGGCGAGGCATCGGTACCTACCTCCCCTGGTTCGTTGCCCTGTTCCTCTTGCTCGCTACCGCCCGCTCGACTGGCCTGCTCTCAGCCGCAATCGCTGAACCACTGCGCGAGGTTGGACGTTGGTTGACGATCCTGGCGATGGCTGGCCTCGGTTTCGGTGTTGAACTGGCGACTGTCCGGCAGGTTGGCCTGCGGGTAGGCGCGGCGGTCATTGGCTCCTTACTCTTTATGACATTAGTGGCAATCATGCTGATCAGGGTGTTGGGGATTACTGGCTAAGGCTGACAGGTTTCCTTTGTACTGGACGCGGTGAGTAGTATGCCAGATGATGTGGTGCGGTTCCCTGCTGTCAAATTGCTACTGCCAACCAGACAACCGCCAGGATCAGGGTGCTGAGCAGGAGGAGCCCGAAGACTGTCCGATAGACACTATCGCGCTCAGGTTGCCGCAAGACCAGTAGTACCCCAACCAGCCCAGGGAGTACAGCGAGGGCCAGCCCCGGCCAAAAGCGTTCCCAGCGATAGGGCACGACCAGACCAAGAGCAGTGGCGAGCGCCGCTGAGAGGAATGCCGCACTCCAAAGTATTCCCTGGGCGTGGCGGCGCCCCAACCGCTGCGCCAGACCAGTGATCCCTGCGGCGCTATCACTGTGCCAGTCCGCTAACGCATTCGCCAGATGAAGTGCCAGCAGGAGCAAGCCACCGATTGGGTAGAGCCAGAGTAGCAGTGGAGTGAAGCGGCCCAGGGCCACAAAGACCCAGATCGGTTCAAGTGGGATCGCCAGCAGATAGGGGAGCCAGGAGAAGGGTGTGCGTTTCAGCCAGCAATTGTAGGCGAAGCCGAGACCAGTTCCCAGGAGTACGAATCCGAGTGAAGGCAACCCAAAATATCCCGCCCCCAGAATCGCCAGAATCAGGACAACTGCTAGCAAGCTCAGGGCTTGCCGCGGGGTAACCAGGCTATTGGCTAGCGGCTTCGGGCGACCAGTTGTTCGGTCAAGTTCCTGGTCAACCAGATCATTGACGATCCCGATCCCGGCCTGCGCTCCACCCATCCCCAGGATCAGCGCGATGCTGCTACGCCATTCAGGAAACCGCCCAAGGGCCAGGGTGGCAAAGAGGAGGGTTGCCAGCAGATTCATCAGCGTTGGAAAGGGATGCATTAGGCGAAGCAGGCCCATACTGCGCCGCCAGATGGATGGCTGTGCAGCCGCGCTTGGGGGTATTTCGGCATTCACCGGGTTGTCATCTAACACTACTGCGCCAATACCGCTGCTCCATGCTTCAGTCGTGTGTGAACCAGTGCAGGATTGATACCAGGGTGGTCACCTCTATTCTTCTGGTAGGTATTCCTTCCTCTCCAGTCATCGTTATGAAACTGATGAGAACAGGTAGAATATGGTATGAGATCGCTGTGGTCTTTGCTAGTCGGCTACAGAACCGTTTGGAGGAATGGTCGGTGATCAGCACGAGCCGGAGTAATTGCCGACCCAGCATCGCTGGGACAACGGGATGAGGCGCCTGCTCCATCGTGTCGAGGCTGCGCTGGCTGAGCGCCTGCAACCCGCTGGCGGCTTTGGCACCGCTGCCACCGTGCAGATCAACGATCAGCGATATTTCTATCGTATGGCGGGAGTGTCGCAGACTACCCGACTACCGCTGATCCTGATTCATGGACTCGGTGTTTCCAGCGCCTATTGGGCACGCCTTCTGCCGTTGCTGGCTACCGAGCGCCCGGTATATGCTATTGACCTGCCTGGGTTTGGCCGCACTGAAGATCCGCCTAATGTCCTGAATACCCGCCAACTGGCCCAAGCGGTCCACCTCTGGCAGGAGGCGCTTGGCATCGGCAAGGCCCACCTGCTGGCGCATTCTCAGGGCGCGCAGATCGCCACCGAACTTACCAACACCTGGCCGAACCTGACCCAAACTCTGACATTGATTGGCCCCACACTGGGGGAGCGCGATCCTTCACTGCCACGAATGGCGATGCGTTTGCTTCGCACCGCACCACGCGAGGATCGTAGCCTGCTGCCTGTGGTCGTTCGCGCTTATCTGCGGTCGGGGGCCTATCTGATGGTTCGTACCTGTCATTTACTGAGCCATGAAGATAGTGTGGCTGCCATGCAAACGATTCAGTGCCCAACGCTGCTGATTCGAGGTGGAAATGATCCGATCGTCACTGGTCGGGCCCTCGCTATCTTGGCTGAGGCCGGGCAGCATACCCAGCAATACACTATCCCTGACGCTCCACATGGGATCCACTGGAGCCATGCAGCTACCGTCGCCAGCTATGTTAATCGGTTTTTGGCGCAGTACGACCAACAAGATCGGGGCGATCCCTAGGTAGTCATCTCTCTGGCAGTGCCGTTGATCGCAAATATCTACAGTGCTTCGGACGCTAACCCTGGTTGCGGCATTGTCCTTGCGAACAGGGTTGCGATGAAACACGGTCGATGGAAGGAGCAATGATGACCAAAGCGGCCTGGCCAGAGCGCTTATGGGTGGTGCGTCATGCTGAGAGTGTAGGGAATGCCGCTCGGATCGCTGCACAGGAGCAGGGAGCGCACGACATCGGTGTAAAATCACGCGATCCTGATATCCCCCTTTCACCGCGTGGGGTTGCTCAGGCTGAGGCGCTGGGGCGCTGGTCTGCTGGTGTAGGCGCGATTCAGCCAACGACAATCCTGGTTTCGCCGTATCAGCGCACTCGTGAAACCGCTGCCACGATCGCTCAGGCGGCGGGCTGGCCCCTGTTCGGCGCAGTCGAGACAGGGGCTCCAGTCGCCGGGGAAGAACGCCCGACCAGCGTGCGGGGTGATCAGGACGCAATCCCCATTGTTACCGACGAGCGGCTACGAGAGAAAGATGCTGGTCGGCTGGAAGGGTTGACGCGCGAGGGGATTATCGCGCGTTATCCGACAGAGGCCGAGGCATACCAGTTGCTGGGGAAGTTTTACTACCGACCACCGGGTGGCGAGAGTTGGTGCGACGTAATTTTACGCCTGCGCGCACTGGTTGATCTGCTGCGTACCGAGTATGTTGATCAGCGTGTTCTGGTGGTCACGCATCAGGTTGTGGTTGTCTGTCTGCGCTATGTTTTGGAAGGTCTGGATGAGGAACGAGTCCTGGCCTTGGAAAAACCAGGGGAAGTGGCAAATGCTTCTGTTACCACCTATGAGCGCAAGGATGGTCAGTTGCAATTAGCAGCATTTAATAGTGTCGCCCACCTGGTTAATGAGCCAGTGGCTGTGACTGCTGAACCGCCCGCCCACACCGCGCCTGCTGTCACATCAACGCGGAATGCGATCCGCCGTGATGCCCCGGAGAGTGCCACCCTTGCTGATGTTTTGCCAGAGGCGAGCAGCGATGATCCGGGGCCAGTGTTGATCAATAGCGGGTTGCTGAAAAGTTGGCCGCTGCCACAACCAACTGCAGATGCGGATAAGGAAACACGCGGACGACTGCTGATCGTTGGTGGGGATGCCCGGGTGCCAGGTGGGGTTAGTCTGGCAGCACAGGCGGCTTTACGGATTGGGGTCGGTAAAGTCCAACTGGGCGTCGCCGCGCCAGTTGCTCCCGCCCTGGGCGTGGCGACGCCCGAAGCACTTGTGATCGCCCTGCCAGCCCTGGCAAATGGTGCGCCGGATCCAGGGCAGGTAGACCGGTTGAAGCCATATTGCTGTGAGGCGGCGGTGACGATTGTTGGGCCGGGCTTGGTTGAGCCAGACGAGGCGGCTGCGCTTGTCTGCCGAATAGCCGACTGGCTGCCAGAGCAGCAGTTGATTCTTGACGCCGCTGCACTCGCTGGGTTGACTGAAGCGCTTGGTGAGCGTCTGGCTGGTCGCCTGCTCATTACCCCGAATGCGCTCGAAGCCGCGCAGATTCTCGACTGGGAGCAGGAACGGATCACCGCTGAGCCAGCCACAGCAGCGCAGAAGATTGCGAGGCGCTTCCAGGCAGTCGTTGTGCTGAAAGGCCGCGAGACGCAGATCGTTGGCCCTAAGGGTGAGCAATACCTGAACACCACCGGGAATGTGGGCCTCGCCGTATCGGGGTCTGGTGATGTTCTGGTCGGGATTATCGGGGGCTTGTTGGCACGTGGTCTGCCACTCCTTCAGGCAGCCTGTTGGGGGGTCTTTCTCCATGGTACTGCTGCCGATGCCCTTGCAACAACAATCGGGCCGCTCGGCTATCTGCCACGCGAGATTTCCGAGCAACTCCCTGGCCTGTTGCTGAAGCTGGCGGCGAAAGAGGGCGAGTAGATAGCACGATTTGCTTGCCGCGACTCCGCTGCCAGCACTGCTACTTGCGACTGAGCGCGCGTGGTGTCTGGCGAGGCGTCAGCGGCGTTGGGAAGAGATCGCTCATGCCCGTGGCAGCGCCAAGCAGATGTGAAAAGAGCCCTGGTGTTCTCCGCAGTAATCGCAGCGCGATCTGCGCCAGGGCTGCATGGTCAGCCAGGCTCAGCACCAGGCGGTTGAGTCGATAATAGTCGCGTAGCAGTGCAGTACGTGCTGCTTCGTAGGCGATTAGCCAGGTGCAATCGTTGCTGCACGATCGCGCCAGGTGTTCTACCAGTAATTCCGCTGTCAGTAACGCCTGGGTGATCCCCCCACCAGTGATCGGATCGGCAAATCCGGCGGCGTCACCCAGGAGGACTGCCCCATCTACAACGCCCACCCGGGCGCTGGTGCGCAATGGCGCCATCCCCTTGAATCTCGTGATCTGCTCCGCCCCAGCCAACTTTGCCCTGAGCAGTGGTTGTGATTGTATGAGGCGCTGGTACGTCGCCGCTGCACCACCCGCTAGCTCCCCACGTGTGGTCAGCGCGGCAACGAGGATCTCCTGATTTGGCAATGGTGTGACGTAGAGTTCTGCCTCCTTTCCGAGAAATATCTCAACCCAGGGCGGTTGGGTTACGGTCGGTGCAAGCCGGAAGTGCGCCCGCACGCCTACTCGCCGATTTTTGAGCGCTGTCGTATCGAGGCCAAGTTGATGGCGCAGACGTGAATGCGCTCCATCAGCCGCGACGGTGAGTGGTGCATGATGCTCCTCACCCCTGACGCGGAGGCCTACGACCCGTGCCCCTGCCAGGAGCGGCGCATCAACCCGCGCGTTAGCATGGGCGGTTACGCCGGGAGTTGCTGCCGCCGTGGTAAAGAGGACTTGATCAAGGTGGTGGCGGCGCTGACCACGACCAGTTACTGCTTGTCCTGCAGCCTGCGGAAAACGACCCTCCGCCACTACCTCCCCTGCATAGTAGCGCACCCCCCGAAACGGCGCACCCCCCACTGCCTCAGCCAGACCGAGCCTTTCGAGGGCAGCAACTCCAGGCGGCATGATCCCTTCCCCACAGGCTTTCTCGCGTGGGAAACAGCCCTGTTCAAAGAGCGTGACCTGGGCACCCGCCCGCCCAAGCAGAATCGCCAGCGATGATCCGGCGACTCCTCCACCCGCGATCAGCACGTCAGCCACGGCGCAGCCTCGGCAGGAAGCGGGGCTTTCGGCCCATTGTGCGGCGGTATTCCTGATCGGCGAGCAGCATCGCTTCCTCCGTGGTGATCCGCTGCCAGAGTACCCAGAGATGCGCCACCCCGCCCAGCAGTGCAGTTACCCAGGCGGAATGAATCAGTGGTAGTGCCAGCAGTTCCAGGAAGACGGCCAGGTAGTTTGGGTGCCTGATCCAGTGGTAAGGGCCAGTTGTCACCACCCCGCGACTGATGGAGTTCATCACGCGCACGTTCCAGTGTTCAGCCAAGGTCGCGATTACCCACCAGCGCAGCAGATTTGCTAGCAGAAAGATCAGGGTCATCGGTAGGGCAAGCAGGCGGACGCACCGCCGCTGTCGTAACCAGACTTCCAGCGCTGCGGCAGTCAATATACCGCTGTGGAGCAGCACCATGGCTAGGAAGTGTCGCTCTGGCACAAGTGTACTTCCAGCCTGGATCAGCCGTTGTTGGCGGCGGCGTGAGATCCGCAATTCCATCAACCTGCCCAACCCAACCAGTGTCAGTAGGGCGGGATACCAGATCCGTTTCATTGCCACCGCAATAAGAGTAACTCCGCGCTCAGTCCTGGCCCAAATCCAGCAGCCAGCCCATACTGCCCGCTGCTCAGTGTGCGCTGCGTCAACCATTGATGGAGCACGAACAGGATCGCGGCGCTGGAGAGGTTGCCATAGTCACGCAACACTGCCCAGGACGGCGCGGTCTGTTCGCACTGGAGCCCCAATTCTTCCTCCAGGTACTCCAAGATCTTTTTGCCTCCGGGGTGGAGGGCAAAGGCAGCGATCTGATCGAGCGTGAGCCCATAATCTGCCAGGAAGTTGCTGACCAGACCCCCAAACTCCTTGCGTAGGATCGCTGGTACGTCTTTCGAGAGAACCATATGGAAGCCGCTGTCACGGAGATCGTAGCCCATATCGTCCAGGGTTCCTGGGAGCAATGCACTTCGGGTACCAATGATCTCGACACCAGCACGCGGCTGGCCGGTGACGAGCGCCGCGGCTGCACCATCGCCAAAGAGGGCGGTCGCCACGATATTTGCTGGCGAGGTATCGTGCGCCTGGAAGGTCAGGCTTGGCAATTCCACCGTAATCACCAGTACATTCGCATCGGGGAACGCGCGCACGAACGACCACGCCTGCGAGAGGGCCATCGCGCCAGCGACACACCCCAGTTCTGTGATCGGTAGGCGGCGCACATCCTGCCGAAAGCCAAGGTCATTGATCAGGTAGGCGTCGAGCGAGGGGATCATGTAGCCGGTGCAGGAGACCGTGATGATCAGGTCGATGGCGCGAGGATCAAGACAAGCCTGATCGAGACACTGCTGCGCCACCTGACGGGCCAGCCCGAGCGCGTGCTCGCGGTATTCCAGGGTGGTTTGGGTCAATGAGCGGGGTTGTACCAGGTATTCCAGAGGAAAGACACTATACCGTTGCTCGACCTGGGCATTGTCGATAATCGCCATCGCTGCTGCTAATCGTCGCTGATCTAGTTGAAAGGCGGAGTCAAGAGCGCGCTGTACTTCGATGCGTGGTAACGGATGCCGTGGTACGGCGATAGTTGTTGCAGATAAGGTAATCAATGTCGCCTCCTGCGCCGCCTGCTGTATTTTTGCCAAGAGGCCACGCTGGTAATTGCGAGCTATGCCGACCGCGCAGATGCAAGAGTGGTGATCGGCAGTTAACGCTGTGATCCTGGCCCCCTGGGAATCTTACAGGTCGTGGCGTTTGGCGGCAGATAGGCTGCGCCGATTTGTGCAGGAGCAGAACGGTACGGGCCAAGGGACGTGCAACGCTGGCTTGTCGACTGCACCGCGCCAACTCCGTGGAGGAAGGATACCATATTGTGTAGGTGTGTCTTGCTCAGGGGCGGCAATTGTGTTTTACTGTGCCATCTGAAACCTGACCATACTCTCAGGATACCGACACTGATTGCGCCACTGCCTGATCGCAGTGGCCTTGCCAGCCCCCGTTTTGGGTGTAGTGCGTTGTCGAATAGTACGACTTCTCGATAGGAATGAAGCGAAGGCGGAATTCAGGTGGTGCGGGCTGGTAAGCCGGGAAGTCCCAGGAAAAAGCGTGGCCGCTCCACCAGGTCTACCGATCTGCTGCTACTAAGTGGACTGGTCGGTAGCTTCTTCCTCCTGATCTGCTTTGTACTCTTGCTCTCTCCTGCCAGCGGAGCATTGAACCTGGAACGTCCGACTGCACCCGCCGAACTCCGTGGTTTTTATGGTGTAGAACAGAATGCAGCGGGCTCATTCCGCTGGTCAAAACCAGTAGCGGCGATGGCAATACCTGTTGGCGCACCGGGTCGTTACCGTATACAGCTAACAATTCAGGATAGCCCTGCTGCGCCACCTGGGCGACAGTTGACGATTGCGAGTGGGGATACCACGACAACCGTTGAGCCTGGGCCATTCCTCAAAACGTATCTCCTTGATACTACCCTCACTCCGCGAGAATGGGCGCAGACCCCAGGGCAGACGCTCACGATCGATTTGCGGACTACGCCTTATCTCCCGCCGGGAGATCCGCGAACGCTTGGGGTAATCGTCTCAGGGGTCGAGATCTCGCCACTTGGCCCGACTGCGCCCGATTGGGTTGGGGTGGGGCTCTTTGTTTGCACCGTGGGTCTGGTGGCGGCAATGATCTTAGCCGCCAGCCGATCACGTCGTGCCGTGCTGCTTTACGGCCTTGTTGTGGTTGTTGCTGGTGCTACCATTGCCATCGTCGACCGTCGGTCTGCTTTGTTCCTGCTCTACCAACCTCTGCTCCATCCTACCGCACTCTGGCTGATGCTGGCGGGTGCGTTGACCCTGATCTTCCTCGCCAGCGCCGTTGCCCACGCCATTCCGCCTGTGGCAGCGGCTGATTTGTCGTCGCCAAGCCGCTATCTTGATCTTGGGTTGCTCTGCGCTCTGCTCTGCTGCGCCGCACTCCTACGGTTCGGCGGGCTGAATCACCTGAGCCTGTGGCTGGATGAGGGAGCAACGATCCATTTCGCCGCCCTGCCCTGGAGGGAAGTTCTCGGTCTGCATGGGCAATATGACTTCCATCCACCGCTCTACTATTTGCTGGTAAAACTGATCACGCCCATTACCTCGCCACTGATTGCTGGTCGGCTGATCAGTGCCGTTGCTGGCACGCTGACTATCGGCGTAGTCTATCTCCTCGGCGCAGTACTGCTTAACCGCCGGGTTGGTGTGGCTGCTGGCCTGCTCGTAGCTGTTTCGCCACTCCACATCTGGTATTCACAGGAAGGGCGAATGTATGCATTGGCGATCTTCTTTGTCGCCTTGGCCGCCCTTGCCCTGGTCGGGTTCGAGCGTTCCGGGGCGAGGGCTCCTGCCAGCCGTTATTGGTCGGCCCTGTTTGGGGGAGCCGCACTTCTGGCGGCGTACACCGTCTATAGTGCGCTCTATACGTTGATCCCGCTTGCCCTGGTCGTAAGCTGGCTCGTTGTACGGCATCGCTGGCGAACAGTCCCCCTCCTGATTGCGAGTGGTATCGCGTTCGCCCTCTATCTTCCGTGGCTCCCACAGATCCTGCGCGCCACCATGATGGTACAGGGCGATCCCGCCCAGTTGCGGGGGCGTGAAGATTTCCTTGCTGCAACGGGTGAGAATATCAGCGGATCGCTCCTGTCGCTGAGTGGAGTGGGCGGTACACTCGGCTCGATGACCAATAGCCAGCCGCTGTTCTGGAGCCGCTGGCCTGGGCTGCATTACCCACTCCTGCTCTTGCTGCTCGGTCTACTGGTAATCGGCTCGGTGATCAGTTTTCGCCGCAAGCTCCTGGCTGGCCTTCTGGAGATACTCTTGTTGTTCGGGACAGTCGTGGTGGCGATCCTGATCAGCCGGGTCAGCCCTGGTTATGCCGACCGCACGGTGCTAGCTGCCACCATTGGCTGGGCACTGATTGCGGGCAGTCTGGCTTTTGCTCGTCAACCGCGCTGGCTCAGCGCGCTCGGCCTTGCCAGCCTGATACTGCTTTTCGCGATCACGCTGCACAGTCTCGTTATTGTGCGGACGACAGGTTGGAAACAACCGTACCGCGAACTTGTCGCCGACGCCGCACGGGTCGCCCCGCTGGGGTATCCAGTGATCCCGCTCGGTTCTTGGATGCCTTCGTTCATTGACGCCTATGCGCCCACCCTGGCGTCACCAGCCACTTTGAGTGCCACCGGGCAACTGATATTGCCAACGAGAGATACTGGGAAGGCAGATCTCGTGTGGCTCGTCTATGCTAGTAACCCCTGGGACAATATCGATGCGGTACGCCGGCAACTCCAGAACAACGGCTATGAGCGGCGTCTGCATAAGCTCTACCGTCAAGCGCTGTATCTCGATCTCTATGCCCTGCCACAGGCACAACTCGGCACGTTGATCGTCGCGGAAAATAGCTGGCCGCTGGCGGGTTCAACTGCCGGACCAGGGCAGTGGATATTGCCGCTAGATGGCGCTTGGGTCAGTGGTGCAGAGGCTGGAGCGACACTGCATCTGACCAATAGGCCGCCAGGAGAGCGGCTGGCCCTGGCGACTCTGCCCGTAACGTCAGAAAGTGTGGTGACGCTGGAACTGGAGGTACAGAGCAGCGTGCCAGCTAGCCAGATCGGGGCCGCAATCACCTGTGTCTCGAGTACAGGGTCACCGCTTGAACTTGCCTCGGATGAAGGGGTACAGGCACTACAGCCCGGTGCTCCTTGGCAGACCGTCAGAACGACAACGCTCTGTCCAGCCCAGACTGTTGCCGTGCGCCTCACCCTGCGGAACAGCGGGAATGGCGAGGCCACTTTTCGCAATCTGCGCCTGTATGAGGCCACTTTGCCTGTGGCACAGAAATAGTACTGCGCAATTGTCTAGCGCTCGTGAAGGTATGGGTATTGAGCGGCTAGAAGCCCCGTTAACGCAGCGCTGCGTGGGCTGAAAAGTATGCACCGCAGAGACGATCTTGTATGGTGTCAATCGCTTCCTGTTTGGCGGTGTGGCGCATCGACTGGTTTTGATTCTGGTGAGCCACGTTGCCGGAGGAAAATAGAGAGAACGACGACGGCGGCAATCGAGAGAAACTCACTCTGCCAGTTCTGAAATGATTCGAACCAGAATTGCGAGGTCGCTAGATAGCCGATCGTAGAGACGGTTGGCTGGTTGATCACCTGTTGTTCTTCGTTGTAGGCACGTGCTCCACCCAAAGCGTGGAGGCTAAAGGAAAGGAGAAAAAGGAGCAACAACACGATTGCCAGGGAGTTTTCGTAGAGTTTGAGGATCCAACCACCGTGGCGGACTGGCCAGGGGGTGTTCGCTGGAGGTTTGTCTTCGTCTGGGACTGCATCGACCGTTTCCTGCTGGTCAGGGTTCTTCGACTCTGCTGAGCCACGCTGAAAGAGAAAAACCGTCAGGACAACATACAGGGCCATCTGGAGGAATTCGCTTTCCCAGTTCTCGAAGACTGCTTCCACAAAATGACCAGTGCGCAGATATTGCCCCAAGCCGATCACTGGCTGACTGTGCTCCTCCTGTTGCACGTTGTACACCTGCCAGCCAGTGATAGTTTGCCCGATCAACGCTCCAGCAAAAAGAATCAGCAGGACAATCGTTAGGCCATTGTTTCGCCAGAGTTGCTGCATTTCCCGCACTCCTTACTTACTGGCAGGATTGGAGCAAGGAGAATATGCACGCCACAGCAGTGGCATCACCTGCTTGATCCAGATCGCAACCATCTGAGGACATAAGCAGGATCTGTTCCAGTAGCTGGGCCAGCGGCGTTGGTGGGATTCGCGGTCTGTCAGGCTATGGTTTTGCTCAGCCGTTGCTCCAGGGCTGGGCGCAGCACCGCTGCGATGATCCGTTCATCTCCAACCCGCATCGTGTGGGTATTGATCACAATACTGTTGGGGCTGGCTGTTGGCCCATTGGGCTCAAACAGATAGATTCCTGGGTCGCCATGTTCGAGTGCTTCTACCAGTTCGTGGGCGTTGATCCCCGTTTCCGGCGCGATCAGAAGTTCCGTGCGCGGAGTAATATGCTCTGCGCCATCATAGACCGTGCGTGCCGTGATTCCGGGTAGTCCCGCCAGATGCTCGACCAGATATTCTGATTGGTCTGCCCAACGGTCAAGATCGGCCTGATGGTCCCGCGCCAGATACGCCTCTAGGGCCACCAGCAGCCCAATGATATCTTCCTTCGCGGCCTTTGCCACCCGCCCAACGCTGTGGTAGGGGCTGCCATTCTTTAGCGCTGCCCGGATTAGATCCGCCCGTCCGGCGAGAATCCCTGAGCTTTGTGGGCCGCCTAAACCTTTCCCTCCGCTGAATGTGACCAGATCGGCGCCTTCGGCGATGAAACGGGTCAGGTTCGCAACTGGCGGGAGTACGGCAGCGGCATCAACCAGCACTGGTACACTATGCTTATGGGCAATCGCACAGGTCTCTGACAACGAGAGCGCACCGGGCCGCGCCCACGGTGACATCAGATAGAAAACTAGCGCAGTCTCGGGAGTGATCGCCGCTGCCAGTTCCGCTGCCGTCGCCCCTTCGTCGTCGCCAACTTCGACCAGGGTGGCACCCGCCGCCCGGATACTGTGGTCGTAGACATTCCGATGAACCCGATGCAACACTACTTGACTTTTTAGCCCGGTTACGTCGGGCAACTGTCCAATTTTGGCAGGATCTTCGCCAGTAATGCAGGCTGCTGTGCCGAGCAATAAGCCTGCGGCTGCGCCACCAGTCACCATCCCCGCCTCAGCCCCCGTGGCGCGGGCGATGACTGCGCTGGCTTGCTCCTGCAATTCCTCCAACACCACATATGATCCGGCGGCCTCACGCATAGCGTCGAGGACCGCTGGAGCCATCAGGCTGCCCCCTAGCCGCGTGTGGGTGCCCCGCGCATTGATGATCTGTCTGGCCCCAAATCGTTCGTAAATCCCCACGGCTCAGCTCCTTTCATGATTGTCGCTCGCTACTCTGTCAGGGTTCTCGCCGTTTCCTGGTCGGTGAACAATAGTGCGATAGATTGTTGGTGGAGCAGGGCCTAATCAACGCCGATTGCCGTCGCTGGCGTGAACTGGAAGACTCCGCCGTGACGTTGCCCGGTGGCGCGATCGATAGCGATGCCGCTCGGACGGGCGAAGTGCATCTCTGCCAGACTATCCTCGCGTTGCAATAGCTGATGCCCCATTTGTTCCAGCCCGGTAACAATGGTTGGCGAGTAACGATCAGCGATCTCGGTTATTGGTCCCTCGCTATGAATGCGCGGGGCTGATACGGCGTCTTGCATCCCCATGCCGAAATCGACCAGGTTGACGACCATCTGGTAGACCGCTGAAATTACCCGTCGCCCGCCTGGGGAGCCAATCGCGGCATACGGATGACCATCACGCAGCAGGATCAGTGGCGAGGCGGCGGACATAACCCGTTTCCCAGGGCCAATTGACGTGACTGCGCCTGGTACGGGATCGAACCAGGTTACCGCGTTGTTCAGCACGATCCCCGTTCCCGCCACGACCACGCCCGCTCCGAATCCTCCACCGAGCGTTGAGGTCAGCGAGACCATATTGCCGTCGCGGTCTACGACGTTGATATGGGTGGTCTGGCTGTCGTTGGGGTTGCCACTGCGCGCTGCTCGTTGCCCATTGCCGCTCGGATCAAACGGCCAGGGATCACCGGGCTGAATCGCTGGTGTCGCCCGTTCCAGGTCAATCGTTGCCCGTTGGCTGGCTGCGTAGTCAGGTGAGACAATCCCCGCTAGCGGGGTGGGAGCCAGGTCAGGGTCACCAAGGTGGCGCAGGCGGTCAACCATCGCCCGTCGCAGTGCTTCGGTTTTCAGATGGGTTGCCTTGGTCGAATCAAAACCGCAGCCAGCCAGATCAAAGCCCGCCAGAATATTGAGGGCTTCCATCACGGTAGGGCAGCCGCTCGATTCCAGTTGGCCCACCAGTTGGGTATCGCGGTAGGTGGCGGTGTGGGCTTGTCGGGCCAGCGTCTGATGGTTCGCCAGATCGGTTTCGGCGATCAGGCCGCCCTGTCGCTGCATATCTTCGGCAATCAGGCGGGCAACAGTGCCACGATAGACAGTCTCCGGCCCCTCCTCGGCAATCAGCGTCAGGGTGTGGGCGAGGTCTGGCTGGATCAGCCGATCCCCAACGGCGTATGGTGCGCCGCTTGGCTTGATAAAGGTGCGGCGACTTTCCGGGAAACGAGCGAGCAGATCGTAACTGGATGCGAACATCATGGCGACGTACTGATTGACCGCGAAGCCCGCAGTTGCCAACTGAATCGCCGGAGCCAGCGTCTCCCGCCACGGCAAGCGCCCATATCGCCGATGGGCCTCACCGATCAGGGCGGGCATTCCTGGCACTGCTGGGGCGAGCCAGCCAGTGTTGTTGGCGTCGCCTTTCGTCGCTCGCCAGCCGTACATCCCCTGCCGTTGGTCTCCTGGCAGCAGTTCAAACAGGTCAGGCCGAATCGCGGCTGGCAGGGCAGTACTGCCATCGAGACAGAGCGTTTCCCCCGTTGCACTATCGCGATAGACCAGGAAGGCGATTCCCCCGATGCCACTCATAAATGGCTCAACGACGCCAACGGCGAATGCGATCGCCACTGCGGCGTCAATTGCATTCCCCCCACGCCGCAGCATTTCGGCCCCAGCCTCGGCAGCGAGCGGCTGCATTGCTGTGACCATCCCGCCCATTGCCATGGCCTCGGTTTTCTCAATGATCCAGCGGCTCCGTGATTCTGTGCCCATCCTGCTTACCCCCTCTGTGAATGCCCAGCCCCGCATAATGCAGGATCGCACGATTTGCTAACGGGCTGCAAGCCAGTTGCAGCCCGCCAGGGCGGTTCTGAATCGCGACAAGCGGTTGCAATTGACAGGAAAGTAACGGCGACACGCTGATGGCACTCCTGGTATTCTGGGCAGCAGTGCTTGATGGGGTTATCCGCAGCTAGAAGGAGTTGACGATGAACATTACCGAGGTGCGGGTGCATCAGTTACCAGGGACACGGTATCCCTGGGTTTTCTTACAGCTTGTCACTGATACGGGGCTGGTTGGGCTAGGGCAGGTTTCGACTGGCCCACAGAGTGCGATGGTCGCCGCTGCCGCGCAGCAGCTGTCTCCACTGCTCATCGGTGAGGATCCCACGCGGATTGAGTACCTTTGGCATAAATTATTCGCCCGCTGCAACTCGCTTGGTTCTCTCGGCTTTGTTTCCGCCTTGATCAGTGGCGTCGATATCGCCCTTTGGGATCTTCGCGGTAAGGCTTTAGGTGTGCCGATTTACGAACTGCTTGGTGGGCGTTTCCACGACCGCCTATCACTCTATAGTAATGGTTGGTTTACCGGGTGCCAGACCCCAGAGGAGTTCGCCCAGGCTGCCGCCGCCACGGTCGCCGAGGGGCACACGGCGATCAAGCTCGATCCGTTCTCCGGCGGCCATCAGTATCTCTCTCGTTACGCTGCCGACTATCCCGTCGAGGCAGATCCCGATGCGGTAGCGATCATCGCAGCGATTCGTGAGGCAGTGGGGCCAGGAGTGGCGATTTATATCGATGCGCACGGTCGCTTTAACTTGCCAACTGCGGTGCGACTGGCGACTGCGCTGCTGCCGTATCAGATTGGCTGGTTTGAGGAGCCAGTGCCCCCGGAGAATAGCGCCGCCCTGCAGCAATTCCGGGCGCAGGTGCCGGTGCCAGTTTGTGTGGGGGAACGGTTATATACGCGCTGGCAGTTTCGGGAGATCCTGGAGCAGCGGCTGGCTGAATACCTGATGCCTGACATTATTCGCACGGGCGGGATTAGCGAGATGAAGAAGATCGCGACGATGGCCGAGGCCAGTTATATTCCGATTACGCCCCACGACGCCACTGGCCCAATCACGATGGCTGCCAGCGCCCAGGTGATGATTACCACGCCGAATTTCTTCCGCATGGAGATCGCCTACAGCGAACTGCCACACTACAACAAGGCGCTGACCCCACCACTCGACCTGTGTGATGGTTCTATGACCGTTGCTGACCGTCCAGGACTCGGCCACGAACTGCGCGACGATTACCTTGATCAGGCGATTCCGTTCTAAATTCCTGATCTCCATCTGATCTATACTGCAACGAACTGTTGCGCGATTGCCATAACCTGGTGTGTCAAACTGCTACTGGCGTTTGACCAATAATTTTGTGCAGGATCACTCGATCTCTTGGGTGCGTCGATACGTTGGTGGTTGCCAGGAGGGGTGTTTAATGAGCGAGCGTCCGTATGAGTTTCGGCGGCGATTAGAAGTTGTCCATCAGCCAGATCGCCGCGATCCTGATGCAAAACCAGACCAGGATGAAGTGGGTATTGGTGCGGGCTGGACCATCGTTCTCAGTCGGCAGGCAACGCCATTCATTCTCAGGGTAGCGCAAGATCTGCAAGATTATCTGCTGGTCAGTATGGGGGAGTCGGTGCTGCTCCAGCGGAGGGAGGATCTTCCTGCGCTGGCGCGAGGTGGCGAACGGGTGATTATTCTCGCCACCCAGGACGAACTGCCAGGGATCAGTGCTACCCTGATGGTGCCACGTAGTTACCATTTGCAAGTCACGACAGAGCGAATTATTGTCTGCGGCGCAGACGAGCGCGGTGCCGCCCAAGGTAGCTACTTTCTCGAAGATCTGTGCAACCTGCGCGGTGCGCCGTTTCTGCAGCAGCAGGCAATCACCCGCACACCACTCTTTGCCCCGCGCATGGTGCATTCCGGCTGGGGCCTGGATCAATATCCCGATGCTCATCTGAATGCGATGGCCCACGCAGGATTCGACGCTATTTTGGTCTTCACTACTGGAGTAGACCGCACACCAGACGAATACACGTACACCAGAGGGCATCGTTCTGCGGGTCGATACCAGGATTTCAACGCCCTGGTTGAGCGGGCGGCCCGATATGGCCTTGACACGTACTTCTACGCCTACTTCCGCGATCTCCAGCCACCACATCCGTCTGCGCCAGGGGCTGAGGCGGCCTATGCCAGCACCTTTGGTGCCGTTTTTGCGGCGTGCCCCAGCGCAAAAGGGATCATCCTGGTTGGCGAATCAGTGGAATTTCTCAGCCACGACCCCCGCACCACCGGGCGGATGCGACCGGATCCCAGCCCCGACAATCTTCCCGCAGATAAACCGAGCCCTGGCTGGTGGCCGTGTAACGACTATCCGCAGTGGCTTGATCTCTTGAAGCAGGTGATTCGTCGGCACAACCCAACGGCAGATATTGTCTTCTGGACTTATAACTGGGGATACGCCCCAGAGGCCGATCGCTTGGCCCTGATTCGCACGCTACCAACGGATGTGACCTTACAGGTAACGTTCGAGATGTTTGAGCCGCTTGTGCGGGATGGCGTCCGTAATGTCAATGTTGACTACACCATCTCGTCAGTTGGCCCTGGGCGATATTTTGCCAGTGAGGCGCAGGCAGCGCACGAGCGCGGGCTGCGCCTTCATACCATGTGCAATACCGGAGGGCTGACCTGGGACTTCGGCGTCATTCCCTACGAGCCAGTGCCATACCAATGGGCAGCGCGCCATGCCGCGCTCAGGCAAGCACAGCACGATTGGGGCTTGACTGGGCTGATGGAGTCGCACCATTATGGCTGGTGGCCCTCGTTCGTCAGCGATCTGGCGAAATGGAACTACTGGACGCCCAGTCCCCCCGCCGAGGAGACGTTAGTGGCGCTGGCCCAGCGCGATTTTGGCCCTGGTGCGCCTGCGGCCCTGGATGCCTGGCAGGCGTGGAGCGAGGCGATCCGTGACTATGTGCCAACCAACGAGGATCAGTATGGGCCTTTCCGTATTGGCCCGGCCTATCCGCTGGTCTTCCGCACTGTGCCAACGATGCCAGCAGCGAGCCACGCGATGTTTGGCCTGCTGATTGTGGAAATTGACTATGAGCCACAGGTTGGCTGGCGGGCGGTGCAATCGGTGGGTGCGGTCCGCGTACCGCATGAGATTGCCAGATTGGAGCGAGTGGCTGCGCGGTGGGAAGCAGGAATTGTCAGTATGGAGCGGGCAGTAGCCGAGGCGCCAGCGCGGCTGCGCCCCGACGCAGTGCGACAACTGGGTATTGGTCGCTTCATTCGTCATTCGTTGCAGACAACGATCCACGTGAAGCAGTGGTGGTTGCTGAAGCAGGCGCTGTTCAGCGAGGCCGACCGTACCAGGGCCGAATCGCTGTTAGCGCAATTGACTGCCCTGGCAGAGGCGGAGATCGCCAACGCTGAGGCGACCATCCCCCTGGTCGAGGCCGATTCACGCCTTGGCTGGGAACCATCAATGGAATACCTGGGTGATGCCACCCATATTCGCTGGAAGATCGCGCAGGTACGACAGGTGCTAGCCCACGAGTTTTCCGCCTATCGTGCCGCCCTGGCGGCGGGCGATCAGGCGGTAGCTATAGGCTAAGGGTGGAATATGCAGAGACGATAGGTATTCGCGAAAGCCATTTTCTCCTGTGGGTACAGGTATCCTTGTCGAACACTGCGTGGCTATGTCACGCTGGATCGGCATAGTATACTGGTCGTAACCTCGTCTGCTGCTTTTCGGCGTACCCATTGAAGCAGACTCCGAGTAGGGAATATGGTAGAGCTATCACTGTCGCAGCTACCACAGCCGCTGACCGCGCTCGTTGGCCGCGAGCATGAACTCGCCAGTGTCATTGGCCTGTTACAACGCAGTGAAGTGCGCCTGCTTAGCTTGCTCGGTTCGCCTGGAATCGGCAAGACGCGGCTAGCCATTGCCGTGGCCCAGCGTCTGGAATCTACCTTTGTGGACGGGATTGCTTTTGTCGATCTTGCTCCCCTGACCGATGCTCGAATGGTGGTGCCAACCATTGTGCGCACGCTGGGGTTGCAGGCTGGAAGTTCACAGGACCTGGTAGCCGCACTCAGCCACTTCCTGGCAAACAAACGGCTGCTCTTGGTCCTCGATAATTTCGAGCAGGTGATTCCAGCGGCAGCGGCGGTTGCCGAACTCTTGCACACAACACCTCTTGTCAAAGTGCTGGTCACGAGCCGCGAACGGCTCAATCTGCTGGGTGAATATACGGTCACGGTACCAGCACTTGCGCTGCCGCCCATCCTGATTCAGCCCGAGTCCTCGCCTCGCCTCGGTACCACACTGCCCCTGGATCACCTGCGGGACTTTGCCGCTGTGCAACTCTTTCACGAGCGAGCTGTAGCCGTTCGGCAGGACTTTACGTTGACGAGCGCAAATACCCTGCTGGTGGCTGGGATCTGTTGCCGCCTTGACGGGGTACCGCTGGCGATTGAACTGGCCGCTGCCCGCATCCACCACTTGACCCCACAGGAGATTTACACTCGGCTGGTGCATACCCTGCCGTTCCTGACTGGTGGTGCCCGTGACTTGCCCGTCCGCCAGCAGACGCTGCGGGCGGCAATTGCCTGGAGCCATGCCCTGTTGACTGATGATGAACGCTGCTTGTTTGCTCGGCTAGCGGTTTTTCGTGGCGGTTGTACGCTAGCCGCAGCTGAGGCGGTCTGTAAACAGGATCTAGCGTTAGCGGCGTTGGATGGGCTGGCCTCTTTGGTCGATAAGAGCCTCGTGCAGTGGCAGGAGGCTACAACTGGTGAAGCACGCTTTAGGCTACTCGAACTGCTGCGGGAGTTCGCTCAGGAGTAGCTCGCTGCCAGTGGTGAACTGGCAAGTAGGCAGCGGCGGCACGCTGCCTACTATGCCGACCTCGTTGATCGCGCTGAACCAGAATTGCGGGCTGCTAACCAGAAATACTGGCTCCAACTGCTGGAACAGGAAATTGACAATCTGCGCGCCGCACTAGAATGGGCGCTTGATTGCGGTGATGTGAGCATAGCGGCCCGCATACTGGGAAGAACGTACATCTACTGGATTATGTATGGGCGTCAGGCTGAAGGAATGCATTGGGCGCAGCTGTTGCTCACGCGGAGCCACGAAGTCCCGCTGAAGCAGCGCATCCTACTTCTCCGCAGTGCGGCGCTTTTGATCGCCTACCGCGATAAAGTGGCGGCCAACCGTCTGGCTCGGGACGCCCTGGCGGCAGCATACGCCGACGGCGACCGCCACCAGATCGGGTGGTCACTGTGGGCCTTAGGTACGACGTTGCCGGATAGCTCAGAAGCAGATGCCGTCTCGCAGCAGGCTATCGGGTATTTGCAGGAGACGGGCGATCAGGTTGGATTGGGACTGGCGTATAACTCGATTGGTGAACGCGCACGTCTGAGCGGCGACTACGTGCGCGCACGGAGTGCGTATGAACGATCTCTGGTACTCGCTGAGGCTACTGGAGACTTGCGTCGCCAATATTATGTGCTCTATAACCTTGCCTTTGTTGCGCAACACGAGGGTGATCACTATACGGCTATTCGCACGCTTCGCCGTTCGTTTGCGCTCTGTCAGGATCTCGGTGGAAAAACCGATGTTATGCAGGAACTACTTGTACTTGCGGGGTCATTGGGTGCCTTAGGCTCACCATTGCAGGCAGCGCATTTATTCGGTGCAGCCCGCACCTTTCTTGAGCACAACAGCATTGTGGTTGACCCGAATGATCAGCCAGAGCATGATCGGAATATGTTGCTAGTACGCCAGCAGCTAGGCGATGCAGCGTTTGCGGCGGCATGGGTGGTCGGCCAGCAGATGACCTTCGATCAAGCCGTTGCCTACGCGCTCACTGTTTTCAATGCTGACGAGTATGCTGAGCCAGATCTGCGCCAGGACACGGTAACGCAGTTCACGCTCCTGACTCGTCGTGAGCGTGAGGTAGCGCTACAGGTCGCTACTGGCAAATCTAACCGGGCTATCGCCGATGCGCTGTTCATCACTGAGCGCACTGTAGAAGGGCACGTCAGTAATATCCTGGCGAAACTGGGTCTGCAATCCAGAGCGCAGGTCGCCGTCTGGATTGCTAGAAATCAGCACCTATCTGCCTCCTAAGTTATCTGCGCTCCCCCTGCATGTTGGAAAACCACGTACTCTGCTACCCAAAAACCACGTACTTCCCCCCGTGTGTAACGACTACTAGGTCTCTAGAGTAGCTAGAGACCTGCTTGAGATGCCCTCGCGGTGATGGTGTTACCGCAGGTTGGACGAAACGGTGACCAGCGTGTGGCTGGCCCATGATTTCTGTCACGCACAATAATAGAAGGGAGTACAGCCATGACCATTCGCGAAACTGATTACCATAGCCAGCAGGAGGCTGCTGTAGTGCTTGCCACCCAACTGCATGGGGGGCTGCTCCAGCCTGGGGATGCCGCTTACGATGAGGCGCGCAGGCTTTACAATGGGATGATCGACAAACGACCAGCGTATATCGTTCGCTGTGCCGATGCTGCCGATGTCGTTGCTGCCGTCAACTTTGGTCGGACGCAGGGACTGCTCATCGCAGTACGCGGTGGTGGGCACAGTGGCCCAGGTCTGGGTAGCTGTGATGATGGCCTGATGATTGATCTGTCTGGTATGCGGGATGTGCAGGTAGATCCTGACCGCCAGACGGTGCGTGTCGCAGGCGGCTGTACCTGGAGCGATGTCGACCAAGCCACCCAGCCTTTCGGTCTGGCCATACCGACGGGATTTATCTCCAGCACCGGGGTTGGCGGCTTGACTCTCGGTAGTGGCCTGGGCTACCTCACCCGGCGCTACGGTCTGACCATCGACAACCTACTGGAGGTCGAAATGGTCCTTGCCGATGGCTGCCAGGTCACCGCCAACGCGCAGGCGCACCCCGATCTGTTCTGGGCCGTGCGTGGTGGTGGTGGTAACTTCGGTGTGGTTACGGCCTTTCTGTTTCGCGGTAATCCCGTTGGACAGCAGGTCTATGGCGGGCCAATCTTCTGGCCGTTGGACGCGGCGGGCGATGTCTTGCGCTTCTGGCGCGACCATGTCCTGCGTGGCCCGGACGAACTCAATGGCTGGTTTGGCTTCCATACTGTGCCACCCGTTGACATGTTTCCTAGCCAACACCACCTGAAGAAGATGGCCGTGATTACCTGGTGCTACACGGGTGACCCAGCGCAGGCCGAGCAGGTCTTTCAGCCAATCAGGGCTATCGCTGAGCCGACGATGGACTTTGCTGGCCCGATCACCTTGCCCAATCTGCAGAGTTTGTTCGATGGTCTCTATCCGCCGGGGCTGCAATGGTACTGGAACGCTGACCACTTTGTTGAGCTGAGCGACGAAGCGATCGCGCTCCACCTGCAATATGCTGAGCAATTGCCATCAGTGCATTCCACCATGCACCTGTATCCACTCAGCGGGGCAGCGCAGCGTGTGCCCAGGGACGCGACCGCCTGGAGTTATCGAGAGGCTAATTTTGCTCAGGTGATTGTCGGCGTTGATCCCGATCCAGCAAACAATCCGCGCACAATTGCCTGGTCGAAAGCCTACTGGCAGGCCCTGCACCCTTATGCCGCTGGTGGCGCATATGTCAACATGATGATGGAAGAAGGCCAGGAACGGGTACAGACCGCCTACCGTGAGAACTATTCACGCTTGGCCCAAGTCAAAGCTGAGTATGACCCGCATAACCTCTTTCGAGTCAATCAGAATATCAAGCCAGCGTTGTGACCGACAGCCTGAGTAATGTTACCTACTAACGATAACGAGCGCCTGACGAAGCTTCATCGGGCGCTCGTTCCTGCGCAGAAGGGGCATACTCTTGATAGGCTGGTGCGTATCTCTACAAACCTGGCACACACTACAGCACCGTAAGCAATCATGGCGATGATCCGCGGCCTATCTAGCAAGGCATGGTTGATAGCCATTTCTATGGATAGCCGATCGAACCGTCAGGCCGCATCGGGAAGGCCCGGTGCCAGCGAGCGGGTGGATATTGGGCAAATGCTTCCACCTGCAAATCGATCCCTAGCCCGGGGGCAGTTGGCAGTTGGAGATAGCCATCGACGAGTTGCATTGGCGCATCGACCAGTTCGCGGCGACCAGGGCGATCATCGGGCAGATATTCCAGAATCAGGAAGTTTGGGGTGCAGGCCGCCAGATGGACATTCACTGCCGTAGCGACTGGTCCAACTGGATTGTGCGGGGCGATTGTGGCGTAAAATGCCTCTGCCATCGCTGCAATCTTCTTTTGCTCTAGCAAGCCCCCAGCACAGCAGATATCCGGCTGGACAATATCAGCGGCACCGCGCACGAGTAGGTCGCGAAACTCATACTTAGTGTAGAGCATTTCGCCGGTGGCAATCGGAATATCGACCTGCCTTCGCAATGCTGCCAGGGCATCGATATTTTCTGGACGAAGCGGTTCTTCATAGAAAAAGATGTCGTAGGGCTTCAACGCCTGCGCTAACTGCAAGGCGCGGATCGGCTCGAAAATGGTGGCGTGGGCATCAACGGCGATCTCGATCTCTGGCCCGACGGCCTGGCGCAAGTGCTCCAGGCGGGCGACTGCCGCCCGAATCTGGGCCGAGACTGGTAACTGCTCATGATCAGGGGGGAAGGGGCTGACTTTGATCGCCGTGGCCCCATAGCGGGCCAATTGGGCGAGCGCGTTCTCAGCCAAGGCCTCTGGGGTGGCCCCGCCCGCGTGCAGGTAGATTCGCACGCGGTCACGGCATTTACCACCAAGTAGCTGATAGACCGGCACGCCCAGCGCTTTCCCTTTAATATCCCAGAGGGCGTGTTCAATCCCTGAGATCGCCGCATTGGTGATCACTCCACCGGGAAAGCGCGAGGCGTTGTATAACAATTGCCAGAGAAACTCGATATCGCGTGGGTCACGACCAATCAGCCAGTCGGTAAAATCGTGAATGACAGCAGCAACGGCTTCATCTGGGCCGGCAGAATACGCCTCGCCAATACCATATAAGCCCTCATCAGTATGCACTTTAACAAAGACAAAATTGCGGTTTGCTGGTCGCACAAGGAAGGTCTCAATCCCCGTGATTTGCATGATCACTCCTTCGCGAAAGCAAGCGACTATATTCTGCCACCAGAGGGGCCAGGGCTCGGCGTTGACTTTGACGAGGACGCCGCACAGGAGTCTGCCTTTACCCCCTGGCGTTTCCCACCATCCTCGCGCCGGATGGCTCTGTGCGCGAGTGGTAAGCGCGTCGTGGACGAGGATCAGATACCCCACTGGCGTAGATTGTTTCGGCTGGTCAGCGCACTTTCATAGGCTGATGATTTTTGGGTTACGTCGGTTTCGACGATCACCCAACCGTCAAATGCTGCCTGTTTCAGCAGGGTGAAGATCGCCGGAAAATCAACCAATCCTTCACCGATCTCACAGAAGATTCCCTGCTCAGTGAAGGTGGTGTAGTCCCAACCTGCGGCAGCACCTTTGGCGCGTACCGCTGGATCAATATCTTTGATGTGGATGGTCTTGATCGCGGTGGCATAGTCGCGGACAAACGCGACAACATCATCGCCCGCCCAGGCGAGGTGGCCGGTATCGG
>JBDHWF010000050.1:0-24566 GCA_039810045.1 Chloroflexia bacterium
CCCAACAAGATCTTCATCGTGGTACTTTTCCCAGCGCCATTCGGCCCCAGAAAGCCAAAGACCTCGCCTTGTGGCACCGCAATCGTCAGATCATCAAGGACGACCTTGCCTCCATATTCTTTGTGGAGGTGCGTGGTTTCAATCGCCAGGGGGCGGGCTGAGTCGATCGTGACTGGCTGCTTGCTCGCTTCAAGACCTGTCGTCATCATTACTCCCTGCCCATCGCTTGCCTCATTGCCCGTTGTATAGACTCTGACGCCTGACGCCCGACCGTGGTTGCAAGGCGTGTAACGCATGAGGATGCAGCACTATCAGGCGGTTATCGCGTTTGCCACATCTGGCGTTACGGGGTTGTTGCTGCGATGTAGATCCGCACTGGCACGGTGACTGGCTGGCCTTTCGGTGCATTAGTGAGGGTGGCTGACCCCTCGAATACATAGAGCGGTACCAGATAGTTGGTAGTGCCAGCACTGGCTGGTGCCCAGCCAATCGACACACGGGTGATCGCCGCTAGCCCGGTGAACACGGTGTTCGGTGGCAGGTCAGCGGGGATCGCCTGATCCACTTCTAGGTAGCCCTGGCCGGCTGCCACTTCATTCCAGGCGGTGTTGACATCGCGCAGGGTCGCGGCCTGTGGCTGCAAGGTCTTCGGCCAGCGGTGGTACACCTCGCGCACTACCCCGGCCTCGGTCAGCTTCACTTGAATCATCGGGTCTTGCGGGACTAACTGTCCAGTACGCTGCGGATTGAAGGTAACCCAAACTTCTCCAGCGACCGGGCGGGTAATCCGTCCAGCGCTCATCTCTGTGGGCAGCAGGGTCGCCTTGGTGAGCCAGGCAGTGGCGGCGCTCAGTGCCTGTTCGTCAGAGAGTTTTGCACTCCCAGGTGGTGGTGTTGCGACTGGTGAACCGCTGGCTGGCCGAGCTGGGGCAGTCGCGGCAGGCGGTGTTTGTGCCGCAGGCACTGGCGTCGATACTGTAGTCGATACTGGTGCTGGCGAGGGGAGGGGAACCTGGGTGCCGCCGCTGATCGTGGGGATGGCCATTGCGCTTACCTGGGCGGCGGTTAGTGCGGTGTAGCTGATCGTGCCAAGGGTGTTATTGATGATCAGTGTGCCTGGGTTTGTTACCCTGTAGCTTTCGCCATTCTGCTCGACCGGGCCAGTCATCTCCAGGGCTGCTTTGAGCGCCGCGACATCGCTGGCGCTATAGGTCTGCCAGGTGGTGATCAGGGCTTCTCCGCCCTGTGGCTGGGTGAAGGTGCCGATCTTGGTGAGCGTCAATTTATAGCTATAGGGGTGTGCGCCTGGGCCAGGGAGTGTTGCGGCAGGCAGTGATGCTGTTACTGGCGTGGGGGTAACCGCTGGTGGTGCTACGTATGGCGGAGGGGCGACGTAGGGGGGTGAGGTTGGGGCCGCGCCCGTCGTCCCTTTACCACTGCCGCTGGAACTGCCGGAACCGCTACTGGTGTATGGTGTCGGGGTGGGAGCGCGATATGGCGTGGGGGTGGGGGCAACTGGCGCGCCGCTGGTGGGGGCGCTGGGCGCGGGCGCGTTGGCAACTGGTGCTGGCGGCAGCGAACCACCAAGGCTGATCGCCATTGAGCCAGCAATCCCCCGCGCTGCTCGCCCTGGCCCACCACCGAGTACTCCCACGGCTGTTGGCGAAACCCGCGCAGTGGTCGTGCGCGCCACCGTCGCCATGGTGGTTGGCGCTGCTGTGGGCGCGGGGGTTTCTACAATGGCGACGAACCGTGTCGGGGCGATCGTTGGCGTAGTCACTGGTTGGGTGTCACCACGATTTGCCATCGTGACCCCAATGATCCCAATGCTAGCGAGGAATAGCAGGGTCGCCACCCCAAACATCAGTAATGTTGAGCGCGGTGCGTTACGAATACGGTCATGAAAGGAATTTCCCGGGCGATTACTTTGGGCTACCAACGATGCTCTCCCACGATTAAGCTATACGGCGATCTTAGCACAATTCCAATGAATTCGAGTAATTCAGCACTACCTCATTTACGGTACTCATACGGGGATGATCCGCACTCCTCCCTCTGCAAGTGCATTGCCAACGCTAGGTCTACCACGCGCAAAGTTCCTGGGTCAAGGGTGTTTGCCAACAATCAGCGCTACAGCGGATTTCCCCAGTTGTGGCGCGGAAGTTGTGCGTTGCCCTATGCTATACTGAAGGTGATTGTGCCGAGAGTTTTTCGGGCGAGCTTGCCGCCAGTATCTGGTTTGGGAATGCCAGAAATCAGAGCGGCGCAGCTGAGTATAGGGTGAGGTTTTCTCCTGTGATAATGCGATTCTTTCGGCGTGGGCAGCGCGATGAAAAACTTGAACAGAGCTTACAGAAGACGCGGCGCGGCGTCTTCAAGCAAGTTATTGAACTGTTCCAACGCAGCGAGATTGACGACGAGTTCTTTGATGATCTGGAAGCATTGCTGATTGGGGCGGATATTGGGGCTGAGACGACCGACCAATTGATCGATGAATTGCGGGCGCAGATTCGGGCGCAGGGCCTGCGTGAGCCTGCGGCAGCGCAGGAACTGCTTCGCGCTGACATGATCAATCTGCTGAAAAAAGCGGTGCGCTATCGGCGGGTCAAGATTTTGCAGCGCGGGGTGCCGTATGTCATCCTCGTGGTTGGCGTCAATGGGGTGGGGAAAACAACCACTATCGCCAAACTGGCCCGCTATCATCAGCAACAGTTCAACCGCGAGGTGATCATTGCTGCTGCCGATACATTCCGTGCTGCGGCGATTGACCAGATTCAGATGTGGGGCGAACGGATCAATGTGCCAGTAATCGCGCATCAGCCAGGGGCTGACCCCGGCGCAGTAGCGTTCGATGCGATGCAGGCGGCCCATAAGCGCAATGCCGATGTGCTGATTATTGATACTGCGGGCCGCCTGCACACCAAAGATAACCTGATGCAAGAATTAGGCAAGATCCGCCGCGTGGTGCAGAAGACCGTCCCCGATGCACCACAGGAAGTCTTGCTGGTGATCGATGCAAATACCGGACAAAATGGCCTGGCGCAGGCGGCAGCCTTCGCCAAGATGGTCGAAATTAGCGATGTCGCCTTGACCAAACTTGATGGCACCTCGAAGGGCGGGATCGCCTTCTCGATTGTGAAGGCGCTGGGTGTGCCAATCTCCTACATTGGCACGGGCGAGAAGATGGACGATCTCACCGCGTTCAATGAGGAAAGTTTTGTCGATGGCCTCTTCTTTGAAGAATATGAAGGCGAAATCCCGATCTAGGCAAGCCGTTGTAGCCAGAGGTATGGCCCACACCGACCTGGAGGATAAGACGTGTTCGAGAGTTTGAGCGACCGCTTACAAGGGGTCTTTCAGCGGATCGGCAACCGCGGGCGGTTGACCGAGAAAGATATTGACGAGGCAATGCGCGAGGTGCGCCGCGCCTTGATTGAGGCCGATGTTAACCTGAGCGTTGTCAAAGAGTTTATCGCCGCGGTGAAAGAACGATCGTTGGGGGCGGAGGTGCTGAAAAGCCTCTCTCCTGGTCAACAAGTGATCAAGATCGTTAATGAAGAACTGGTTGTCTTGCTTGGTTCTGAGCAAGTACCACTGACGCGGGCGAATCAGTCCCCCACAATCATCATGCTCGTTGGGCTGCAAGGGGCTGGGAAAACAACCCATGCCGCGAAACTTGCCGTTCATCTGCGGAAAGGCGGCCAAACTCCCCTCCTGGTTGCCGCTGATATTTATCGCCCTGCTGCGGTCAACCAGTTACACGCGCTTGGCAAGCAGATTGGCTTGCCAGTTTACGATGAGGGGACGACGACCACCCCGCCGGAGATTGCTGAACATGGGGTGCGGGTGGCCCGCGATAAGGGGAATGCGACCGTCATCATTGATACGGCAGGACGCTTGCAAATCAACCAGGAGTTGATGCAAGAGTTGGTGCAAATCAAAGAACGGGTCAAGCCACACGAGATTCTGCTCGTTGCCGATGCGATGACTGGTCAGGAAGCGGTCAATGTAGCCCGCGAGTTCAACGAACAGGTTGGCCTCACCGGGGTGATCATGACCAAGATGGATGGGGACGCCCGTGGTGGCGCGGCTCTGTCGATCCGCCGCGTGACCGGGGTGCCAATTAAGTTCATTGGCACTGGGGAGAAGATCGATGCCCTTGAAGCGTATTATCCCGATCGCCTCGCCTCACGTATCCTTGGCATGGGCGATGTGTTGAGCCTGATTGAGAAGGCGCAATCGCAGTTTGATGAGAACGAAGCGAAAGCCCTCGAAAAAAAGGTGATGACAGGGAAGTTCGATCTGGAGGACTTTCTGAGCCAATTGCAACAGGTGCGGCAGATGGGGCCACTGAATCAATTAATGGACATGATTCCTGGGCTGGGTGCCGCCGCCCGGAAACAAGATGTGCAAGTCAACGAGGATGATCTGAAGCAGATTGAAGCGATTATCCGGGCCATGACCCCAGAGGAACGGCGCAACCCCCAGTTGGTGAAAGGGAGTCGGCGGAAGCGGATCGCCAAAGGCTCTGGCCGTGAGATTCACGAGGTCAACAGCCTGCTCAGCCAGTTCCGGCAGATGCAGAAGATGATGTCGGCCTTTGGGAAAGGCGGCCTGCCCGGCCTGGGTGGCAAAGGGCGCTTTCCCGGCCTACCGTTTTAGCGTAGTGTTGTGAGCGTAGAGCCAGGAAAGGCAAGTGTGGTAGGACTGGCAGAAACTGAACCAGGAATTACCCAGAGCGGCCTTGATCGGCTGTTGGGGATCGAAACGTTGCAGTTGCGCGAGTTGCCGAATGCCGCCCGTCGGCTGCTGGTTATCCTCGCCCATCCCGATGATGAGAGTTTCGGGATGGGGAGTACGCTGGCCCGTTATGCTGCCGCAGGAGTGGCAGTACATTATGCCTGCGCCACGCGCGGCGAGGCTGGCGAAGTGGCATTGGAACTGTTGCGTGGCTACGACGATCTGGGGGCGCTTCGCACGGCAGAATTGACCTATGCTGCCCATGAGCTTGGACTAGCCGCAGTACATTTTCTGGGGTATCGCGACTCAGGGATGGCTGGTTCAATCGCCAATGATCACCCGCAGGCGTTATTTCAAGCGCCGCTGGAACAGGTGGCCCACCAGCTTGTTGGGCTGATTCGCGCCATTCGCCCCCAGGTGATCGTCACCTTCAATCCGTATGGGGGCTATGGTCACCCTGACCATATTCGGATTCATCAGGCAACAATCATGGCGTTTGGGCCCGCTGGTGATCCGGCCCAATATCCCGATCTCGCCGCACAGGGTTTGCTGGCCTGGGAGCCGCAAAAGCTCTATTTCCATGCCTTTAGTGTGGCGATCTTGCGCTGGTTCCTCAGAAGCCAACGCCTGCTTGGCAAGGACCCGCGTCGCTTTGGGCAGAATGGCGATGTTGATCTTGTCCGGGCGGTGGAACAATCTGGTCGGGTGACCACGCGCCTCGATAACACCGCCTACGTTGCCGCCAAAGAACGTGCTTCTGCTGCCCACCAGAGCCAGGGTGGGGGCAGCGCATTTTTAGGCTGGGTGCCGCAGCGAATGCGCTACCGCCTCCAGCGGTATGAAGGGTTCACCCGGATTGTGCCGCCTGCACCGTATGGCGAACCACTGGAAACCGACCTCTTTGCCGGAGTAACTCCCGACTAACGCGCTATCGCTGCACCCACTCCTATCCCACTTGCCTGAGAAAGGATCGCGCAATGCCCTCAGCTACGCCAGAGTTTCAACGCTATTTACGCCAGATGATTCATCCCGCAATTGGCCAGGCAGGGCAACGGAAACTCGCCGCAGCGC
Source organism: Chloroflexia bacterium (assembly GCA_039810045.1). GTDB lineage: Bacteria > Chloroflexota > Chloroflexia > Thermomicrobiales > CADCWN01 > CADCWN01. The sequence continues at coordinate 5,812 of JBDHWF010000050.1, forward strand.
GGGTGTTAATTGTCGGTTGTGGGGCCTTAGGCACCCACGTTGCTGATACGCTGGCGCGGGCGGGGGTAGGATTTCTGCGGATTGTTGATCGGGACTTTGTTGACCTGCATAACTTGCAACGGCAAGTATTGTTTGATGAAGCTGATCTGGCGGCGGGGCTGCCCAAAGCCCTGGCTGCTGCCGAAAAGCTGCAACGGATCAATTCAACAGTGACAGTTGAACCAGTGGTGGACGATGCCAACGCGGGGAATATCGCCGCGCTGATCGATCAGATCGATCTGATCATCGATGGAACTGATAATTTCGAGACACGCTACTTGCTGAATGATGCCGCAGTGCGCGCAAAGCTCCCCTGGATCTATGGCGGTGTACTCGCCACTGCGGGGATGACGATGACGATTCTCCCTGGGGAAACTGCCTGCTTACGCTGTCTTTTCCCCGATCCCCCGCCGCCGGGAGTCGCCCCAACCTGTGAAACAGCCGGGGTGATTGCTCCCGCCGTCGCCACAATCGCGGCGCTGGAAGCGACTGAAGCAATGAAGATTATTGTCGGGGCCACAGACGCGATAAATCGTGAGTTGCTGGCCTGCGATGTGTGGCGACTGACGTTCGACCGTTTGCCCGCAATCCGGCAAACTGATTGCCCAACCTGTGGCGATGGGCCACACGAATATCCCTTCCTGGAACTGGCTGGCAACACTCGTTCGGTCGCCCTCTGTGGGCGGAATACTGTGCAAATTACACCACCGGGAACGGTTTCGCTGGCGCTTCCTGACCTGGCTGAGCGTTTAAGTACTGTTGGTACTGTGCGGCAGAATGCCCACTTGCTGCGCTTCCAACCAACGGAGCAAGCGCAAGAATTGGTGGTCTTTCCGAATGGCCGCACCTTGATTCATGGGACCGATGACCTGGCTGTTGCCAGAAGTTTGTATGCGCGTTACATCGGCTTGTGATTGTCACCGTTACATTTACAAGGCCGGCAACGCTCCACTACAATTGCCAGTGGAGGATAAGTAGAATGGCAGGCGGGGAAAAATACGAACGCGAAATCGCGGAAATCCTGGAACGGATGGATCGCGAGGAGCCAGCCGCAGCGAAAGTCAAGCGTCAGACGCACCAGAAGGTGAGCCAGGGCCGGCAGTCGCTCGGTGATCAGTGGAATACCGTCCGTGGCGTTGGCAGCGGCTTCGGCGCAACGGCTGGCTGGACCTGGATTGCGGTGACGATCGGGCTTGGTGTTTTAGGGATCATCTTACGCAGTCTGTTCTATCCGCTCGGTATTATTTGTGCCGTGCTGATGTTTCTCGCCTTCTTTAGCCCACTGATTCGGCGCGGCTTTGGCCCACCACCAGTTGAATCATCAACGATGTGGCGCGGCAAAGTGGTTGATATGCGTCCGAAAGGGTTTCGGGCGAACCTGCGCTATCAGTGGCGGCGCTGGCTCAGTGGCGGGCGGTAAGCCGCGCCACGTGATGCTACTGGGTCGCGATCACGCTCCCGCACCCCTTGTGGCAGTCACCAGTTGCCTGATTGCGCTTACCACAGACAGTGCTGATTCACGCTGCGTCACAATACTATAATGGTCTGCCTCATTGATCACCTGTTGTTCAGCGTGCGCGGAGAGCGGCAGGGCTCTTGCCTGCAGGGCGATAAAGCGTTGCCGTTCCTCAGCGTTGATATCATTATCGGCTGCGCCACTGCTGAGAATGCGTAAGGGGATATTTTGGAGTTGCTGATGTTGAGGGAAAGCAGCATGTTGATCAGCAAGTTTGAGATCAGCCGAAATACCAGCCCATTGATGATACGACGCGAGGGCCGCACGAAATTCACCCGCCTGTTGTGCTGGTAACTGCTGTACATACATTTCTTTCTGCTGACTGAAACGCATCAGACCGAAGCGGGCGAACTGGGGGCCAATGCGCTCGAATAGTGGTGCGCCAGAGTTCGTCGTCGTCGTGATGTTGAATACCTCGCGCACGAATGTTGCATTGTCGGTCGTGAGTGCATCGATCAGTACCACTCCTGCTACATCGTTGGGGTGCGCCTGGGCAAAGGCGAGCGCGAATAGGCCACCCATCGAATGCCCGCCAACGATATATGGGCCGTGAATGCCAAGTTTCATCAGTGCAGTCAGCAAGTCTGCATTGAATTGGGCTGGCGTCAGTGGAGCGGGTGGCGCTTCGCTATAGCCAAGCCCAGGACGATCATAGGTGACAACCCGAGCGAACTGGGCCACTTCCGATTGAATCCAGCCCCATTGTGAAGCTGTGCTGCCAGCGCCGTGTTCAAGCAGTACCGTTGGCCCTGGCTGATCTGCTCCCATGACCTGAAGGTGCAAACGATATCCACCAACATCAACGAATTGCCCTGGCGGTGGATAGGCCCGCCGATCACGGGCCTCAGCAAGCGTTTGATAGAGGAAGCTGCTCCCAAGTAAGATGCTAATCAGTAGCCCCACTGTTGCCCCTGAGCGGGCTACCCGCTGCTTCCCCGTCAATGGTTGATTTGGTTTGCTCTTGCGTTGTCGCATCAGTCCTCCTGTCAGAATTACCGCGCTGCTCCTATTTCTTGCGTTGCTGACAGCATATCGGTGAACTGTGGAAAGGCTATTGAGGGGAGGTAACAATTGTGTGGCAAAGGTTTTTCATTTGTGTAGGAAGGACAGTAAGAAGCAGCAACGCGGGAGGGGCTTTCGTCGTACCCTCCCGCGTTGGCGTAGGAAATTGCCGTGTTTAGGTTAGCGTATTGAGATGGGCAAGCCGCATGGTTCCGGCTCAGCAGTTGGCTGTCGAGCCTGGGTGCTTAGCCCCAGTAGCCCAGTTCCATCCGGGCATCCTCGCTCATCCGCGAGGGATCCCACGGTGGGGTAAAGGTGAGGGTCATCTTGGTGTTTTGGACACCGGGGATTGTCCCTACGACGCTGCGAACGTCGCGCTCGATCACTGGGCCAAGGGGGCAGCCCATCGAAGTGAGGGTCATAATGACCTCAACATTGCCCCGATCATCAATATCCAGGCCATAGACCAACCCCAGGTCCACAATATTTACGCCAAGCTCAGGATCGTAGACAAGCCGCAATGCGTCGATTACCTGCTCGTCATCAATCTGGTTTGCCATCGTTCGTCCACTCCTCGGTTGCCCACGGCGCTGGTTGTTCGCCATGGGTATTTCGCAACTAACTTCTCTCAAATAGTAGCATGGCGCGTGCTTCTCGGCTAGCCATTGTGGTGATTGACTTTGCCCCCGCTGCTCACGCACAATCTCTATGGTAATGGCGTAGTGAAGGATGGCGAATGTCAGCAACACGATTACTGATTCTGGGGGCGCTGCGCTTTTTGCAGCCTGCCCACGGCTACAGTATCCGGCAGGAACTGGAGAGTTGGGGGGCTGCTGACTGGGCGAATATCGCCTATGGCTCGATTTACTTTGCGCTGAATAAACTGGCGCAAGAGGGGCTGGTCGCCGTCACCGATACTGAGCAAGAAGGGAAGCGCCCCGCTCGGACGATCTATGTCGTGACTGAGGCAGGTGAAGGCGAGTTTCAACGTTTGTTGCGCGAGTTTTGGCGCGAATATTACCCCGTGCGTGATCCATTTGCGGTGGCTTGGGGCTTCATGGGCGAATTACCTCGCGATGAACTGCTGGCAGCGATGCGGAAGCGGATCGCCGATGCCCAGCTAGCCGCGATCCAGTTACAACAACTGGCGAATCGGCGGGAGCAGGCCGAGAAGCCCAGCTATGTCTATGAGATTGTGGAATTGCGGGTAGCCCAAATCGACCTGATGGTTGCGTGGGGTGAAAAAATGATTGGGAAGATCGAGCGCGGCGAACTCCCATAAGAGAATATATTGAAAATATCAATAAGAAAGTATTTTTAATAAACAACCCTATTGACAATCGGAATATTCGTGTTATGCTGATGAAGAAGTGAGCTGACCACTATCGACAGATCATCTGGATTCGTATATACTCAAGTTTGTATATACCATGTTTCATACTAAAGTGCTGATTGATGACTCTGCGTGACTGGTCAGTGTGGCGAGCTGGTGTCGGGCTGGCGAGAGTACTGTGCAAGGAGGAATCATGACGACGATGGTAGCGACAAGCCAACTGAAGAAAAGTTTCCGCAGTCGGCAGGGGTTGGTTGAAGCGGTGAAAGGAGTTGATCTGCGCGTGGAGCAGGGTGAAATCTTTGGCTTTTTGGGGCCGAATGGTGCGGGCAAGACCACCACCATGCGGATGCTGACAACCCTGCTGCCGCCCAGCGGTGGCACAGCCCAGGTAGTGGGCCACGATCTGGCCCGTGAGCCCAATCAGGTACGCGAGCAGATTGGCTACGTCAGTCAGGCGGGCGGCGTTGAGGAGGCAGCGACTGGTCGCGAAAATCTGGTCTTACAGGGGCGGCTCTATCGACAGAGTAAGGCCCTGGCAAAGGAGCGGGCGGCCACGCTCTTGACAGCCTTGCAGCTTGACACGATTGCGGATCGGCCTGCCTCAACCTATTCCGGCGGACAACGGCGGCGGCTTGATATTGCGCTGGGGTTGGTCCATCAACCGCCATTGCTTTTCCTTGATGAACCAACGACCGGGCTCGATCCGCAGAGCCGCGCGCGGCTTTGGGGCGAGGTGCGTAACTTTCGCGAGGCGGGCATGACGATCTTCCTGACGACGCATTACCTTGATGAAGCGGATGCGCTGTGTGATCGGCTGGCGATTATCGATGATGGGCGGATCGTCGCCGAAGGGACGCCCACGGCCCTGAAACGCGAGATCGCGGGCGATGTGGTGACGCTAGGCTTTGCGACTGAGAACGGTGAAGGTGAGCAGGCGCAGGCGATCCTGCTGGCGCAACCGTTTGTTCGTGAGCTTTCCCCCACCGCTGATGGCTTACGGCTCTATGTGGAGCAAGGCGAGGAAGCCTTACCCCAGATTCTGCGCCTGCTCGATCAGGTGGGGATCACGCTCAAAACAATCGCCCTGGCTCGGCCTACCCTGGACGATGTGTTTCTGAAACAGACTGGGCATTCATTACGCGAGGCAGCTAACTAAAGCACGAAGAAAGGAGCTCCCAATGACCCCGACGAAGCAACCGCTGGGGCGTTTACCACGCTGGCTCAAGCCGATGAACAAGTTCATTATTCTCTTACATAAACTTGGCCTTGCGCCCGACGTGATGCGGGTACTGTCCGTGCCAGGGCGCAAGTCTGGCAAACTCCAGGTAACGCCGGTTTCGCCATTTACTGTGGACGGCCACTACTATGTTATGGGTGGCACGGTCAACGCCGATTGGGTCAAGAATGCGCGGGCGGCGGGTTGGGGCATGCTGGCGCAAGGCCGCAAGACCCAAAAGGTCACGTTGCACGAATTGCCCGTTGCCGAACGCGGCCCGATTCTCCACGAGTTTCCTCGGCTCGTCCCAACTGGGATCAATTTTATGCGGCAGTTACATCCACTGCCAGATGATCCGGCGGCGTTGCCAGACGCTTTTGCGGCACTGGCTGAGCGGGCAACTATCTTTCGGATTGATGATCTCGCCAGTTAGTTGTCCAACGCGATTGTTCGTTACTATTTGGGAGGAATACCAATGAACCTCTTACGCGATACCTGGCTCTTGTTTGAGCGGAATATGCTGATCACGTTGCGGAATCCGATCTGGGTCATCGTTAGCCTGATGCAGCCGCTCTATTTCCTGGTCCTCTTTGCACCCCTATTAGAGGGGATCGCGAATGCCCCTGGCTTCCCCCCTGGCGGGGCGCTGAATGTCTTTATGCCCGGTCTGTTGGTGCAACTGGGGATGTTTGGCTGTGCCTTTGTGGGCTTTGGCCTGATTGCCGAGCTTCGGGCGGGTGTGGTTGAGCGCATGCGGGTAACGCCCGTACATCGGATGGCTCCATTACTGGGGCGGTCGCTGCGCGATGTCCTCATCCTGCTGGTGCAGTCAGCGTTGCTGGTCGCGATCTCGGTGCCATTTGGGTTACGGATCGACTGGCGTGGTGCAGCCTTAGCCCTGGTGCTGATGGTTCTCCTGGGGCTGTTGATGTCCTGCTGTTCGTATGCTCTGGCGTTGGCGATGCGGAGTGAGGATGCGCTGGCCCCGCTGCTGAATTCCATCACGCAGCCGTTACTCTTGCTGTCGGGAATCTTGTTGCCGCTCACCCTGGCTCCGCGCTGGCTCCGCACCGTGGCGGCGGTCAATCCGCTCTCCCACGTCGTCGATGCGTCACGGGCGCTGTTCAATGGCTTACTCACCGATCGGGTCGTGGGGCAAGGCTTCCTGATTCTCGGAGTCTTGACGATGCTGGCGCTTTGGTGGGCTGCCCGCTCGTTCCGGCAGGCAACCGCCTAGCGGCTGCTCAGCGAACCTCAATCGTGATTGTTTGGGTACTGTCTGCATAGCTTTGACCATCCGCGCTAATCACGCGGATGGTCAGGGTGTGGGTGCCTGGCGGCAGCAGTTCGCTTGGCAGGGTCGTGCGAAAGCCAACATTGAGCGCAGCAGGGTTGCCGAGGGTGGCGGCAACGTCGGGCCGTGCGCCGCCATAACTGGTGCGATAGGTAGCGTGTTGATCGATCAGGATGTAGACCGCCGTTGCTGGGCGGGCAGCCCCCTGATCGATAGCCCAGCCCTGTACCTGAAGCGTGGATTTTGTGCGGGGAATGCTGCTGACCTGGTTTGCAGGCTGCCCATCCAGGGTATCGATGACAGCACGGGCCGTGCCTTGGGCGGGCAGCCGGTTGAGTTGTGGCGTTGCTTGCCGAAAGATACTCAAGCCATGTTGCTCGAAAAAGGCTAATCGGGCGCGTGTTCGTGGCACTGAGGGATAATAGACGGCGAGGCAATCGTTTGGGGCAGTGTCATAGTGATAAGCGCAGTCTTCATTCGCGCGCTGCTGTTGCAACCAGTGCTGGGCATCGCGCAGCCCCAGGAAATCGACCCGCAGGAGGCCGAGGAGGAGGACGGGGAGCAGGAGCCAATTGCTCCACTGTACGATTCTGGCGAACTGTGGTGGCTGTTTTGAGTTGCCTGCGTTGTGGTGTCCTGCAGAGGTCAGAATCAGGGCCATGGCGATCAGCACACTCAACCACCAGTAGGCTGAGAAGATCTGGTAGCGTGAGGTGAGCGCCTGATTCAGCCCCAATGCCGCCCGGCCACCCGCCGTTACCACCATTCCGGCCAGGGCGAATAACCCCAGGGAACCCCAGGGTAGGAATCGGTGGAATAGCTGCGGATTGCGGTAGAGCAGGGCGAGATTACCAGCCATCAGTAGCAGGCTGCCCCCAGCAAAGAGGATGGCGATTACTGGCGTTGGTGCGCCCAGCGGTGCGCCAAGATATGCCAACGCATACCAGCAAAAGGCCCCTAGCGTTGGCAGCGTGCGGTCACTGCTGGGGAAGCCATTGAAGTAGAGTAGATACAGCACAGCGGTAGCACTAACCCAGAGCGCGGTTCGCCAGCGCCCGTAGCGCCAGATCACTGGGAGGAATACGGGCCAACTGAATAATCCACTGAGGGTGGATAAACTGGCGATCAGGCAGCCACCAAAGGCCAGTGCGTAGCCCAGGGCACTGCGCGAACGGGGGAGAGTGGTGCCATAGATACAACAGCCCATCCCAAAGGCCGCGAGGATAAAGTTGGTTTGGAAGCCAAAGAGCCAGTTTTCGAATTGGGCAAACGAAAAGAGCAACAAGATGAACGGGAGGATTACCAGCGCGAAGCCCCGCCGTCCCAGGCTACGGTAGGCTGCGGCAGAGACGAGCCCTGCGGTGCCGATGGCGATCCCAAGATTGACCATCATCATGATCTGGGTGCGCCAGCCAGTCAGATTGATCAGCAGATAGAGGATCATGCGGGGTAAGAAAATGCGGTGTTCGTTGTGAAAGCGCCAAAAACTTTGCCAGCGGAGTTGCCCATCGTCGGCAAGGCGTAAGAAATACGCCATATCCCACTCATCCCAGTTGGGGAGAGCCGAAGTGTGGGTCCAGATCAGCCAGATCAGCACTGCCAGATGCCCGAGCAGGATAACAAGGCCGAGGCCAAAGATTAATGGTATGGCGCGGGCCTGCCAGGAGGCGCGGTGCGTGTGGGCTGATCCGCTCATGCTTGCCAACTCGCGAGTCGTTGGCGAACCTGATCGCCGGATAGCCCAGCGATCAGGAGCATTTTCTGCCGACTATGCGCGCCACTCGCGATGGTGATCGCGCCTTTGGGCTGGTGCAGAACTGTTGCCAGGAACCGTTGCAGGGCTTTGTTCGCCGCCCCGTCAACTGGTGGGGCGGTGAGGCGTACCCGCAAGATCCCTGCGCCGACTCCATCGATCTGTTCGCGGCCACCACGAGAAATCACGCGCACCTGCACGATCACCCCATCAGCGCGCTCGGTCAGCGCGAGTGTGGCGAAGTCGGGTGCGTGGTGATCAGTCAAGACAAGCCTTTATGCAGCGTCGGCGGCTTGCAACGCCGTCAGTTCGTTGATCAGTCCGCTGAAGGTGTGGGCTGCCAGCATCCGGCGACCCAGCGCTTCTTCAAGCTGCTCAACACTCATATCGTCGAGAGTTAGGCCATTCAGTCGACTGAACATCACCCGTGGTAGCAGGATTGGGCCAGGGCCAGGGTCGTCCCCAAACGCTGCCAGGAGATCGGTGCCAGTGAGGAGCCCGGAAACAACAATTTCGGGGCCAAAGTAGGTGTTCGGGATTGGTCGTACCTGGAGTGCTGCTCCCGTGAGCGCATTGAACTCTGCCACGATGCGGGTCATGGTTGGGGCGATCAGTTTGGCACAGGCCACTGTCGCCTGCAGCCCTGGGAAGCTGGGGCGGCGTGCGCCACGCCGCCGCTTGACCCCACTCCAATCATCCAGGAAGGTGCGGGTGATCCCGATTCCGTCTTCCAGTTGGGGGAAGCCATCGTAATAGCGGTTGGCTGGCACTGGCTCACCGATCATCAGATAGAACTCGTCGCCCAGGTAGAGGAAGCTCTCATCCCGCTCTGCGCGGAACTGGCGTTGCCAGCGTTCCGCGCGCTGGATCACGTCGCGCACCTGCGCTTCGCTGTAACGGTGGATTTTCGCCGCAGGCAACCCTGGCATCGTGCGGTCGGAGCGGTGGGCGATCCCTTCCAGCTTTTTCATGTCGCGGGTGATCCCCAGGGGCGTCAGGCCCACTGGCACAGCGGCGATAGAAAGGATCCCTGGGAGATCTTTCAGATCGCTGACCGAGCGGTCCAGTTGGTCGCCATCGTTGATGCCGGGATTGAGGACTAATTGTGTGTTGTATTCAATCCCCATGTCGGCTAACCGCTGCAAGTCGTTCAGAATCTCGCCAGCGCGTGGGTGACGCAAGAGATCGCGGCGGAGTTGGGGATCGGTGGCGTGAACGGAAACATTCAGCGGACTCAACCCCTGTTCGCCAATTCGCGCCCAGTCGGCTTCACTCAGGTTGGTGAGGGTGACAAAGTTGCCGTAGAGGAACGAATAGCGATAGTCGTCATCTTTGATGTAGAGGGTGCGGCGCATACCGCGCGGCACTTGTTTGACAAAGCAGAACGGGCAGTCGTTGGTGCAGCGGCGAATGCCATCGAACGTTGGCTCGGTAAAGCCCAGCCCCCAGATATCATCGCCAGATAGCTCGACCTCATAGATTGTGCGTTCGCCCGCTCGCTCGACCTCTACTTCGGCGACTTCGCCCGCCATCCCCGTGTAGAACTGGTAGTCGATCACGTCGCGCAGCGGTTTGCCATCGATGCTGTGAATAATGTCGCCTGGTTGTAGCCCCAGGCTATCTCCCAACGAACCAGGGACGACCGCTTCTAGTTCACCACCAGTATGGTCGCGCCGGAAAAGAATTTGGCCTTTCTCAGACACTTGCCTTGCTCCATTGCCGCATGATCGCGCGGCGGTTTATCGGGTTACGGTACGTTGTGTGTGCCGCCGGGTGCGCCAGTGGGCAAACTTCTTCCGCCGCTTCGCAATCGTGCTGAGCAGATGGACGAAGAATGGACTGAGATCGCCGCCAATTGTGGCCTGGGGCAGCTTCGCCAGGAACTCTTGGGGCGTGCTGAACTGATCAATCTCAATCCAGGCGTGGGCATATTCTGGGCGGCTGTGGGCATCGCTGCCAGCGGTGCCGGGTAGCCCCAGGCGGGCGGCAAACTCAGCCCCACGCAGGTTATGGCTTTTCAGCGCCATCCGCGCATTGAGGATTTCAATCGCATCAACAAGCCCTGCCGCAGCTAAGCGCTCCAATGCTGGAGTTTTCAGCGGGCTGCGGCGTAGCGGGTCGAACGGGTGTGGGATGATCACCACGCCTCCCTGTTCGCGGATTCGGGTGGCTGTTTCTTCTGGCGATAATCCGCCTGGAATCTCCTCATTGAGAAAGAGGCCAATAATCTCGCCCTCGCTGGATTTCACTTCTTCGCCAGGGATGACCAGGAAACCCGGGGGAGCCAGTTCGACGCCTTCCAGGCCACCCGCCAGCGAATTATGGTCGGTGATCGCAATCCCTTGCATTCCCCGCCGCTGGCAGAGTTTGATTACTTCCGCAGTCGGAACCATGCAGTCGCGTGAGTGGTGGCTGTGCATATGGAGATCGAGTTTCACCGCTCCTCCTCAAGCGTGGTGCTGACCGAGCGTGGTGCTGTTGCCGTATCCATCGTGGTCAGATCTCCCACAGAATCAAGGATCAGGGTCAGCGCGACGATTGCGGCTGTTTCTGCCCGCAGAATGCGTGGTCCAAGGGTCACTGGCAGAATCCCGCACTGCTCAGCCAGCGTGATTTCCTCGGTCGTCAACCCCCCTTCGGGTCCGATAAAGAGGCCAACTGTTGCCCCTGAAACCAGCGATGCCTCCTGGGCGCTGACCGCGGTAGACAATCCCGGGCCAGTGGCTTCCTCCCACGGAATCCAGTTTAAACCACCAGTCGCCACTTGCTGACAGGCCGCCGCAAAGGCGGATGGGACGGCGACTGGTGGCACCTTGCCGCGCCCCGATTGTTCGGCGGCCTCGCGCACGATTCGCCGCCAACGCTCAAGTTTACTCGTGCCAGCCGCATCGATCACGGTGCGCTGAGTGACGATTGGCACAAACGCGGCTACCCCTAATTCGGTCGCCTTTTGCAAGGTGTACGCGTAGTGATCGCCTTTCAGCGGGGCAGCATAGAGCGTAATCGCTGTGCGTGGCTCACTGGCGACGAGGTGGCCTGCGCCAACCTGACCAACTACCGCTTGCGCGCCAGATTGTAACAATTCTACCGAATAGGCCCAGCCACTGCCATCAAGTAGGGTGATAATTGCCCCTGGGCGCAGGCGCAGAACGCGGTTGATCTGGTGGGCGATTGCGGCAGGCAGGGTGATTTCCTGCCCGCTTGCCAGTGGCTGATCAACAAAGAAATGGTGTGGCATTGGCTCCTTACTGTCGGTGGTGCGCTAGTGCCGCCGCACCCCTTCGATGCAGACCCAATCGCCCATCTGATGTTGTTCGATCTCGGTCAGGCCAGCCGCCGCCAGTACGTCGCGCACTTCGTCGGCCCGGTCGATGATGATCCCCGAAGTGATCAAACGGCCCCCAGGCACACAGGCGGCCAGCAGCGGTTGTGCCAGTTCGCTGATGATGCGAGCGATGATATTTGCCACGACCAGGTCATAGCGGTTGTGGAACTCCGCCGTATCTTCGACTGTGCCAATTGCCACCTGGATCGGGGTCGTCAGATCATTGCGGGCGATATTGTCACGGGTGGCCCGCACGGCGACCTCCTCAACATCGACCGCATCGATCAGGGCCGCGCCGTGCTGGGCGGCGGCGATAGTGAGGACCCCTGAGCCAACCCCGACATCAAGGACACGCATCCCCGGTTGCATCCGTTCTTCCAGCGCGATCAGGCAGAGTTGGGTGGAAGGATGCAAGCCAGTGCCGAAGGCCATCCCCGGATCAAGGTTGATCACAATATCGCCTGCTTGCCGTTCATATTCGCGCCAGGGGGGGCGAATAACGGTGCGCTTGCCCACCCGATGCACGTAGAAATGTTCTTTCCAGGCATTTGCCCAGTCTTCTTCTTCTCGTGCGCTTTTCAGCAGTGGCCCGACATAGCGCATCTGCCCCAGGTGCCAGAGCGCCTGTTCGAGGGCGTCCACTTTCTCCTGGGCAGCGTCGTCTGCGGCGATGTAGGTGCGGATCGTGAATGGCTGATCAGTGGCGATCTGCAAGTTGTCGCCATCTGATTCCTGCACGAATGGCTCATCGATGGCGACCCCACCGTTATAGCCATAGCGGGCGAAGATCTCGCTGACCGCTTCAACGGCCTCGTTATCTGCCTGTACTGTCAGTTCGATCCACCCAATCGCCATTGCTGCTCCATTTCTCTCTGCTGCTGAACGAACCTGGTGCTATTTAGCGCTGGGCTCGTTCCTTGGCCTGCTGCACAATACTGGCCGTGGCCCCTAGATTCAGGTGCTGCACTGCACCACTCAACGTGACACTCGCACTGATGATGGAGTTTGTGAGGGTCATATCGGCGAGCGTAACGTTGTCCCCAAGGATGCAGTTATCGACGACCATCCCTTCCAGGGTGCTGCCTGCGCCAATGCTGGCATATGGCCCGATGACTGAACGGTGAATTGTGGCGTCGGGAGCGATTGCTACCGGCGGGATAATGACACTATCGCCTTGCAGGTAGGGCTGTGCATCTACCGCAGCGTCCTTTGTCAGCAGATAGCGGTTTGTTTGCAGCATCTCCTCTGGCTTGCCGCAATCTTCCCAGACTGACACCGGGAGCGTTTTGAGCCGTTTCCCCTGATCAATCAACAGTTGCACGGCGTCAGCCAGATAGTATTCGCCTTTCAATGTCTGCCCACTCGCCATCAGTTCATCGATTGCGGCGAAAAGGGCGGGCATATCCGCAAAGTAGTAGAGGCCCACGAGTGCCAGGTTGGAAGTTGGGTTCTCTGGTTTCTCGACTAATTGTGTGGCAAAGCCTGCTTCATCGGTCATCGCGATTCCGAAGCGGCGCGGATCAGCGATCTCTTTCACATAGATTGCGCCATCAATCCCCTGCTGGTTCAAATCATTGAGCGGGGCAAAATCTGCTTCCAGGATCGTATCAGCGAACAGGATGATCGCATCATCCTTCACGAATTCTCTGGTCAGGGCGATGGCATGGGCCTGACCGCGCATCTCGGCCTGGACCACAAAGCGCAGTGGTACCTGGTAATTCGCGGTGATATGTTCCTCGATCTGATCCCCAAGGTAACCGACAATACAGATGATCTCTTCAGGGTTCAGCACGACTAGCCGATCAAGGACATGGTCGATCATCGTTTTCCCCGCGAGTGGCACGAGTGGCTTGGGAACATTCCAGGTGTGCGGTCGCAGGCGTGTGCCAAAACCAGCCATTGGTAAAATAATCTTCATCTGTTTTCCTCGCTATTGTTCCTTCACACAGTGCTGCTAGCTCAGGCAGAAGCGAAGCATTATATGGCGAATGATACCTGATGCAGCCAGCAAATGGATGTAGGATTTTTTGGGGGATTGTTGGAGGGCTGATTGCCCGGATCAGGGGCAAGTGGGTTCGTTGGTCGTCAAAGAGGAAGATTATCAGGTATCCTTGCCCACTATCATCGACTGAGCAGTTTGCATCGGAGGGGCTGTGTACGTTGTTATTCCCGCAGGTGGCAGTGGCACACGACTTTGGCCGTTGAGTCGGGCGACCTATCCAAAGTTTCTTCACCCGCTCACTGGTGATCATCGTACCCTGATTCAGGCGACGATTGATCGGCTGGCTGCGCTGGCCCCCCCAGAACGAACGTTTGTGGTGACTGGCAGGGCGCACGTTGCCCCGATTGCGCGGCAACTACCCGATCTCCCCGATACGAATATCCTGGTTGAACCATCGCCACGCGACTCAGCAGCGGCGATTGGATTAGCAGCGGCGATTATCGCCCAGCGTGAGCCCAACGCCATCATGGGGTCGTTCCATGCTGATCACCTTGTGCGTGACGAAGAACTTTTTCGGCAAACGGTGCGGTTGGCCGCCGCTGCTGCCGAACACGACTATTTGATGACCATTGGGATTGCGCCAACTGCGCCAGAGACTGGCTATGGCTACATCCAGGTTGGGACACCGCTGAATACCGAAGGTGCCTGCTTGGTGCAGCAATTTAAGGAAAAGCCATCGCGGGATATTGCCGAGCAGTGGTTAGCGGCTGGTGGCTACCTGTGGAATAGTGGGATGTTTGTCTGGCGCTGTGCTGTTTTGTTGGGAGAGTTGGCGCGACAGCAACCAGCACTGCATGCAGGGTTAGTCGAGATCGCTGCTGCCTGGGATACCGAGAACGGCGAGGAAGTGCTGGCCCGTATCTGGCCGACACTACCGAAAATCCCCATTGATATTGCCGTGATGGAAGGGGCCGCAGCGGCGGGACGAGTTGGCACAGTGCCCGGTCATTTTGGCTGGAATGATATCGGCGATTGGCACACGATCGGGACGGTGTTAGAGCAAAACGCCGACCAGAATGTGATTCTGGGCGGGGTGTCAGCCCAATGCCTGGCGATCGACACCAGCAACACGGTGATTGTGCCGAGCGGCGAGCGGATCATTGCGACTGTTGGAGTACGTGATCTGGTGGTAGTGGATACTGCCGACGCTGTGCTGGTCTGCGCCCGTTCCCGCGCTCAGGATGTGAAGAAAATCGTTGATAGCCTGAAAGAACAGGGCCGTTCACGACATATCTGACACTGCTGCGGTGGTCTTTAGGACGGAATCGCCTTTTGATGAGGTAATGCCGGTGCGGCCTCGCTGGCATTTGTTGCTGTGCCGATCACGTTTGTGGCGACGCCAACGGCGGTGAACAGGCTCCCCGCAACAGGATCGGTGGTGACAACTGCCAGATCAACGCCATGCTGGACAGCAAGCGTCGCGAGAGTTTCGGCGGTAGATAGATCGTTCCAGGTCAGAATTTCTGGTTGAATCAATAAGACAATATCAATGTTCGTCAGCGTCACCATCTCATCATGCAGATCAAGCAGGTCGCCGTGTTCATCAATCGTGATGACGCGGCGTTCTTTCTCGGCGATGAGTTTGTCGTACAGATAGCGTACTAAAATACGGAGGACGGCCGCGGTTGGCACTGCCAGGAGCAACCCCAAAATCCCACCCAGGGAGGTCCCGATCAGTAAGAAGAAAATGACCAGTAATGGGTGCAGATGAATGATTCTGCCGATCAGAGTAGGAATCACGAGGATATCTTCTAATTGCCGCAAGGTCAGATAGGTCACTGCCACTACCACGGCCAGTGTGATATTCGACCAGCCAAATGGTGGTGTGGGATCGAGGGCGGCAACCGTTACGGCGATCGCTCCTGCGCTCCACGGCCCAACGATCGGAATCAGTTCCAGGCAGCCGGTCGCGATCGCCAGGGCGATCGCATAGGGCATATCAAGGATGGTCAGGGCCACATAGGTTAGCCCGCTCATAATAAAGACCAGCACTACCTGGCCCCGCAGATAGGCGCCCATTGTCGCGTTGATTTCGCCAAAAACGCGATAGGCCTCACGTTGGTAGCGCAGTGGTACAGCCTCGCGCAAGCGTTTAACAAAGCGGTCGCCATGCACAAAGAAAAAGAATGTCGCCATCAGATAGACAAAGAGTTCCAGGATAAAGTGAAACAACTCCTGCGCGACAGTGATGGCGGTGAGCGGGGCATGGCTGGTGATCTGATTGATCAGATCGTTGATCCCCCGCTCCAGGGTGATTCGATCAATACCGACCAGGGTAAGTTGGCGGGCAAGGTGTGGCAGGTGTTCATAAAAGTAGTCAAGCCCTGCCTCGGTTGTTTGCGGGAGTTGGTTGATTAATGCCTGTCCTTGTTGCTGCACCACCGGGGCGAGATTGACGATCCCAAAGATCAGCAGTGCCGCAATGGCAAGATAGGCCACGACCGCAACAAGTATTCGGGGTAGGTGGGTAATGCGCGTGACCAGCGTGATGACTGGGGTCACGATATAGGCGGTGATCAAGGCCCAGAGAAATGGCGAGAGAACCGATAAGAATTGGGCGATGGCAACAAGCACAATGATGACGAAGGTCCAGAAAGCAATCAGTTTGCTACGAGTTGAGAGCCGCGTTTCCATGAAAAATGACTCCAATACCAGGAGCGATGGATTTATGCCCATTGCAAACACTAATCCCGTCAGGTGAGGGCAGTAGCGCCAATTTTACATTGTGGACGGGTGGGTTGCCAGAAATTAGCCCTGGTGATCTGGCGCGGCCTGTTCGTACACTAAGGAGGCAGTGATACACCGTTGTTGAAGCGGTTGCAAGCGTAAATTTCGTTGTTCAGTCTTGCGTTTGCGTCAAGAAACATACTATAATGACGCCAATCCAAGTGAGGATCGCGGGGCGGTCATGCGCTGCGTATGGCTGAATTGTCCGGGTGGACGACCATCGGGTGAATCCTTGGATACTCGAGGTATGGGAGCGGAGTGTGACGTTGGCGAACGAAGATCAGGGTCAGCAGGTGCAGCCAGAGGCTGAGGCAGCAGGCACAAGCAAACCAGAGGAGACAACCCCGAACCTGATGCAGCAGTTGCTGGATGATCCAAGCCACGATTATCGTGCCCTGAAATATGGGGACGTACTTGATGGCACGGTGATGCAGCGTGACCGCGACGAATTTTTAGTCGATATTGGCTCAAAATCTGAGGGGATTATTCCGAGCAAGGAATACTCCACGCTCACCCCTGAAGAGCTAGCAGAGATTCACCCTGGCGATCAAGTGTTGGTCTTTGTGGTGCAGGCCGAGAATGCCGATGGGCATACTGTCCTGTCGATCGACAAAGCCCGCCAGGAGAAGAGCTGGCGCAACTTGCAAGAGCAATACGACAAGAACGATGTCATTCAGGCCCAGGTCACCAACTACAATAAGGGTGGTCTGCTGGTGAACCTGGATGGGGTGCGCGGCTTCGTCCCTGCCTCGCAGGTCACGGAGATTCGGGGCGGCGATGATGCTTCGAAGCAGGCGGATATGGCCCGCCTGGTTGGCACCCAACTTCAACTGAAAGTCATTGAGATCAATCGACACCGTAATCGCCTGATTCTTTCCGAGCGGATGGCAGTGCAAGAACGCCGCGACGCGATGAAGGAGCGGCTGATCGAGAACCTGAAGGAAGGCGAAACGCGTACCGGGCGGGTTTCCTCCATCGCCGACTTTGGAGCGTTTGTCGATATTGGTGGGGCCGATGGACTGGTGCACCTCTCCGAGATTTCGTGGAGCCGCGTGAAGCACCCCAGCGAAGTGCTGAAGGTGGGCGACGAGGTACAGGTTCATGTTCTCTCGGTCAACCCCAACGAGAAGAAGATCGCCCTCTCAATCAAGCGCACGCAGCCTGAGCCGTGGAGCCGGGTGGCGAGCAAGTATGAGATCGGGCAGGTTGTGCCAGCAACGATTACCCAGTTGGCGAATTTCGGAGCCTTCGCCCGTATTGAAGACGGCATCGAAGGGTTGATTCACGTCTCCGAGCTTTCGGACGAACGGGTCAATCATCCACGCGAAGTGGTGCAAGAGGGCCAGGAAGTCCAGGTACGGATCATTCGGATCGACGCGCAGCGGCGGCGGATGGGCCTGAGCCTGCGACGAGCCAGCGAAGATGATTCGCCATTGGCAGGCCTGGGTGAGGACGAGAACGCCGGCACAACATCAGGGCAGGCGAACAGCGCTGATGAAGCGACCACAGCTCCAGCGACCGAAACTGCCGCCACTCCTGTTGCGGAAGCTCCCGCAGCAGCGGCGACCACGGAGGCCCCTGAAGCAGAAACGGCCAAGCCTGCTGCGGAGGCCCCTGCCGAGGCCGCAGTTGTCGATGAGCCAGAGGTGCCTGTCGAGGGCGGAGCCACATTGCCAGAAGATGTGGTGATGCAGACAGAGCGCGGCGATGCCACTGCTGAAGCTGCTGCAGAAGCGGCTCCCGCCAAGGAGCCAGCGGCGAAGAACCCTGCAGCGGATGACGAGGAGTCGGCATAGTCGCTGCGCTGCTCATCAGCGATTCGCGTGATGATGATTGGCGATCATCAAGAATAGTGGCATTCAGCCTCTTGCCGTGCTTTAATATATTGAACAGCCCCCACTGCTATCATGGCTGTGGGGGCTATGCGTTCTCTGGTGTGGATCAACCACACCAGACAAGAGAGACTGACAGGCTGTAACGCTCACCACAATGATCAATGTAGCCAGGCGATATGGAAACTGTTGGCCTCGATGCAGCTATAGCCAACCAAGAGCGGTTATAGCTGCACTGGATAGTCGGGCAGTGGGGGAAGCACAATGGCGGACAAGTTCGACAAATTTACTGAGCGGGCACGGCGGGTACTGACACTAGCGCAAGAAGAGGCGCAACGCTTCAACCACAACTACATCGGCACCGAGCATTTGCTCCTGGGCCTGGTGCGAGAAGGCGATGGTATCGCCGCACGAGTGCTGAATAACCTCGGTGTGCAGTTGCCAAAGGTACGCTCAGCCGTTGAGTTCATCATCGGGCGCGGCGAAACGATGATTATGGGCGAGATTGGGCTCACCCCGCGCGCCAAGAAAGTGATCGAGCTAGCGGTTGATGAGGCTCGTCGCCTGCTGCTGGATTTGCTGGATTTGATTGTTGATCTGCTGGAGCGACCGCGCGGCCGTCAGCACGTTCTGCGCATAGTTGGTCGGGTCATAGACGATCCCGCCGAACTGCGCGTAGGCCGGCATGGGCGCGATCATCGGCACCGCGGTCG
>JBDHWF010000051.1:0-24399 GCA_039810045.1 Chloroflexia bacterium
CAGCAGGGTCGACGAGTTGCCGGGCAACCGTGTCAACAGTTGCTTCAAAGGGATAGAGATCAACCCGCACCCAGTACCGCGCCTGATAGTAATTGGTGGGGCCATCGGGCCGCTGTGGATCTTCCACTCGCTGGCAGCCCAGGTATTCACAGGCGATCAGCCGCGCCCCAGCTTCTTCGCGGAGTTCCCGTTCTAACGTCACTTCAAGCGATTCATCACGCCTGGGCACACCACCGGGCAAGGTCCAATGGTCATGATCAGGCGTAACGAGCAAAATCTGCCTGGCAGGGGTAAAGCAGAGCCCCAATACCTGGGTCATCGAGCGGCGCGGCGGACGAAATGGTGCGGCTAACCAGGTCACTGTGGTCAGACGACCATCCCAGCGAACCTGCTCACACAATTCGGCTGGCTCTGGGCTATTGGTCACTCTATCTACATTGCCGCTATCTGCCACGATCAGGGCCTCCTGCCCAGATGATTGCCAGCACCGCTGCGCCAGTAGCACAAATGTACTAAGCAATTGTACTGCGTGAGTGGCATTGCTGTCGAAGGGGCAAACCAGAATGAGTATGCCAACTACGCTAAGGATACTACTTGTTCAACCGTGGATCGAGCGCATCACGCAGACCATCGTTGAAGAGATAAATCGCAAAAAGAGTCAACGAAATAGCTGCCCCTGGCGCGATCACTAACCACGGCGCGAGGTCAAAGTAGGTCAGCGCATTACTCATCATATTGCCCCAACTTGGCGTGGGAATCTGGACCCCAAAACCCAGGTACGATAACCCGGCCTCGCCGAGGATTGCCCCCGCAACATCAAAGCCAATTAACACCAGAATGATTGAACTGACGTTCGGCAACAGGTGCATAAACAGGATACGGGGGGTGCTGGCACCAGCGAGGCGAGCCGCCACTACATAGTCCAGTTGCCGTTCGGCAAAGACCCGCCCGCGCACCTGGCGCGCCGTCGATGTCCACCCCAACACGCCAAAGATGAACGCCAAACCTTTCACATCTGGTCGGAAAAGGACAGCCAGCGCGATCAATAAGAAGATCGTTGGGATATTGTTAATCAATTGAATAATCGCATTGATCACATCGTCAACGTGCCCACCAAAGTAGCCTGCCACCAACCCGATTGGTACCCCAATCAGTAAACTGATCGCCATCACCATGAAGCCAAAAGTGAGCGACACTCGGCCCGCATGGAGCAAGCGTGCAGCAGTATCACGGCCATATTCATCGGTGCCCAGGCGATTAACGCTGCTTGGCGGTTTGAGCTTCTGCGTCAGGCGTGTCCGATTCGGATCGGTGTGCAGAACGTGCTCGGTAATCAATGGCGCAGCCAGAACCAGGCCAATAATCGCCGCCAACAAGACGAGCGCGGCCATCGACAAACGATCACGGCGTAACCGCTGCCAGGCCCGCCGCAAATATCCAGGCGACGCCTGGGTTGCCGCGCGCTGCTCAGCCAGTGTTGTGGCAGTACCACCAGTGCGTACTTCTTGCATCGATCGTCCTCAACGCTTCTAGGGTGCCTAATCCAGCTTCACCCGTGGATCGACAAACCCGTACGCAATATCCGCGATCAGTTGGCCGAGAATAACCATTGAGGCCGTAATCATCACCAGCGCCATCGTCACTGGCAGATCACGTTGAAAGGCTGCATCAACCGCCAGCTTGCCTAAACCTGGATAGGAGAAAACATTCTCGAAGAGGACACTGCCAGAAAAGAGCGACGCCAGTGACCCACCCAGAATCGTGATGACGGGAATCAGCGCATTCCGCAAAGCGTGACGGAAGATCACCACCGATTCTCTCAGCCCCTTCGCCCGTGCCGTCCGCACAAAGTCGAGGTTGATCACCTCCAGCATCTCCGAGCGCATGAACCGCGAGAAGACGAGCCAGCCACCAAACGCCCCCAGCAAGACGGGCAAAACCAGGAAATGCGCCCAACTACCAAGGGTGCCGCTCTGTGGCGGCGCAAGCGGAAAGATTTTAATCGTGCGGGCGGAGAGCAACAGGATCACCAACCCCAGCCACCAGTGTGGCACGGCATTGCCAACAACGGTGACGACGCGGAGAGCATTGTCGTAGAAACTGCCCCGCCGCAGGGCGGCAAAGACCCCAAAAACAATCCCTAACAACCCAAAGAACAGACTCAGCCCAGAGAGCAACATAGTACGGGGCAGCCGCTCGCCAATAATCGTCATTACTGGCCGCTTATCGCTATACGAACGCCCGAAGTTCCCGTGCATCGCCTGCCAGAGCCACTTGCCATACTGCACTGGCAGTGGCTGATCCAGGCCAAACTCTTGCCGCTGCTGTTCCTGATAGACCTTACCCAGACGTGGGTCTTCGGTAAACGACCCTGGCCCACCCGGCGCGATCCGCATGATGAAAAAGACCAGGATACTGATCCCTAGCAACAGGAAGATCGATTGAAACAGACGACGGATAACATAGCGATACATTGACCGCTCCCCGGCAATATTTGACCAAGCCCGCCATCAGCGGTGATTAGGAAGGCCATAAACTCTAGCAGCCTGCGCCCACAGTAACTGTGGGCGCAGGCCACCACACCTGTTTATTTCTGGATGAACCAATCGGCAAACTGATTGTAGCCAACCCCACGGCGGGTGGGCCGCACGCCACCGATCCGCTTATTCACCCCAATATACGATTGGTTATTGTAGATGAAGGCATACGGAGCGTCGTTGGCGATTAGTTCTTGAATCTTGAAGTAGATCTGCTTCTGCTTCGCTTCGTCAAACTCGACCACGGCATCCTGGAAGAGCTTGTCCACCTCTTTGTTAACGTAGGCCCCAGCGTTCAGGGCGGGAATCGACTTCTCTGACCAGATCTGATAGCTATAGTACGGATTGATCGTCGCCGACCAGCCCGACACATAGAGATCATAGTCGTACGGCTCTTTCTTGATCGTATCCAGAAAGGCCTGGAACTCCAGCGGCACCACTTCGACTTCGGCCCCCAGATCGCCTAACTGCTGCTGGACCACCGTGGCGATCCCTTCGCGAACCTTGTTGGTTCCTGGCCCAAAGAGGAGCTTGAACTTCAGCGGCTGGCCGTCTTTCATCAGCTTATTGTTTTGCAGGGTATAGCCTGCCTGCTTGAAGAGATCAGCCGATTTCTTCGGGTCAAACTCATACTTCTCAACGTTTGGGTTGTAGACCGGGTCATCCTGGGTGAACGCCGAATAGATCGGTTTCCCTAGCCCAAAGGCAACAGCATCAATGATTCCCTGTCGATCAACGGAGTAGCTAATCGCCTTACGCACCAGCGGATCTTTCAGCGCGGGGCGTCGGAAGTTGTAGCCAAGAAAACTCCACTGCCCTGGCACGTTGTACCACTTACTGATCGTGATATTGGCAAGCCCTTCGGCTTCCTTGAAGTTCGCCACTGGTGGCGAGAAGTAGTCGATCTCGTTCGACTTCAACGCCTGATACGCGGTCTGCTCATTCCCATACTGGCGCAAGATCTGCGTATCAACATTCGGACGCCCGCGCCAGAAGTTATCGTTGAAGGTATAGGAGACTGATTGGTCTTTATTCCATTCCTTCAACTTCCAGAAGCCACAGCCGACCGTTGGCTTATTGATCTCAGGATTGGCAACAGGATCACCCCAGGGATACTTGCTCCAAACAGCCTTCGGCAGCGGCACCACTGCATCGGCATCTTCCACCACGGTCGTGCGCGGGTCGCTCAGCACCACCACAATCGTCTTGGGGTCTTTGGCCGTGTAGGAGACAATCGGCTCGAAGTTCTCGACGTAAGGGTATTTATTCTCTGGTTTTTTCGCCTGCTCGAACGTCCAAACATAATCATCAGCAGTCACGGCTGAGCCGTCACTCCACTTCAGGTTATCTCGCAGGGTAAAGGTGACGGTCTTCCGATCCGTCCCCACTTCAATCCGCTGGGCGGCGTAGCCAACGATCTCCAGTGAATCAGGATCGTAGGTGGTTAATGATGTCCCGCCATAGATTGCCGCCTGAGCATTACTTGACGGCACATCGGTTGTCTGGAACGGATGGAAACTCTTCAGATCAGCAATCGTGGCCCCCGTCAACGTACCACCCTTCGGTGAATTAGTTGGCAGGATGAAGTTTCCACCTTGAATCACCTTGCCACCACCAGCACCGGGGGTGCCGGCAGCGCGGGTTGCTGTACCAGCTGGGGTGCCGCTGGCCGTAGCCGTGCGAACAGCAGTAGCGGCACTACTAGGGGTGGCACTGGCCGCCGTACTGGCGGCAGCACTCGCCGCTGCACTTGGGGCAGCGCTAGCCGCAGCGCTCGGGGCGGTACTCGCGGCGGTCGATGGTGCCGCACTTGGCGCTGGGGTGGTCGTGCCACCACCACAGGCGGCCAGAATCCCCATAATCGAAGCCGCACTGACCCCACGAATCGATAGGCGCAGGAAATCGCGCCTGCTCAGTCCACTCAGTTCCCATTGGGCCGCTAATTGTCGTAACTCTGGATCTTTCGCCATATCGAGCTTTCCTCTACTTTCCCAGCGCAGATCGCGCTTCCCTTACCCCATCAATGAAAATGAATCAACGCTATCGATAACGATCAAGCGTTATGAACAGAGCAATGCGCCAGCATCATTCAGCCCAACAGCCTGGCAAATCGGTATCCCCTCGCTACCGCATCTTGCCCCTGTCGCTCAATGCCAACCGCTTGCCTTGTCACCTCCCTCCACCTTGCCCACCACTGTGCATCCGCTGGCAAGCAATGATGAAATACCAACCACTATTGAAGCAGTACAACCGCGTTCAGTCTACTCGCTGAAACGGCACCAGTATGCGTAAACTCCCTACTCGTAGTGGAAAATACTGTATTATGGCAATAGGGTATCTGTCAACGCCAGCAACAAGACTATCCCCCAATGCAGCCAAGAATGGGGCACGCAAAGATCATGCCGCCAGCAATGGCAAAACAGCCATTCTACCGTTGACGAACGGCTCGGTACTATGGTACATTTACGGTTGCAGCGGCAACCGCGTGGGGCCGCTGTTTCTAGTGCTTACCCATAATACGAGGGCGAGTACAGCAGGTTGTACTGCTCGTATAGGGGATAAGAGGAGGGGCCGATATAAGCAAGCCAGTGCGCGTCAATGAGCGTATCCGCATTCGCGAAGTACGTTTGATTGATGAAGAAGGGCAACAAATGGGGATTGTCCCCACCTTTCAGGCGTTGCAAATCGCCAGAGAGCGGGGGCTAGACCTTGTTGAGGTTGCGCCAAATGCCGCACCACCAGTCTGTCGCATTATGGACTGGGGGAAAGAACGGTATGAGCAATCGCGCAAGGAACGCGAATCGCGCCGGAATTCGAAGGCGATCACGATCAAAGAGATTCGGCTGAAGCCAAAGACCGATGATCACGATCTCGATACGAAGACCCGCAAGGCGAAAGAGTTCTTGCAGGATGGCGACAAAGTCAAACTGACGGTACTCTTTCGTGGGCGCGAGAACCTGCATCCAGAGGTGGGACGCGCATTACTGGATCGGATGCTCGATCAACTGGGGCCATTAGCCGTGATCGAGGCATCGCCACGCCTGGAAGGGCGCAACATGACAGCGATGCTGGCGCCGAAGAAGCAGCCAGCCGCCCCAGCTGCCCCACGGGCCAGCAGCAATGCTGAGCCCGAGCCAGTAGCGCAGGATGTGCCAGTAACGGAGGACGCACCACCAGCGAGCTAACGTGCCGCCGTTACCAAACGTGGCTTGCCCGCCGCAGTAGAGCTATCGGCTGCGGCGGCTATTACTGCCCTGAGCGGTACAAGGGGCACGAGGAACCCAAGTCCACTTGGTATGAACGAGTGCGACACGATTGCAATAAGGAGGACGAGGAATGCCAGCTGGACCGAAGATGAAGACCCACAAAGGCGCGAAGAAGCGCTTCGACATGACTGGCTCCGGCCAGTTCCGGCACGCGAAGGGGATGAAGAGCCACTTCCGTCGCCGCAAGTCGGCCCGTGTGAAGCGGCAATTCGACCGCATGATCCTGATGGCACCAGCGGATCGGAAGCGTGTACAGCGCCTCCTCCCTTACGGTGTGAAATAACAAAACGACGGCGATAACACCGAGTAGTTGAGGAGGGAACGTCCAATGGTTCGTGTCAAACGCGGTGTAGCAGCTCATGCGCGGCACCGCCGGGTACTTGCCCGCGCCAAGGGGTACTACGGCACCCGCAATCGTCTTTTCCGCCGCGCCAATGAAGCGCTGCTGAAGGCGATGCAATATAGCTACCGCGACCGCAAAGCCCGCAAGCGCGAGTTTCGCCGTCTCTGGATTACGCGGATCAACGCTGCGGCCCGAATCAATGGGCTGCCCTATGGTCGCTTTATCCAGGGATTAAAGCTGGCAAATATCGAAGTTGATCGGAAAATCCTCGCTGATCTCGCCGTTCACGACGGAGCAGCATTCGCGCAGATCACCGATATGGCCCGCGCGGCCTTGCCCAAGGAGACTGCGGCCATCGCCGCCCAGCAGGTTCATCCCTAACGGGCAGAATTCGGCAAGTCGCCTTGTCGGTTGTCAGGATACCCAGTGCAATCCTGGCAACCGATCAGTATTTAACGGAGCGTAGATGAGCAGCACCATCGTCACCAGCCTCGACAATCCCACCGTGAAGCTCGCCCGCGCTCTTGGTCGGCGGCGTGATCGCCAGCGCGAACGCGCCTTCGTTCTTGAAGGTGTTCGCGCTCTTTCCGAAGCATTAGCCGCTGGCGTGATCCCCCGCGCCGTCCTGATCGCCCGTGAGGTGCTTGGCGAAGGCGAAGCCCAAGACCGCCTGCTCGTTGCCCTAACCGAACTACGCGAGGACGGCCCCGGCAAACATATGCGCGTGCTGGAAGTCACCTCACAGGTCATCAAGTCAATCAGCGAAACGGAAACGCCACAGGGGATCGCCGCGATTGTCGCCTTTCCTGAGCAAAGCCCTGTACCCGCTGGCACGCCACTGATCGTTATTGCCGATGGGGTGCGCGATCCTGGTAATCTGGGCACAATGCTCCGTACGGCGCTGGGAGCAGGCGCGACCGCACTCTACACAACCCCAGAAACCGTTGACCTCTACAATCCTAAAGTGGTTCGGGCAGCGATGGGGGCGCATTTCCGGCTCACCTTGCGCTCGAACCTGGGGTGGGAAGCCCTCGATCAGGAACTTGCGGAGTGTGGGGCGATCTGGGGTGCGGCAGCCAACGGAGAAACCGTCTATACCGCTGCCGATTGGTCGCAGCCAACCGCGCTCATCATCGGGAACGAAGATCGCGGGATCAGCGCCGAAGCGCAACAACGCTGCACTGGGCTGCTGACGATCCCCTTGGCGGCTAATCTCGAATCGCTGAATGCTGCCGTCGCCAGTGCCGTA
Organism: Chloroflexia bacterium; assembly: GCA_039810045.1. Classification (GTDB taxonomy): domain Bacteria; phylum Chloroflexota; class Chloroflexia; order Thermomicrobiales; family CADCWN01; genus CADCWN01. Next base: position 7,396 of record JBDHWF010000051.1, read on the forward strand.
CTCCTGTTTGAGGCAGCCCGTCAACGCCGCGGGTAAGCAAACGATCGCGCGTGGCGGGGATAGGCCACTACCCCCACCACGCGCCCTACCGCTTATTGCCGCAGCGTCGCCTTCAGCCGTTTCTGCAACATCCCCGCGATGCGTCCGCGCACCTTCTCCATCTCGCGATCATCCAGAGCGCGATTCGGCGCACTAAAGGTCACCTCGAAGGCCAGGCTCTTCTTCCCGGCGGGAACCTGCTCACCCCGATATTCATCAAAGAGACGAGCCGACTGGGCCAGCGGTCCCGCCGCCCGCACGATCGCCTCCTGCACCTCACCAGCTGGCGTTGCTTCATCAACCACCACTGCAAAATCTTGTACGGTCGCCTGGAAGCGCGTCAGCGAACCGCGTACGGCGCGCTGTGGAAGTCGCGCCAGCAAGGCCATCAGGTCAATCTCGGCTAGCATCGTACGGGCAGCACTACTGCCAAAGTTCGCGGCAACCGCTGGATGCACTTCGCCAAAGACGCCGATCAATTCACCATCGATCCGTAACTCAGCCGCCCGCCCAGGGCTAAACGTCGCATAGGTGCTTGGCGTATACGTCACCGCGGTGAACCCAAGCCGCCGCAACAGTACTTCAATTACCCCTTTCAGGTCGAAGAAGTCCAGCGGTTCACTATTCTCTGCTGCGGTACTGTAGAGGCTGCGGACTGAGCGCACACCACCGAGCGCAATCGAGAGCGTCAACTTCTCGACAGGCAGTTGCCCAAGCTCACGGGGCAAGTAGATTGGCCGCACCTCAAACAACCGCACGGTAGCGCGGTGTTTCAAGTTCTCTGCCAATTTGGTGAGCGCATCAGCCATCAGCGTTGGTCGCAAGATCTGCCAGTCACTTCGCAGGGTATTCACCAACCTGGTCGCGGCAAAGTTCGGGCGGTGACCTTCCCACCAGGTCGTCCACGGCGTATTGAACGTGAGCTTATCGAGCGTTGGCTCATCAGTCAGGGAGTAGCAGATGATCTCGTTCAGCCCACTGGCCGCCAGAATATCGCGCACTTCATCGGCAAAGAGCCGCAACGGGTCGCGCTGTGGCTCGACCACACGCCCAGTTGGCAAGGTGGTCGGCAGGGTGTCGTAGCCAATCACCCGAATGATCTCCTCAACCAGGTCAGCTGACTGCGTAATATCCTGCCGCCAGGTTGGGACAGTCACACGCAGGGTCGGTTCGGCCTCACCAGCCGCTGGCAGTGGCTCAGCCCGCAAATCTAACCGCTCCAGTACCGCAATCGTTTCCGCAACGGGATACGTCACGCCAAGCAAGCGCTTGATCTCGCCGTAAGGCAGGTCGATGGTGCGCGCGGTGACTGGCTCAGGATAGACATCAGCCGTTGCGGTTACCCGTGCGCCAGGGCAAAGTTCCAGAATCAGGGCTGTGGCCCGCGCTGCCGCGCCCCAGGCCAGGTTCGGATCAAGCCCCCGGCTGAAGCGCGTCGCCGCATCGGAAGGGAGTTTCAACGTTTGCATCGCGTAGCGCACCGCATATTGGTTGAAGTTCGCCGCTTCGAGCAAGACGTTCGTAGTGCTGTCGCTGATCTCTGAGTCGGCCCCACCCATCACCCCAGCGATCCCCACAGCGCGTTCGGCATCACCAATCGCCAGCATTTGCTCATCAAGCTTACGCACCACATGGTCGAGCGATTCGATTTGTTCGCCCGGGGCCGCATCGCGCACCACAATTCGCCCACCTGCCAACTGGTCACGGTCGTAGGCGTGCAGTGGCTGACCCCATTCAAGCATCACATAGTTCGTGACATCGGCAACATTGTTGATCGACCGCAGGCCCGCTGCCGTCAACCGCCGCTGTAGCCATTCCGGCGATGGCTCAACGGTCACACCTTCAATCAGCACACCTACGCAGCGGGCGCAGCGTGCGGGACTGGTGATCAGCACTAATGGTTGACCATCGGTGCCGCCACCGTCCGTCGGCGGCGGTAGCTCTGGCACGAGCGGTGGGTGGAATGGCTGATTCGTCAACGCAGCCACTTCACGCGCCACGCCAAGCACCGAGAAGTCATGCACAAGGTTCGGCGTAATCTCCAGTTCCAGGATCGTGTCGCCGAGATACTCGCGCAGTGGGGTGCCAACTGGCGCATCAGCGGGCAGCACCATAATCCCCTCGTGTTCATCAGAGAGGCCCAACTCTTTCTCCGAGCAAACCATCCCCTCACTCGGTACCCCACGAATCGTACTCGCCTTGAGCGTGATTCGTTTCGGTTCTGCGGCGTGACCATCCCACAACTGCGCGCCAACCAGGGCCAGCGGTACATTTTGCCCGGCGGCGATATTTGGCGCACCAGTGACCACGGTCAGCATCCGCTCCCCAGCCACCACGCGCACCAGATTCAGGCGGTCGGCGTTGGGATGCCGCGTTACTTCCTCTACGTGGCCGACATAAACCTGATCCCAGGCGTCGCCGATCTCATGGATCGCCTCTACCTCTACCCCTGCCATCGTCAGGCGGTCGGCGAGGTCACGCGGGGAGAGCGTTAGGTCAACGAAGTCACTCAGCCAACTCAACGGAACATTCATTGCTCACTCCGCCTCACTTAAATCCGTGTTCCAGCAAACGATTCGAGGAAGCGCAGATCGTTCGCATAGATGTTACGAATATCCTCAATCCCATACTTAATCATCACGATGCGCTCGATCCCCAGCCCAAAGGCGAAGCCACTGTAAATCGCTGGATCATAGCCAACATTGCGTAGCACATTTGGGTGCACCATCCCCGCACCACCAAGTTCCAACCAGCCTGTCCCTTTGCAAACCCGACAGCCCTTGCCACCACACACAGCGCAGGAAGCCGAGAAATCGACCCCTGGCTCGACGAATGGAAAGAAGTCGCAACGAAAGCGCACCTTTGTGGCTGGGCCAAAGAGTTGCCGCGCCATCTCTGTCAACACCCCTTTCAGGTCGGACATCGTAATCGATGTATCGACGGCTAGACCCTCTAGCTGGAAGAAGATCGCTTCGTGCGAGGCATCAGTCGCCTCATAGCGATAGCAACGGCCCGGCACAATCACCCGCACAGGCGGCTCTTGTTGCTCCATAATTCGCGCCTGCATCGGCGAGGTGTGGGTACGTAAGACAATTTCATTGACTGTATCATCAGTACCCCGTGAACCAACGTAAAAGGTGTCCCACCTATCGCGGGCGGGATGATTGGTGGGGATATTCAGCTGGTCAAAGTTGTAATGCGTTTCCTCAACTTCTGGCCCTTCCAGCGTCTGAAAGCCCAGATGGGCGAAGATCGCGCTCAGTTCGCGGATCATCAGCGTAGTCGGATGCAACGTACCGGACGCGACTGGGCGACCGGGCAACGTAATATCGACCGCGTCAGCGGCGAGGCGACTGTTCAGCGCACTGCTACCAATCGTCGCCTTCCGCTCATCATATGCCGCCGTCACCCGATCTCTTGCTGCGTTCACCGCCGCCCCAAAGCTGGGGCGTTCGGCTGGGTCGAGCGTGCCAAGTTGCCGCAGCAGGCCGCTCAGTTTGCCGTCTTTCCGCCCTAAATAGGTGCGGAACCATCCCTCCAGGGCTGCTTCGGTTTCTACCTGGGCGAGGTGGTCAATCGCCTCGCGTTCAACATCACCAATTACTGCTGTCACGGCATCCTCCCACTTTGCTGCCGATTATCCACTGCGCGTACCGTCCCAACTAAGCGTTTTACCCTGCTGTTGGACAACAAAAAATGCCCACTCGCACAGGGGCGAGGGGCAATCGCGGTACCACCCTGTTTCCGTTGCCGAAACAACGAACTCAGTCACCAACAGCCAGCAGCTGCGGTGTACTCCTGATAATGGCGGAGCAAACCAGATACGACTACATTGCGGCCATCGAACAAGGCCCAGGTTCACCGTTCGGCTCAGGAATGAACTTCGCCAGATCCGCGCCAAAAGTCGCTCACACCCAAGGCGACCTCTCGCTGCTGGTGCCGATCTGGGTACTCTTTCCATCATCGCCGTTCGCACTCTTCAATTACGAAGCAGTGTAGCAGAAAAAATCCATCGCCGTCAGTCAGCGAACGGAGGAAGAATCGTGGTACTATCTGGTCTACAGATAGTGTGGAGACGCAGAGGGAGGAAGGATGAGTACAACTGACACCAGCTATGGCATTGCTGAATTCATTGATGACGCCCGCCAGATTATGGAAGTAGAGGGCGGTATTCACGACCGCAAAGCGGCAGTTGGGCAACTCGAACCGTTGCTGCGCCGCGCACTTCAAGGACCCGGCTGGACTGATCCGCAATACGCCACCATTGTTGAGGGCGGTCGCCCGGGCTTTAGCTACTACAAGAACGAGGATGGTTCACTGAATATCTATGGCGTCCTGTTCCGTCCCGAACACCCAACCCCGACCCATGATCATGTTACCTGGGGCATTATCGGCGTCTACTCTGGTCAGCAACGAACTACCCGCTATCGCCGCCTCGATGATGGTTCCGTCCCTGGACAGTGCCGCGTCGATCTGCAATCGGACGAGGTGCTTACGCACGGCGCAACCTACCCGCTCTTGCCGCCACATGACATTCATCGCATCGAAGTGCTTGGCACCGAAGACGGCCTCTCGATCCACGTCCTTGGCGCAGACCTGAAGCTGCAACGTCGCCGCATCTTCGATGTGGAGAACAACACCTGCGAAGAGGTTGAAGGAGTCAGCATGGCCCGCTAAGGGCCAGGGAAGCACAAGTGCGCGGGCTGGCGACACTAAAAGCCCGCTGATTGTGAAGGGAGCGTCCAGATCACTGCTAACATTGCCGAGCAAGCACCACAACCATATCCCGATGATACCCTGCTGGCAGCGATTGAAGCTGCGGCGGTGGAGTTCATTGCTGAGGCGAATGCGATCGTGTTGCGGCACTATAGTCAGCCGCTGGCGGTTGACTATAAAGATAAGGGCAAGACCGATCCCGTTACCGAAGCAGATCGGGCGGTGGAGGCCTACCTGGTCGAGGCAGTGCGGGCGCGCTTCCCTGACCATGCGGTGCTGGGCGAGGAAGGCCACGACCCAGAGGGTGAACACGACTTTGAGTGGATCGTTGACCCCATCGATGGGACGATCAATTTCGTCAATCGGCTACCGTTCTTTGCCATCTCGATTGGTGTCCTCCATCAGGGGCGGCCAGTTGTGGGCGTGTTCCACTTCCCGCTGACCAACGAAACGCTGCACGCCCGCCGCGGCGGTGGCGCATTCCGCAATGGCACCCCGATCCAGGTTCACCCCGCCACCGAACCATCAGGGCGGGTAACGATTGGGATTCCCCCTGGCTATCTCTTCCAATTCAAGACCCAGCGTGCTGGTCGCCGTAAGCTCGGTGAACCACGCTCCCTGGGCTCAGTCGTCTACGAAATGGGGCAGGTTGCCATTGGTGGTTTTGGCTGGGCGATCTTTCGCTCACCAAAGATCTGGGATGTGGCCGGGGGGATTACGCTGATCACCGAGGCTGGCGGCGCGGCCCTCCGTTATGATGGCAAAGCCAAAGCGTGGCTGCCGCTCGATCATTTCGCGGCACCGCAACCAAAAGATCCAAACCAGCCAGCGAAATTACGGCACTGGTCCGCGCCAGTCATCGTGGGGGCTAGGCCACTGTTAGACGCCCTGGCCCCCACGATTGCACCACGCCGAATGCCCGTAGCCCTGACTGTCGCCATGCAGGGCTACCGTGGTTGGCGACGCTGGCTCCCGAAGAAACAAGCCCCTCCCGCCCAGACAGAGGTAGCTGCCGAACAGTCAGCAGCCACAACTGAGCAACCACCCAAGCCTGATTAATCTGCGTGCTGGTCGGCTAAGAGGAGGGCGGGAAGAATTGCCACCAGGCAAATAACCCCGGCAATCGCAAACGTTTGATGCAGAATATCCAGCGTGATCAGCGGAACCTGTTGCGCCTGATATTCTAACTGCCGCGCCAGAAAGGTCGGCAGTGGCTCATTCGGCTGTTGCGTCAGCGGAGGCAGCGCCTTCACCCGCTGATCGAGTTGCCCTGCTCCCCACGAGGTGAGGGCTGACAGGCCAATCGTCATTCCCAGTAAGCGCATGACCAGCACCAGCGACGAGGCGATCCCATGCGTACCAGTGGGGGCAGCGTTAATCGCCGCCGCCCCCACTGGGGCAATCACGAGTCCCAGCCCAAAACCACAGACCAACAGATCAGCCCCCATCCGCAGATAATCCAGGCGCGGCGGCCAGCCGAAGAATCGCCAAAAGCCGATCGCCGCAATCACCAACCCACCGATCGTCACAACGCGATAACCAAGCCGCCCCACAGCCAGCCCGCCAGAGAGCGAGCCGACAGCCATGGCTAGCGTAAACGGCAGGAGCAAAAGCGCACTGATGAAACTGATCCGATTGGTGTCCGCTTCAAGCAACGAAACAACAAACGGCAGGTCGACCATCACGATAATCAGCGCAGCCCCAACGAGCAGGTTCGCCAGATTTGCCCCGCTGAAGACCCGCTGTCGAAACAGAGCCAACGGAATAATCGGCCAACGCGCCCGCTGCGTGAAGAATAGAAAAAGGAGAAAGGCGACCAAAGCCCCCGCCAGCAATGGAAGCCGATAGGGGGCAAACGGATTCGCTGACGCCCCCAACGCGCGCGGCTCGGCCCCACTCTCCGTTCCCGATGAGAGCGCAAGATTCAGCAGCGCAAGCGCGAGCGTGAGGGTGATCGCCCCCAGCCAGTCAAATCGCCCAGCAACGGGATGGGTCGCTTGCGCTGTCCGCTGCCAGCTCACAACAATCGTCGCCAATACCCCTAAGGCCAACGGCAGGTTCAGCGCAAAAACCCAGCGCCAATCAGTCAGTGGCCCAAGCTGCTGCGCCCCGAGCAAGCCCACAACCCCGGCCCCCCACAGCGGGCCGAGGACCCAGCCAAGCGTATCAATCGCCCCAACCCCCCCTACCGCCGTTGCCCGCCGCGCTGGCGGCAAGAGGTCAGCCACCAATGCCAGTGTCACTGGCACCAGCGCACCGCCACCCAACCCCTGCACCATCCGCGCCGCGATCAGCGGCACAAGGTCGTGCGCCAACGTACACCAGATCGAGCCTACGGCGAAGATCGCTAATGCCGCCAGGAAGACTGGACGGCGGCCAATCAGGTCAGAAATACGCCCAGCGATTGGGATCGTGAGTAAGTACGCCAGCAAGTAGCCACTGACAATCCAGGAGTAGCGCTCAACCTCGCCGAGATTGACCCGTAGATCGTAGAGAATCCGCGCCAGCACCGTGGTAATCACTGTCAAATCGAGCGCAGCAACAAAGACCGCCAACAGCGCAGCGGCGAGAATCGCCTTTGCCCGCCCAGAGAGTGGTGTAGTGCGGTCGTCCGCCTGTTGTGGCGGGGAAATACCCAACATCGTGGGGCCTATTGCGGCTTCGTAATGGTGACTGGCTGGTCGTATTTATCGAAGGTGAGGGTCCAGACTGCAGGCTTCGCCTTGGCGGATGCTGGCTCGGTCAGCACCAGCTTCAGGAGATTTGAGGAATCTTTGGCGATCCAAAGCTCAACATTCACCGGGTCGCCTTCAATCGCGCCGCCACTGATTGGGTCAATCGCCGCCTTGTCCACTTTCCCCTTCAGGTGATAGGTATCCTGCCCCGCGATTTTTTCATCGCTCAACTGTTCAACATCACGCAGTTTGCCAACAATCGCGCTCAGGCCCTTGTCCTTCTCAAACAATACGGTGGGGCTATAGTCGAAGCCCGGTTGCGTCGGCCCCCATTGCCCAGTCACGGGGTTCGTCTGGTACTTGTCGTTACCGACCGTCACCAGCGCCAGATCAACATTAGCTGGCCCGATCCCGATCTTGATCTTCGTCTGCATCTGGTCAGGCGGCACAATATCACCCTCAGCCGAACGCAGGAGAATGGTGCGGCTAGGGTCGATAAACGCTTCACCATCGATCACCATGGTGAAATGAACAGATTTGACTTCATCAAGCCGCTTAGCCGTTCGCTCCAAAATCGTTGTCGTATCTGGCTTCATCGGGCCTGCCCCGGCACTACAGGCAGGGAGCAACACCAGGCACAAAAGCAACCAGATCGGCAAGCTGCGAACAAACTTGCCACCAGCAATGAACACGTACAAACTGATCCTTTCCTGGCCCAAAACAACCAGATTTACCGTAGTACGAAGTGTAGCATAGGGCTATTACCGCCCTGCACCATACCACTATCAACGCCCCAAGCAGGGGAATTGTCCCACCATCGTACTGCTTGCAGGGGGCCTGGGCCTATGCTATTCTTCGATGGTCTCTTTGGCGGGGCGTAGCGCAGCCCGGTTAGCGCGCAGCGTTCGGGACGCTGAGGTCGGAGGTTCGAATCCTCTCGCCCCGACCAAATTCATCAGGAACAGTATCGTTACGGTAAGGCGGTGGGGCGAGAGTCTCGCCGTTTTGTCGTTCCCATGCTCTGAATCAATTCTTGACACCCTACCAGCACTCAGCTAGGCTTGCCGACAACTGCTGTATGCAGCGCTTATGCTTTGGCATAACTGACCAGAATACTGAATTGGCGAGAAAAAGGAGTAAGCTCGATGAGTGCAGATCAGGTCTACGACCTAGCAGTGATCGGTGGTGGTCCTGGCGGCTATGCTGCAGCCATTCGGGCGGCCCAACTTGGACAACAGGTCGCCGTGATCGAAAGCGAAGAGCTTGGGGGGATCTGCCTGAACTGGGGCTGTATTCCCAGCAAAGCGATCCTACGCAGTGCTGAACTGCTCACCCTTTTCAAGCACGCCAAAGAGTTCGGAATCACTGCTGAGAATGTTTCTGGCGATTATGGCGCAGCAATCGACCGCTGCCTGAAGATTGTCGGCACCCAGACGAAGGGGGTCGGCTTCCTGATGCGGAAGAACAAGATCACCGTGGTTCGGGGGCGTGGCAAACTGGTCGCCAACGACCGAATCGCCGTTTCTGGCGGCGCAGACGGCGACAAAGAAGTTCGCGCCAAAAATATCATCATCGCGGCTGGAGCCAGGGTGCGACCGCTAGCAGGGGTAGAGATCGATGGCAAGCAGATCGTCTCTGCCAGAGAGATCTGGGGGCTGAAAACGTTGCCAGAGAAGATCCTGATCATTGGTGCTGGCGCAATTGGCCTGGAGTTCGCCACGGTCTACAGTGCCTTCGGTGTCGATGTGACCGTCGTTGAGTTCTTGCCCCGAGTGCTGCCCCTGGAGGACGAAGAGATCAGCGCGGAACTGGCGAAGCAACTGACACGGCGCGGCATTAAGATCCTCACCTCAACCAAGGTTGAGAAGGCCGAAGTCAAAGGGAAAGCGGTCAACGTACACCTTGCCCCCTCCCAAAGCGATGCGAAAGACGCCAAATCAGAGACAATCACGGTCGACCGCGTGCTACTTGCCGCGGGCTTCCAGCCGAACAGCGACGATTTGGGCCTTGAGAGTGTGGGTGTTGCCACCGAGCGCGGTTTTATCACCGTGAACGAGCAGATGCAAACGAACGTCCCCAACATCTACGCAATTGGCGATATTGTCGGCAAAGTACCGTTGGCGCATACCGCCTATGCCCAGGCAGAGATGGTGGCGGAAGTGATTGCTGGACACAAAACGTATCCGCTTGATTACGACGCAATTCCCCGCTGCACCTACACCCATCCGCAGGTGGCAGCGATTGGCAAGACCGAGGCACAGGCCCGCGAAGGTGGGCGTGAAATCAAAGTGGGCAAAGCCCCATTCCGCCCGAATGGGAAGGCGCAGGCCCTGGGTGAGCTTGACGGGCAGGTAAAGATCATCGCTGATGCAAAAACTGGCGAGATTCTTGGCGTCCACATGATCGGGGCTGATGTCACGGAAATGATCGCCGAGTTTTCCATCGCTCGGACATTAGAGGCGACGCCAAGCGAGGTAGCCTACGCTGTCCATCCCCACCCAACCCTTTCCGAAGTGATCGCTGAGGCCGCCCGCAGCGTTGAAGGCCAAGCGATTCACCTGTAGCGGTCTTGTTATCCTCTGCGTATGAATCCGATGCTACCAGCCAGCACAGATAGACTACTGGCTGGTAGCATTACGCTTGGCAGCAGCAAGAGCGCCCCAGATCGAGGAAGGTGACAATACCAACAGTGAGCGGCGAGGGCGAACAGGCACGCGGACAAAATCAGGCACCGCGCCGGGCAGCGCCAAAGACGCGCAAAAAACGTCGCCCAGCACGGCGGATCACTACACGCACACCATTCTGGCAAAGTCGCTACTTCATGCCAGCGTGGCAAATCCCGTTGCTCCTACTGACCACCATCTTCGCCCTACTGTTCACCTGGCAAATCCGGCAACCGATGGCCCTGACCATTGGTGGCCCCGATGACACGCCCTACCTCACAGGATTTCACGACGCGGAAACCGCCGCTGACACTGGCCAGCGCTTCCGCTGGACTCGTGGACAAGCCACCATCACCTTCCCAGGGTACGGCGCAACGAACGCCGAACTACTGCTCAGGATGCAGGGCAGCCGCCCAACAAACAGCCCATCAGTTACCACCACAATCACCATTGGGGATATGTCGCCACAGACCGTGACCGTCGGCTCTGCTGCCGCTGAATATCGCTTCGCCGTGCCAGCAGCCGCATTTATCGATGGTAGCCTGAACGTTACGCTCGACACTCCACCCTATCGCCCTCCTGGCGATCAGCGCGATCTGGGCCTGGTCGTTTCATTTGCTGAGCTGCATGATCTGGGGAATCCCGGGCTATCAATTCTGCCCCCCCTCCGCGTGGTTGGCGTGGCGATCCTGGCGGTGCTCTGCGCCTATGCCGCTGTAGGGATCGCCCTCCGCTCAACGCTGGCTGGTGCCGTTGCAGGCTGGCTCACGGCAATCGCCTTCATTGGGTTATCGCTTGGGCCGCGCATGGCCCTGGCCCGCTTCACTCCCGCGCTGGCGCTCCTGATCAGTATCATGACCGCCCTTACCCTGGCCCTGGTCGCCTTGCTCTGGTGGGCGGCGAAACGGTTCGCCTGGGCCAGCTCAGCGCGAGCATTGGGCGGTGCAGCGCTGCTGACTGGGGCGAATGCTCTGATCTTACTGCTCGGTATGCGCCACCCACAATATCGTTCCAGCGATCTGATGTTGAATGTCCATCGCTTAGAGTTTGTGCAGCGGGGCGAATGGGTTTTCACGCTGGCCTTGCCCGGCCCCCGCGCGCTAGAAGCCCCTTACCCACCACTCTTTTATGCGGTAATGCTGCCATTTACTACCATCATTACGGATAAGATCATCCTGGTACAGGCCGTCGCTACACTCTTTGTCGCGCTTGGCACCCTCTGCACATTCGCGCTGGCTCGCCGCATCGCTGCCGCTGACGCACCAGCGCTCTGGGCGGCGGCGATCACCAGCTTTCTGCCGATCACCTACAACCTTGCCTCGGCGGGGAACTTTGCCAACCTCTTTGGACAAGGGGTCGCCACAATCTACCTTACCGCGCTCATCCTGTCCTGGCAGACGTGGGCCAAACCCCGCACGCTTCTCCTCCTAACGCTTGGGTTGACTCTGGCCCTGCTTGGTCACTTCGGGGTTTTTCTCTCCCTTTGCACGACAATCCCCCTCTTTGTACTCGTGCTTCTGCTACGCAGCATCAGCAGGCGAGCGGGCCTGCTCGTGTTGGCAAGTTTTCTGGTTGCGCTCGCGCTCTCCTGGGCGATTTATTACCACTTCCACAATACCCTGTTGCTCGGGCACCTGCGCGATGCCCTCAGTGGGCAAACAAATGCGCGTGGGGGCGCAGTCGCTGAAGCCAGCCTGGGTAGTCGGTTCCGCAGCGAAGGGGAAAACCTGCTCCTGTGGTGGGGCTGGCCTGCGCTACCTCTGGCAATTGCAGGCGCGAACCTGCTCTCTCGCACACGCACAGCACTTCCCACGACTCTCGCCCTTACCTGGCTCGGAACAGCGATCCCCTTCTTTCTCGCCGCGCTGGTGGCGGGCCTCAGCGTGCGCTTTCATCTCTTCGTTGCACCAGCCCTGGCCGTAGTCGCCGGGTATGCGCTCTGGCAACTCTGGCGCAGTCATCGCATCATCGGGCCACTGATCGCGCTCATCATCAGCGGCCTCTGGCTCTGGCAGGGCCTAGCCTACTGGAGCGACCGCATCCTTCACGCCTACCACTAGTCGCTACCTGGGCTAGTGGTATGACCAATTTTTGAGCCAACCAGCAACCCGTGGTACACTGCGGCCCTAATCGGCGGAAGTGCCCCAGTTGAGGGCGACCGCATGGCAGACTGCAATTAGGACAGAAGGAAGGGAACTGGTGCCTAGTAAGAAGAAAACTCCACGACCCGAAGACCAGGTAAAAACTGCCTCGCGACCCAGTGAACTACGAATCACTGACCTCCGCACCGCAACAGTTGGTTGGGGAAACTGGCACTTCACCATTGTGCGAATTGACACCAACCAGGGGATCAGCGGCTATGGCGAAGTGCGCGACTTCGCCAGCAAGAATTATGCGCTGGTACTCAAGACCCGCCTCCTCGGTGAAAACCCCTGCAATGTCGATAAACTCTTCCGCAAGATCAAACAGTTTGGGGGACAAGGACGGCAGGCGGGTGGGGTCTGTGGTGTCGAAATGGCGCTGATGGATCTGGCTGGCAAAGCCTACGGCGTCCCAGCGTACGCCCTCGCCGGTGGGAAGTTCCGCGACCGCATCCGCATCTATTGCGACACCCCAAACGAAAAGACTGGGGCGGCAATGGGCAAGAAGCTGCAAGAGCGAATTGATCGGGGCTTTACCTGGCTGAAGATGGATGTTGGCATCCAGCCACTGATTGGCGTCAAAGGGGCATTGAGTTGGCCGCAAGGAATGCTGCCAGGAGACCCAGGCGACGAAGACGAGCGGCTATTCAACACGACCCAGGTTATGCACCCATTTACCCATGTGCGCCTCACGCCAAAAGGGATCGCGATGATCACCGACTACGTGGCGGAGGTACGCGCGGTCGTTGGTGATGAGATTCCTATCTCCGCCGATCACTTCGGGCATATTGGTATCGATGACTGCATTCGACTCGGACAAGCCCTTGAACCATACAACTTGGCCTGGTTAGAAGATCTGGTGCCCTGGCAATTTACTGATAAGTGGGTGCAACTGGAGCGCACGCTGAATACTCCTGTCTGCACTGGTGAAGATATTTACCTTGCCGAAAACTTCCGCCCACTGCTGGAAGCCCGCGGTGTCAACGTTATCCATCCTGATATGGCGAGCAGTGGGGGGATTCTGGAAACGAAGAAAGTTGGCGATATGGCGCAGGAATACGGCATTAGTATGGCGATGCACATGGCGGGCACGCCAATCAGTACGATGGCGAGTGTCCATTGCGCAGCGGCGACCGAAAACTTCATCGCCCTGGAACATCACTTCAGCGAAATCCCCTACTGGGATACCTTCATCGACGGGCCACCAAAGCCGCTGATTCAGGATGGCTACATTGCCGTGCCAGAGACACCGGGCCTCGGCTTTGAGATTAACGAAGAAGCGATCAAAGAACACCTTGTATCCTGGGACAAGGGGTTCTTCGAGCCAACATCAGCGTGGGACAACGTCAAGAATCATTATCGGCTCTGGTCATAACCAACGCCCGCATAGCCAGCAAAGGAATCGCGCCTGGGGAATTCCCCAGGCGCGATTCCTTGCTCGTTGCAATGATCTGCTGATTGCCAATTACTTCGCGTTTTCGTCTGGCTGATGAATCCCAAACGTATTGCCCTCGAGATCAATGAAGTAGCCTTGCCAGGCCATCCCTGGCAGGGCATATTTCGGTAAGGCGACGATGCCCCCTGCAGCGACAATCTTCTGTTCATGGGTATCGAAATCATCGACCACAATCGTACAGACAAAGGCATTCGTCCCCTGCTCAGGGGCCGGGGCTGGGGCAGGCCGCTGCAATAACCCGCCGTTGATTCCTGCCTCATCCTCTGCACCAGTAATGATTCCCCAATACGGGCTACCAGTGAAGCTACTATAGTCTTCAAACTTCCAGCCGAATATATCCCCATAAAACTGCTGCGCGCGGGCGCAATCATCGGCCTGGATCTCGAAATGGACGACTTTACCCATCAGGATTTCCTCTCCTTCACGTCAGATCATACAGAACAAATGATCTGACACATTTCTACCACACCTGCTCCGCTGATATCAGGGAATCTCGAACTGCTGCTCGAAAATGGGTAGAATAGCCCCTGCATAGCAAATACCTGACTGCCGCATAAGAGAGTGATGAGGAGCCTAGTACTGGCATGGACAGAGCAATCGATCTGAACAGCGATCTCGGTGAGAGTTTTGGGGCATACACGATCGGCCATGACGCCGCCCTGCTGCCCAACCTGACATCAGCCAATATCGCCTGTGGCTTCCACGCTGGCGATCCACAGGTCATCGCACAAACGGTCGCCCTGGCCCAACAGCATGGGATAGCGATTGGCGCACACCCAGGCTTTGCTGACCGCTATGGTTTTGGTCGCCGCACTTTACCAATCAGTGCCAGCGAAGTACGCAACGAAACCCTCTATCAGGTAGCGGCACTCGCTGGATTCTGTCAGGCGGCGGGCGTCCCACTGCAGCACGTCAAGCTCCATGGCGCACTCTACAATCTGCTTGCCCGCGATGAAGCGCTTGCGCTGGCAGCGGCAGAAGCGGTCGCTGCCTTCAACCCGCGCCTGATCTTTGTCGGCCTACCAAACTCCGCCCACGCAATGGCAGCGGGAAAGGCGGGGCTACCATTCGCCCGTGAAGGGTTCGTCGACCGCGCCTACAATGACGATGGCACACTGGCAGATCGCAAATTGCCCGGTGCCCTACTCACTGACCATAGCGCAGTTGGCGCGCGCGTTGCCCAGATGGTCACTACTGGCACAGTCACGACCATCACTGGCAAGACCATCGCCTTGCAAGTTGATACCCTCTGTCTGCACGGTGATACCCCTGGCGCACCAGCCCTGGCAGCAACGGTGCGGGCAGCACTGGCGGAGGTAGGGGTGACGCCACAGCCTCTACAGGCGATCATTCGCCCATGAACGATGACGTACGAGCGCGCTATAGTCAACCACCAGCACCCGCAGACTCCACCTGGCCGCAATATCGGCAGGTGGGCGAACGCGGCTTGCTGATCGAGTTTGCCGACACGATTGATCCAGCGATCAATCAGCAAGTGCGGGCATTGCTGGCCGTCATCGACACTGCAAACATACCTGGCCTGCGTGAGGCGATCCCTGCCTATCGCACCTTGCTATTGGTTTATGACCCTCTGCAACAAACCGCCGTCGCCCTCCGTAACGCTGTCGCGGCGTTGGTCGAGCAGGCAACTAACGCCTTGCCACCATCGCGCACGATCACCATTCCCGTGCGGTATGGCGGCGACTCTGGCCCTGATCTACCAACAGTCGCTGCCCATACTGGCCTCAGTACGGAAGAGGTGATCGTGCGGCACAGTGGCGCAACCTACCTCGTCTATTTCCTTGGTTTTTCACCGGGCTACCCCTACCTTGGCGGCCTCGACCCCGCCCTGGCAACGCCACGCCTGACCACCCCGCGCACTCGCGTACCCGCAGGTGCAGTGGCGATCGGTGGGCAGCAGACAGGAGTCTACCCCCAGCCCACCCCTGGCGGCTGGCAGATTATCGGCCAAACACCCAGCCGTCTCTACGATCCAGGCTCCGCCACACCATTTCTCTTACAGGCTGGCGATCAGGTACGCTTTCGGCCACTCTCCGCCAATGAGTTCGCGCTGCTGCAAGAGCAAGCCCTCGTTGATCACCAACGGGCAGCGGCCCAGCAACCAGATACTGATCAGCAATCAGACGCGGTAGCCCTGATCGATCAGCCGGGATTGTTGACCACAGTGCAAGATCTGGGGCGCTTTGGCTATGGTCGATTCGGTGTCCCAAGCAGTGGCGCGCTCGACGAAGGCGCGTTACGTTGGGCCAATTTGTTGGTGGGCAATCCCCCAGAGGCTGCCGCGCTAGAAATCACCCTGCTAGGGCCAACCATCACCTTTGCTGGCAATCAATCAGTAGTTGCCGCCCTGACCGGGGCTGATTTTCAGGCTACCCTCAACGGACAGCCAATTGCCCCTTGGCGTTCGTTCCATTGTGCGCCCGGAGATCAGCTGATGCTGAAAGGATGCCAGGTCGGCGCACGCGCCTATCTCGCCTTCAGTGGTGGTATCGCCCTACCACCAGTTTTCGGCAGCCGCAGTACCGATAGTCTGGGACAGATCGGCGGCCTTGATGGACGAGCATTGCAGGCAGGTGATCGCCTGCCCCTGGCTCCCCCAACGGCCTTGCCACCACTCACGGCATTACCTCGGGCCCAGATCCCCCAATACACTACCGCATATACCGTGCGCGTGCTGCTTGGCCCGCAGGATGAACGATTCACCGCAGCATCGCTAACGACATTCCTCAGTAAGCCTTACACGGTCAGCAACGAGAGCGATCGGATCGGGGTACGACTCAGCGGCTCCCCACTCGCATTTCAGCCCGGCAGTGGTGGGGCCGATATTCTTTCAGAAGGCATTATTACGGGGGCGATTCAGGTGCCTGCTTCCGGGCAGCCAATAGTCCTGCTGGCTGGTCACCAGACAACAGGGGGTTATACCAAAGTAGCCACCGTAATCGGTGCCGACCTCTGGATGCTGGGGCAGGCACGCCCAGGCGACACGATCACCTTTCAGGAAACGACCTTGGCCGAAGCCCACGCAGCGTTAGAGGATTACCAGGCGGCAATTGACCATACCCACCTCTTGCCGCTGATTACGGGGAAAAACGCGATGATCAAACAGCCACCATCAATCACGAACGCGGACGACCACTTCACCACTGAGTTAGCCCTGACCGCTGAAGCAACCGACAGTTGGACTCCTGCCGCCATTGCCGCGTTGCTGGCCCAAGCCGCCGCCACCAACGTCACGACGTTCACACTGGAAACGACCACGGTGCGCCTGACCCTGCAACGCACCGATCAGCCAG
>JBDHWF010000052.1:0-24348 GCA_039810045.1 Chloroflexia bacterium
TGATCTTGGCTCAGGGGCCTTACTCGATACCAGCCAGTTCGGCCTCGCGCATGAACCAACCGTGGGCGAGAGTGTACGCAATGGGGCAACAGTCACCCTATTCAGCGGCGACAAACTGTTGGGTGGGCCACAAGCGGGGATTATCGTCGGCGATCACGCCACAATCGCGCAGATCTCGCGGCACCCGCTGGCGCGGGCGATGCGGGCAGATAAAGCAACCCTAGCAGGGCTGTCGGCGACCTTACGCCACTACCTACGGGGTGAGGAACTGACCACAATTCCGATCTGGCAAATGCTCGCAGCCCCCGTTGCCGAGCTCCGCCAACGTGCCGCTTCCTGGCAGGCGCACCTAGCGGCGCAGAACCTGTCCGCTGATCTTGTCGAGACGCAATCAACGGTTGGGGGAGGCTCGCTACCAGGGGAAACCTTGCCCACGGTCGCCTTGGGCCTTTCCCGCTCGACACTTGCAGTCAATGGTTCTACCCTGGACAGCTTCGCCGCCGCCCTCCGCGCTGGCACGCCAGCGATTGTGGCCCGCATCACCAACGATCAATTGCTCCTGGATCCTCGTACCGTCTTGCCAGAAGACGAAGCAGCAATGCTTGGTCGCCTTACCGCCACCCTGAGCCAGCCAGCAACACCCTAACCGTGTGCTATACTGCCGCCCGTTGGTAAGACCCACCAAGAACTATGGCAGTAGGGTGCTGGCACGGCACACCAATGCCGAGACAGCGGCACCATGTCGTTAGGCTGGACATCCTGAACCTGTTGTAGCCCCAACCACCTGCTGGGGCTATTTCGTGTGAGCGGGATTGGCGATCATCAAGACTACTGTGAGGAATATGTGAGTAACTTGGAGTCAGTCGATCCTGGCGAATCGTTGTCGCCGTTTGTCGCCCTGAAACACCACGACTACCGTCTACTGCTCTTTGGGCGATTCATCAATACCCTGGGTCGCCAGATGCAAACGGTTGCCATTACGTTACATGTCTATCAGTTGACTAAAGATCCGCAGCAACTGGGCTTCCTCGCCCTGGTGCGCATTATTCCAGTTATTCTTTTTTCGATTATTGGTGGGGTGCTGGCTGACGCCGTTGATCGACGGCAACTCCTCTTGATCACCCAGCCGATCCTGCTGACTGGTTCAGCGATCCTCGCCTATCTCACCTACACCGGGCAAACCAGTATCGCCGCGATCTATGCGATCACCCTCTTTGCAGCGGCAGCAGGGGCCCTTGATATGCCCGCACGGCAGGCATTGATTCCAGTGCTGGTCCCGCGCCGCCACTTACCCAATGCCCTATCGTGGAATATCACCGCCATGCAGGTAGCCACCATTGTTGGCCCCGCCGTTGGTGGGGTAATTATTGCGCGCGCGGGACTGGCCTGGGCCTATGCGCTGGATGCCGCCTCCTTCCTGGCCGTCATTGCCGCACTGGTGTTGATGCGGGCGCGCCCTGGCGCAGCCACCACCAGCGAGGCTCGCGGCTGGCGTGCTGCTGTTGAAGGGTTAGCATTTATCCGCAAGAACCCCATTGTGATGGCGGTCATGGGACTGGACTTCGGGGCAACCTTCTGGGGTAGTGCAACCGTCCTCCTCCCAGTCGTTGCTGACCAGATTCTTCATGTGAACGAGGAAGGTTTAGGCTTACTCTATGCTGCCCCGGCAGTTGGCTCGGTGATTGGTGCAGTAGGAATGACCGCAATCTCCAACCGTATTGCAAAACCAGGTTGGCCGCTGTTGATCGCAGTAATGGCTTATGGGTTAGCGACACTCGGCTTTGGTCTCGCAACGACCTTACCTCTGGCCTTTTTCTTCCTGGCTGGCACTGGTTTTACTGATACGATCAGCATGACCATGCGTCATCAAATCCTGCAAATGCTCACACCAGACGCATTGCGCGGGCGGGTCACTGCGGCCAATCAGGTCTTTGTGCAGGGTGGCCCGCAGTTAGGCCAGCTAGAAGCAGGCACAGTCGCCAAATATTTCGGCACCAGCTTCTCGGTCGCCTCTGGGGGTGTTGCCTGTGTCATTACGGTCCTGCTGATTGGGCTGGCCGTTCCCGCGATCCGCCGCTATCAGATGCAACGCTAAGCTGGTCTTACCAGCTACAACAATCTACCGTGCTACACTTGCGTAATATCGTCCGTGAGGCTTGATAGAGGAATGCCGATGGCCTATTTAGCCCTGATTGTTGCCCGTCCTGATGAGCTTGATCTCGATCTGCATGGCTATCGGTATGCCAGTGGTGAGCGTGTCGCCCGGACGAAAATCGCCGAAGCCTACGCGAATGGCTTCAGATCGTTACGAATTATTCACGGTAGTTCAACGGGCGGCAGCGACAACTTTGCCCCGCACACAGGGACCCTGAAAGCGGCCATCCTCGCTTTGGTGCAGGAGCGAGCGATTGCCCGTATCCTTGATCGCGACCCATTTATTGGTGACACGGCCACCGTCCTCTTCTTCAAACGCAATCACCACCCAAGCAATCCCGTGCGCTGGACGGCATTACCCCGCCCTGAATATACCCAGCAAAGCCAGCCACCACTCGGTGCAGCCCAGCCCGGAGAACAACCGATCTTTCGCCCCCCACCAACTTGATCTTGCAGCGTAATCTAGCAAACTCACCCTGGTTCGCGTGCGATAATCGATCCATTGATAGAAGGAAGTTTGCACTATTGAGGAGGTATTCACGTGGTTATCGATCAGCAGCAGGCAACCGAAACCGAAACGAAACCAACTGCCACTGGCTATGAGGAGCCAATTTATCAGGAAGCCTTAGATCATGTCTGGATCCATGGCGGGAACTGGGTTGATCTTGCGGAAAAACAAGGACTGCACGTATTTGAGCGTGGCGAAGGCATCTACCTCTATGACGCCCGTGGCAAAAAGTGGATCGATGGGATTTCCGGCCTCTGGGTTGTCAACGCCGGCCACGGTCGCCGCGAAATCGCAGAAGCAATGGCCGAGCAAGCAGCAAAGCTGGCCTATGCCTCCGCCGCCAGCTACACCACGACTCCGGCGGTCGAACTGGCCGACATTCTCACGGAGATCACCCCAGGCGATCTCAGTCGCGTCTTCTACTGTTCAGGTGGTTCCGAGGCCGTCGAAACAGCCCTGAAGATTGCCAAGCAGGTACAGGCGTTGCGCGGCTTCCCCAAGCGATACAAGGTGATCGCCCGTCGGGGATCATATCACGGTGCAACATTCGGCGCGATGAGCCTGACAACGGGAAATCGCCCCCAGGTCGAACGATTCTTTGGCCCGTTAATGGCTGGGGTATACCACACGCCTTCGCCAAACCATTATCGCAACGACTTTGATCTGGCTGGTGAAGATGGCGATATCATGTGCGCTAAGTGGGTCGAGCAAGAAATCATTTTTCAGGGGCCAGAGACAGTCGCTGCCGTGATCGGTGAGCCAATTTCGTCGTCGAATGGTGTCCACGTACCATCGCCGAAATACTGGCAGATGCTGCGTGAAATCTGTGATCGGCACGGCGTGTTGTTGATCATGGACGAAGTGATCAATGGCTTCGGACGCACTGGCAAATGGTTCGCGACTGACTACTTCGGGGTAGTGCCAGATATTATGACCATGGCGAAGGGCTTGAGCAGTGGGTACTGCCCAATTGCTGCCGCCATCGTGCGGCCCAGTGTCTTCGAGATCTTCCAGAACACGGAAAATACGATCAACCACCTGCTTACCTTCGGCGGTCAGGCCGTCGCCGCCGCTACTGCGATCAAGAATATCGAGATCATCAAGCGCGAGAAGTTGGTAGAGAACGCCGCAGAACTGGGGCCATACCTGCTCAAAGGCTTGCAAACCCTGGTCGATAATCATCCCACGGTGGGCGATGCCCGTGGCCTTGGGCTGCTCTGTGCGATTGAGTTAGTGAAGGACAAGGAAACGAAGGAGAAGTGGGGCCAGGCCGGAGCAGACTTTACCAAACGGATCAACGAGTTGGTGCTGGAGCGTGGCTTCCTCTCGCGTGTTTGGGACGTCATCCATGTTGCGCCACCACTGGTTGTCACGCGCGAGGAGATCGATCGGATCGTGGCGATCCTCGATGAGAGTATCGGCATCGCCGAGAAAGAATTTGCTCTCGTCTAGACCTTTGCTTCTCCACCAATACAAGGACAAACTAAACACCCAGAGATCTTCTCGTCTCTGGGTGTTTGACTTTCACAAGGAGGCACGATGGCAACCAAACAAGGGACGATTGACTATCTACTGGAGCAACTCACTGGGGCGGGCGATCTGACAACTCGCAAAATGTTTGGCGAATATGCCCTCTACTATGAAGGCAAAGTGATCGCCTTCATCTGCGACGATCAACTCTTTCTCAAGCCAACCGAATCAGCCCGCGCCCTACTCACCGAAGTCGTCACTGGCAAGCCCTATCCTGGGGCGAAAGATTACTTCCTGATCACCGCCGACGAATGGGAAGATGCGGAGAAACTCACTGAACTGATCCAGGCGACCGCCGCGGCCCTCCCACCGCCTACCCCTAAGAAGGCGCGCAAGCGGAAGACGAACCTCTAGCATTGTGGACTGAAGAAAGGAAAGGTGAATTGCATGACTGATACACTGACGAAGGCTGATTTGCTGAAGCGCACGAAAGAGGCACGTGCTGCCTACGAAGCCCTATTCTCGGCAATTCCCCATGACCAACTCAGCAAACCAAACGCAGTTGGTTACTGGTCAGCAAAAGATCTCCAGGCGCACCTCAATACCGATCACCGCTGGATCACGGGACAACTCCAGGCGTTGGTGCGTGGAGAACAGCCAACCACCGCCGAATGTTACGGCCACGATCAGGCCCCGCCACCAGGCACGAACCTTGCCAACCAGGATGAGCGGAACGCCTGGTGGCACAGTATCGACCAGCATCGTTCACTCGACGAGGTGCTAGCCCAGGTAGCGCCGCGGGCCGACGCACTGGAAGCAATAATTATGGCATTGCCAGAGGAAGAACTCGCGCAGCAATACACCTATGGCAACCTTGGTCACGTTGCCCACGTTCGCCCAGCGACTGAGAACGAGCCAGCCTGGACGCTCAGTAGCATTGTTGCTTCCTATGCTCATGAACATTACGCCACCCACACTGCAGACCTTCAGGCGTCCTGGCAGCGCGGTTTCTTCGATACACCTGCATAGGCACAGCGTCTATACTCTCCCTGGCGGACAATGTGGCCCGCCAGTAGGGAGGGTTGAGATGGCTGACTATAGCGTATTCAGCACAGCGGCGATCACGGTTGCCCGCGAGGCTGGCAAACTCTTACGCGATGCCCTGGGCGAAGATCGCCAGATCGCCTTCAAAGGCACGGTCGATCTGGTTACGGAGATGGATAAACGGTCGGAAGATCTGATTGTTGGCACCTTGACTAAACAATTTCCCGAACATCTGGTGACAGCAGAGGAGGGTTCGGGGCCACGCACTGGCGATTCGCCCTACCGCTGGCTGATTGATCCGCTCGATGGCACCACCAACTACGCCCACGGTCACCCCACCTTCGCCGTATCGATCGCGCTCCGCGAAGGCAGCCAGACCATCGTTGGCGTTGTCTACGATCCCACTCGCGATGAACTGTTCCACGCCGAAGCTGGGGCAGGGGCCTTTCTGAACAACCGCCTCATTCACGTTTCTCCAGTCGACCAATTGATTCGCGGGATGCTCGCCACCGGGTTCCCCTACGACGCCTCCGTTCGCCACATTGCCTTAGCCCATTGGGAAGCATTCAGCTATGCGGCGCAGGCGATTCGACGTGACGGCTCTGCGGCGCTCGATCTCTGTGCAGTGGCCTGTGGACGCTACGACGGCTTCTACGAACGCCATCTTGGGGCGTGGGATTGCGGCGCTGGGGCGCTGATCGTTAGCGAAGCGGGTGGCACCGTCACCAATTACCAGAATGCGCCATTCGATCCATTTGCCGGGGAGGTTGTTGCCACCAACGGTTTGCTTCATGCGGCAATTCTTCAGATACTTCAGGAGACACCGCTCACCAAATCACCTCAGTCCTGATCAACTGATTACCGACTGAACACCAACTACCCAACCAGAAGGACCAAGAAGATGGCAACAACTCTCGATCTCAGCCAGATAACCACCTTTGCCGAGCGGGTCATCGAGAATGTCGAAACGGTGATCGTCGGGAAACGGACGCAGATCGAATACTTATTGGTAGCGCTTTTGTGTCAGGGACACGTACTGATCGAAGATGTGCCTGGGACAGGCAAGACCATGCTGGCCCGTGCCATTGCCACCAGTATGGGCCTTGACTTTAAACGGATTCAGTCTACCCCTGATCTGCTGCCAAACGACATTACTGGCGTCAGTATTTATAATCAGGCGGCGGGTTCATTTGAATTTCAGCCCGGGCCAGTCTTCACAAATTTCCTATTAGCCGACGAGATCAACCGGGCAACGCCACGCGCGCAGTCGGCCCTTCTGGAGGCAATGCAGGAAGGGCAGGTGACTGTCGATGGGATCACTCGCCCGTTGCCAACCCCGTTTCTCACCCTCGCCACGCAGAACCCCATTGAGTTTGAGGGCACTTTTCCGCTGCCAGAAGCACAACTTGATCGTTTTCTCCTGCGGATTCCCCTCGGTTATCCCGACGAAGCCGCTGAACTCCAGGTGCTGCATAACCTCCGGAAGCGGCACCCAATTGAACAGATCAGGCAAGTCGTCGATGGCAGCTTGATCGCCGCCCTCCACGATACCATCACCGATCTGCATATTGACGAAAGCCTCGAACGCTACTTGCTGGCAATCGTGCGAGCGACACGCCAGCACCCTGACCTGACCGCTGGAGCCAGCCCGCGTGGTTCACTGGCCCTCTACAAGACAGCACAGGCCTACGCCGCAGTTCGTGGGCGAGATTATGTCATTCCAGACGATCTGAAAACGCTAGCGCCCCTCACCCTCAGCCATCGCCTGATTGTGCGACCAGAAAGCCAACTACGGGGACACACCGCTGGATCAATCCTCAATGAGATTATCGAGCGAACGCCGCTGAGTCTGGAAACCTAGTCATGCGGTAATCTTCACCGCTAATGCGCTGCTCGCTCACCCGTGGGATTGCCGATGCGCTACTTTGGACCGTTCCTCCTGCTACTACTGATGATCGCGCTCTTCTTTCGAGTTGAGTTTTTCTTCACTGTGCTCTACTTTCTCGCGGCAATTCTGATCCTGGCGCGACTCTGGATGCGCCAAGTAGTGCGGCAACTCCACAGCGAACGACACTTTACCGATCGTGCCTTTACTAACGACCGCGTGCGGGTGCGTCTCGTCTTTCGGAACGCTGGTTGGTTACCGATCTTGTGGCTAGAAGTCGATGAAACATTGCCATTAGGGCTGCGCGCCGCCCCTTTCGAGCGCCAGGTAATCGCACTCGGCCCTCATGCCCACGCAGAAATGGCGTATACGCTGAACTGCTATCGCCGTGGCCGCTACCAGCTTGGCCCAACGATGGTTCGCACTGGCGATCCACTCGGCATCGGCCGCCACGAACTCCGCTGGGCAGAACCGCGCAACCTGATCGTCTACCCACAGGTTGTCACGCTCGCGCAGTTAGGCTTACCCACGCGCTCACCACTCGCCACCCTTCCAGTCAATACACCGCTCTTTGAGGATACCAGTCGCGTTGCCAGTATCCGCAGCTATCAACGTGGTGACCCCTTACGCCGCGTGCATTGGCCTGCAACTGCCCGCACCGGCCAACTGGTAGTGAAGCAATATCAGCCCGCCATCGCTCGTGAAACGCTGATCTGCCTCGACCTGCATGAAGTGGACTATGTCACCCGCTTGCCGTTCGACGCTATTGAACTGGCGATTGTCGTGGCAGCATCACTGGCAAACCACACGATTGTCCACGAAAAGCTCCCCGTGGGCCTCCTGACAAGTGCCGCCCAGGCCAAAGAGCGACAGCAGCCCACAAATACCACGCAGCTAGCCAGTACCATCCATTTGCCGCCGCGTAAGGAGCGGGGCCAACTGATCGCGATTCTCGAACACCTGGCCGAGGTGGAGATGGCCACTGAAGCTCCCGAGCCATTCACCAACCTGCTGCGGCGTGATCGGCTGGGTCTGGCCTGGGGCGGTACTATCGTCATCATTACGGGCCGTGGCAGCACTGCGCTGACCGAGGCGCTGCTGGCCTTGCGCCGCAGTGGGCTAGCCGTAGCGGTGATCTTCGCAGGAGTCACCCGCCCAACCGATGGCAACGAGCCGTGGGCAGCCCCGCCGGGGGTCACGACCTATACTATCCACACAATCCGCGATCTGGAGCGTTTATGAAGGCTAAACCCACAGCAGAATTTGCCCTACGCTCTCTCCTGGTTGGCATCCTGGTCGGTGCGCTTTGCGCGGCCCTCGCGCAGCTGGCCCAGGCGATTACAGGCCACAGCAACACCTTCATCATCTTCTACTGCGCGGTGGTCGCCATTGAGGCGCACTGGTCATATTGGTATATCACCGAGCGCTTACCACAAAGTTTTGATCGGCATTGGCTTCGAGGTGGCGAGCTTGGTCTGCTGCTCGTAGTAGGGCTTTTCAGCGACCTCATCTTCGCTGGACAAGGGCTTGCAGTCAGCACACTGACCACCCTCAGTATGCGCACGATTGTGATCATTTTCCTGATCCTGGCAGCCTGGGGGGCTAGCACCATGACCGCAGGCGAATTCGCCCGCCTTGGCGAGCCACCAGAACGTGATCCGAACTATGTGGCCCCACTCGAAAGCCTGACGCGGAATTTCTTCAGTGGCGGCGCACTGCTCCTGATCGTTGTTGGCCTGACAGCCGTTGCGCCAGACCAACTGCTGCAAGTTCGACGAAGCGCAATCACCGGGCCAATCGGCACCGCCTTGCTCTATTTCACCCTGGGGATGGTACTCCTCGCGTTGGCCCACCACACGATTCTCGCTCGGCGCTGGCAAGAAGAAGGAATCGCCGTCAGAACCCCTATCGGCCCACGCTGGGTCAACTTCAGTACCATCCTGATGGGCATTGCTGCAGCATTGGCGTTCATCCTCCCTACCGCTTATGGGCTAGGCTTGCTCGACCTGCTAGCACTGTTGCTTCAAGGGCTGATCTACCTTCTCACCGCCCTGGGTTTCGGGGTAGTTGCGCCACTCGCCTGGTTACTCGCGTTACTGTCTGGTAATAACACCACGACTACGCCAGAGGCACCAGCCGCCCCGCCCCCGCCGCCACCGCCGCCAGCAACCACTGACTCACTTGCCTGGTTAGAGTTCGTCCGCTGGGGTATTCTCGCAGTGGTTGTCCTGGGCTTAGTGATCTGGTTTGTCCGTGGTTGGCTGGAGAATCGCCAGTTGATCACGGCCAGTCTCGGTCGATTGCGCCTGATGGGCCTGTTCAAGCAATTCTTCCAGGCCTTGTGGGCCCGCCTGCATGGTTTCGCTGACACGATCAGTGAGCGCCTGAACGTCGCCCGCGCAAACCGCGCCGGGGCAACGTCCAGCAATGGCCGACGCCGCCTGTTGCGTCGACCACGTGCCGATACGCCACGCGATCAGATCTTACGCTACTACCACAGCCTGACAGAACGAGCGGCGGCTGAAGGTCTGCCGCGCCGCCCGACACAAACCCCGGCTGAGTTCGCCGAAACAGTAACTGAGCAGATCCCCGCTACTACTGCTGATCTTGATGCGCTCACCGCAGCATTTATTGAAGCCCGTTATAGCCCGCACGAGATTACGCCCGCAAACCAAACCGCCGCCCGTGGTTACTGGGAACACTTGCGCTCAATCCTCCGCCAACATCGCCAGCAAGCGGCTGACCAGACCCAGCCGCCCCCTGCTGATTGACGATCACGGTGGTAATACGCTTTCATTCACCAATGCAGTCGCTCCAGGATCGATAGCCTATCGGCTGTTGCCTGACGCTGAGCGACCTTCGGAGGACCAAGGATGGCGCACCGTGTCTGGCAATATCGTCCCCCAGCGCAAATCCCCATCTGGCTATCAGTGATGATCTGCCTTCTTCTCCTCCTTAGAGCGTGCGGACAATCAACCACAATTGCCCTGGGGATCTATCAACCAGAGGCCCCCGGTGATCCTGCCGCACTGACCACCTACGTCAATCAGGTTGGGCGCAGCCCCGCAGTCGTGATGTGGTTTCAGGGCTGGGCGCAGGGCGACGCTAGCCGCTTTCCACGCGCCGATATGGATGCCGTCGTCAAGGCTGGCGCGATGCCGATGCTGACCTGGGAACCGTGGAACTGGACTGGTGAAACCAATCAGCCAAACTATGCCCTGAACACCATTACGAATGGCGCGCACGATACCTATATTCGCCAATGGGCGCGGGATGCAGCGGCCTGGGGTAAACCGTTCTATCTCCGCTTTGGTCACGAAATGAATAGCGATTGGTACCCCTGGTCGGCACAGGCAAACGGCAATAGCGCCACCGGGTATATCAATGCCTGGCGACACATCGTGACAATCTTTCGGCAAGCGGGGGCGACTAACATTCGTTGGGTCTGGTGTGTCAACGTGTCGTATTCTGGCAGCACTCCTTTTGCCCAAACCTACCCTGGTGATGCCTGGGTCGATTGGGTTGCCCTGGACGGGTATAACTGGGGTACGGCTGAAACCTGGGCCAGCTGGGAATCATTCGCCGATACCTTTGCCGCTTCCTACGACGAACTCGCCAAACTCACCAACAAGCCGATGATGATCAGTGAGGTTGCCTCGACCGAAGAAGGCGGTGATAAAGCCGCCTGGATTAAGGACGGCTTCCTCACGGCCTTACCAAAGCGGTTTCCCCGTATCCGCGCCGTCATCTGGTTTAACGAGACAAAAGAGGCCGCGTGGGCGATCAACTCATCGCCAACAGCGCAACAGGTATTCCGCGCTGTTGTTGCCGCCAAGGAGTACCAGGGGAAATTGCCCTAGCCTCGCTTAGATCCGCAGCGTCCGCTTGCGCGGCGTGCGATTGCGCGCTGTTGCCGCCCGGGCGGCTTCTTCAGCGGCTACCTGCTCTGCCAGCTGTTTCCGGCGCTCCTTCTCCTCCACATAGTCGCTGTAGCCACCGCTATATTCGATAATCTCCCCTTCCACCAATTCAAAGATACGCGTGCAGATCCGATCCAGGAAGTAGCGATCATGGGAGATCGTCAATACTGTTCCGTCAAAGCGACCCAGGGCATCTTCCAGAACTTCAGTGGCGGCAATATCCAGATGATTCGTTGGCTCATCCAACAGCAGACAGTTGAATCCACCAAGCATCAGACGGATCAATTGCAGCCGGCTTTTCTCTCCACCACTCAACCGACCAATCGGATCGCGCACCTGCTCGTAGCGAAAGAGAAAACGTCCCAATACTCCGACCGCCTCATCTTCGTGCATCGGGCGCAGGCTGCGTACAAAGTCGATCATCGACACTGCGGGATCAAGCGTTTCGTGGCCTTGCTCATAGGAGCCAATCGTAATCGTTGGCCCAACCCAGACTGACCCTTCGGTCGGGGCCTCGCGCCCCAGCAAGAGGCTGAACAACACCGACTTGCCAACCCCGTTTCCGCCAACAATCCCTACGCGTTCACCACGCATGATCGTAAAGTCGGCATCAAGTAAGACCAGCCGATCAGCAAACGCCTTCGCCAGATGTTGCGCTTCAATCACCTTTTGCCCACCGCGTTGCCCAGACCGCAGTTGTAGGCGCAGCTTGCGCCGTTCCAGCACAGGTCGCTCGATCTTCTCCATCTGATCAATCTGCCGTTGCTTATTGCGGGCCTGCTTGATATGCCGCTCATCAATCACAATACTGGCCCAGAGTTTGAACCGGGCGATTGCCGCTTCCAGGTGGGCGATCTGCTTCTGCTGCGCGACATATTGCTCTTGTTGCCGCAACAACGCCAACTCACGCTGCGTGGCATAGCTGGAATAATTGCCTTCGTAGCGAGTCAAGCGCCCTTGATCAAGTTCGGCGATCTGCCCAATAGTGTCGTCCAACAGATACCGATCATGGGAAATAAGTATGACCGCTCCATTGAACCGACGCAGGGTAGCTGCCAATAACTCTTTCCCTGCCAGATCCAGGTGATTATCAGGCTCATCAAGGAGCAATAGATCTGGATGCGCGATCAGGCACCGTGCCAACCCCACTAACTTGCGCTGGCCGCCGCTCAGTGCTGATAACGGCTGCGCCTGGGCTGTGGGCGATAATCCCAGTTGCTCTAGCAATCCTAGCGCTTCATTCCGTAAGCGCGGGCCGCCTTTTTTTTCGTACATCTCCACGGCGATCGACTGCCGATCCAGGGCTTGCTCGTAGGCCGAAAAATCATCGAGTAACTGTGGATCAGCCAGGGCCGTTTCCACTGCTTCCAATTCATCTTCTAGCGCAAGCAGATCGGGTCGCCCAAGGATGACCTCAGCCAGCGCATCTGACTGGTTCTCTCCGGCATATTCCTGAGGCAGATACGCAATCGTTGCATCGCGCCGTACGGTGCGCGTCCCCGCAGCCAACGGCTCTAGGCCAGCCAGCAGCTTCAACAGGCTCGACTTCCCAGCGCCATTCGGGCCGATGAGGCCAATTTTCTCGCCATCGTTCAGGCTAAGACTGAGATCGCTGAAGAGGACACGAGTGCCAAAGCGCAACGTTGCTGCATCCAGGCGGGCAATCAGCATTTCCTATCTCCAATTCACTGCACCGCCATTCGCGACAGTGGTGCAGATATACGCGACCAGTTCGTGTGAAGCAAGCCAGACGTAAACCAAAAACGCCGTGGCCGCTCACTTGGCCCACGACGTTCTTCCGTCTTCTTTACTGTCCGCTATCAGTCACTGCTTACAGTCGGTGTGCTACACACTCCTGTTCGTCAGTACCCGACCACGGCCCAGAAAATGGGCGCAGTGAGGCAAGGACGAACCCGCGTTGAATCCTTTAAAGCTCAACCCATCGTAGTTATGGCGTTTGTTTGGCAAGATATTCATCAGTGAACAGCACCAATCTTCGTCACCTGACAGTCACGCTCGTAACTGCTTCGTGTCATCATAGCGACCAACGGCGAATACCTCCACTGATCGTTAGTACAGAAACACAGCCCAGAGACCTGATTGATTACTGCACCATTAAGTATACCTGATTCGCCTTACCGAAGTCACCGTACAGAAGGACGGTGACTTTCCCCCTGGTTACCCGCTATAGTATTCGGTGCGCTATACGCGCTCATCGGCACGAGCGCCAATCAGGATCGAGCGTGCTACGAACCACCGAGACAGAGAGAAGGAGCGTGGATGACAACGGCCACCGATATTGACCGCGTTGTTGAACGAATCAAGAAACTTCTGGCCCTCACGACTTCAGAAAACCCCAATGAGGCCGCCCTTGCCGCCAGCAAAGCGCAAGAACTTCTCTTTCGCCATAACCTCAGTATGGCGATGGTTGAAGCGGCCACTGATGACAACAATACCTACGTCGCCGACCGCTTCGATAGTGGTGGGTGGATGCACTGGCGGCGACGACTCCTGGCCGCCGTCGCTCGTAACAACTTCTGCCGTGGGGTCAGCTATCAAGGCACCCGTGAGGTGGGGATTGTTGGCGAGCCACACAACGTCACGGTAGTCAAACACCTCTATGCCTTCCTGGTGCGCGATATCATGCGCCTGGCCGAAATTGGGCGTAAAGCAGAGTATGCTCAGGATGAAGAAGAATCTCGCGCCTGGAAGCGCAGTTTCTATCTCGGCGCGGTACGCACAATTGCCCAGCGACTCGACGAGCAACGACGGCATGATCTGGCCCAGAACCAGGAATCAATGGCGCTGATCATTCGCAAAGATGAGGCCCTGGAAGAAGCCTACCGCGACTTCTTCCCCCATCTGTTTCAGACAGATGAGCAAGAGGACGAGGAAGCCAAGCCACCACCGCAAGACCAGGGTCCACGGCGGCCTCGGAACAATGACGGCTACCGTGCTGGATTACTCGCCGCAAAGACGATCCCCCTCAACCTGCCACTGGAAGCAGCGCGCCCCAGTCGCTCATCGCGGCGCAACCGCGAGTAGCGCCGTAAGGTTTCCCGCGTTTCCCGAAGCACGAAAGCGTGGGAAATTTCCACGTTGGCAAAATATATGCGAGTATGGTTTAAGGAGCAGAGCAGTCAACGTTTTTTCCTTCTGTGTAGAGAGTGATACACTAAACGATAAAGGGAATTGCATCGCGTCATGGTACGCGAGTGTATAGCAACTAGTAAGGAGGGTCTGCAGTGTCAACAACGAGTAGCGAGAAAACCCCTGCTTCGAGTGGCCTGGATGGCGTTGTCGTTGCCAATACCGAGATGAGTGAAGTTGATGGGCAAGTAGGCCACCTTTCCGTTCGTGGCTACGATATCGAGGAACTGGCGGGCAAGACTACCTTTGAAGAAGTCGTCTATCTCCTCTGGCACGGTGATCTTCCCACCAAAGACCAACTCGCCAAACTCCAAAGTGACTTTGCCAGCTACCGCACATTGCCCGAAGAAACGAATGCGGCGATTAAACTGGCGGCGAAACGGATGGAGCCAATGGATGCACTGCGCTTCGCCGTTGCTTCGCTGACTGCCGACGACAAAGATAGCTCCGACGATAGCCCTGAGGCCAATCTGGAACGAGCCAAAATGCTGGTAGCACGAGTGCCAGTCATCATTGCTAACTACCAACGCCTGCGTAATGACAAAGAGCCAATTACGCCGCGCGACGACCTGGGCATTGCCGGAAATTATCTCTATGGCCTGACTGGTGAAGAGCCAGCAGCCGATGTCGTCAAGGGACTGGACACCTATCTGGTTACTGTGGCCGATCATGGGATGAACGCTTCAACATTTACGGCGCGCGTGATTGGCTCAACCGCCTCCGATATGGTCTCGGCAGTAACTGGGGCAATCGGGGCATTAAAAGGCCCGCTTCATGGTGGTGCCCCTGGCCCTGCGCTGACCATGATCGAAGAAATTGGCCGCCCAGAGAATGCCGAAAAATGGATGAAAGATGCGATGGCCAAGGGCAAGCGGATTATGGGCTTTGGGCACCGCGTCTACAAAGTGCGCGATCCCCGGGCTGAAGTGCTGTATCAGGCCGCTGTCGAACTGGCCGACGAAACGGGCGAGCGCGAAGCCCTTGAACTGGCAAAGGCCGTTGAGGAAGCGGGCGTGAAGGTACTGGCCGAAGCGAAGCCAGGGCGCAACCTCAACACTAATGTGGAGTTTTATACGGCCTTGCTCCTCCGCGAACTGGGCCTGACCCCAGACCTGTTCAGCCCCACCTTTGCCGTTGGTCGCACGGCTGGCTGGACGGCGCATATCCTGGAACATCGAGCGGGCGGGCGCATCATTCGCCCACAGTCTGAATATGTTGGCCCACGCGATCGTCACTACACGGCGATCGACAAGCGCTAACGACTGCGCCAACAATCGCGAACATCAGACCCGCACCCCAACGTTGGGGTGCGGGTCTGGCTATTTCTGGAACTGTTTG
This sequence comes from Chloroflexia bacterium, assembly GCA_039810045.1. Lineage (GTDB taxonomy): Bacteria > Chloroflexota > Chloroflexia > Thermomicrobiales > CADCWN01 > CADCWN01. The sequence goes on from JBDHWF010000052.1 coordinate 15,470, forward strand.
ACCGCCTAGCTCATTAATCAGGCCAGTGTTCCAGGCCACCTCGCAACATTTCCAGCGAGGTCTTCAGACTGACATCGCCACCCTCACCCGCGGAATTGACGGAAACCAGCCCCAGGGCAATCACCTTGCCAGTTGCCAATACTGTCTCCAGCGCGGCGACAGTTTCAGCCACATTCGGCCCATTCGGCTCCTTGGTCCCATGATTCGGCGTCAGGCTAGCATCAAGAATATCAGAATCGATATGAAGATAGATCGCGTCACAGCGTTCCGCAAGCTCGGCAACGGTCTCGGCTAACGGGCGATCACCAGCATAACCAGGGGCGACCTGGGCGATCTGGACATCAGTCGCCCGAATTAGCTGTTCCTCCGCCTGATCCAGGTTACGCACATCGACCATCACAATTCGATCGGTTGGAATAGGGGCAACCAGGTGCGAAGCCTCGCGCCAGGTGTGATAACAAAGCCCAGCGCTAACGGCCACTGGCATCCCGCCCAGCATCCCACTCAGGGTAGTACGCGGCGTGTTGAAATCACCATGCGCGTCGAACCAGACCAGCCCCAGGCTTTTTTCAATCCCGGTGGCTTCCTGTAAGCCGCCCAAAATACCTGGCAAGGTGGTGCAGTTACTCCCCAGGGCCACCACCTTCTTCCCATCGCGAATTCCCGCTGCAACCTGTTCAGCAATAACCCCGCCGAGCGTCCCAAGATTCGTAATCCGATCTTCCACCATCTGGCTGGGGTCATAGGCCGCATCGCTATACGTTACCGTCCCATCAGCGACTGCTTCACAAACTTTTCGACCTTCGTCAATAATCTCCACTGATCGGTCTTCAGCCCGTTGATCATTCCAGAAGCGCATACCCACTACGTGCAAATCCAACGCAAAACCTCCTATCAGTCCTTGCCCAAAAACGACCTGGGCATTATATATAGTTGTTGCACCGCTGGTCGCTGAACGGTGCCATTACCATACACGATCCCTGCTGCCGTTGTACAAACAACAGGCAGGATGCAAAACAAGGAGGAATCATGGCTGACTTTTCATTCGATATTGTCTCGCAGTTCGACCGTCAGGAACTGAAAAACGCAGTTGATCAGACCGCTCGCGAAGTGCAAACCCGCTATGACCTAAAAGATACTGCGAGCGAAATCGCCCTGGAAAAAGAAGCGATCACCTTCAACACCGCTAGCGAAATGACCTTGAACACGCTGAAAGATATTCTGGAAAGCAAAGTCATTCGGCGTGGTTTATCGCTGAAAATCCTCGACTATCAGAAGGCCGAGGAAGCGAGTGGGGGGCGCGTGCGCCAGACAATCAAACTGAAAGAGGGCCTCTCGGACGAACTGGCAAAGAAGATCAGTAAGCAGATTCGCAGCGATTTTAAGAAAGTAACGCCACAAATCCAGGGCGATGCCGTTCGCGTTTCGGCGAAGAACAAGGATGATTTACAGAATGTGATTCAGGCCCTCAAGAAGCAGAGCGATGAGTTTCCCGTACCGCTCCAGTTCACTAACTACCGCTAATCATCACCATTGGGCGGCCTCAAGACTCTGAGGCCGCCCAATGGTGACCAAGCAATCAGGTTGATCAGTAGTTTCTGGCAGGTATACCGATCTATTGGCTAATCTTAAAAGAGGGCGCATACCATCGTTAGGGATGAATTTAGTCTTGCTATTGTGCGTTGCGTTCATCCTCATAGTCTCTCGGAGGTGCATTAGGTGAAAGCGCTGGTACTGGCGGGCGGACAAGGAACGCGCTTACGTCCGCTCACGCATACTATTCCCAAATCACTGGTGCCAATCGCCAATCGACCAGTCTTGCACTATGTCATGCAGCATCTCGCGAACGCCGAGATCAAACAGGTTGGCGTGATTATCTCCCCAGAGACTGGTGGACAAATTCAAGCCTCGCTGGCGGAAAACCCTTGGGGGATCCACTTTACCTTTATCCGACAAGAGCAACCGCTTGGCCTGGCCCACGCAGTGAAAGTAGCCCAGCCCTTTTTAGGCGACGATCCATTTGTAATGTATTTAGGGGACAACCTGGTCGGGCAGGGGATTGAGATGGTGGTTCACGAGTTTGTGAAAGCGCAAGCGGCGGCCACAATTCTGCTGAAACCAGTGGAAAACCCACAAGCGTTCGGGGTGGCCCAGGTAGACGCCAACAATACGGTGGTCAGGCTGATTGAAAAGCCGAAAGATCCGCCAAGTTCGCTTGCCCTGGTTGGCATCTACGTCTTTTCACCGTTGATCCATACGGCCATTGAGCAGCTCGAGCCGTCCTGGCGTGGCGAACTAGAAATCACTGATGCCATCCAAAAACTCCTGGAGGATGGTAAGCAGGTCCAAAGCTCGATCTTGCAAAGCTGGTGGCTGGACACCGGGAAAAAAGATGATCTCCTTGAAGCCAATCGAACGGTGCTTGATGAGTTGGCAAAACGAGAGATCCGGGGCACTGTCGATCGCGAGAGTAATATCGTTGGTCGCGTGATCATTGAGGATGGGGTACAGATCCAAAACAGCACTATTCGTGGGCCAGTGATCATTGGCAAGAATGCAACAATAACGAATTCCTTTATTGGCCCCTTTACCAGTATTGGCCCTGACTGCACCGTGGCTGATTCAGGTATTGACCATTCCGTCTTACTCCAATCCGCCAAGGTAATGAATGTGCAACGCTTGGAAGACAGCGTGCTTGGCAAGCAAGCTGTTATCAGAAAGGGTGATGCAACGGGCAGAGGTTTTCGGCTGATGATCAGTGATGACTCTGAGATTGTCTTGCCCTAGCCACGCATCTATCGCCGATCATAACCCCAGTGAGGCCCTGAACGACCATTAAGCGCGGGCTTGACGCTGAAGCCCACGGGCGTTAATGTCTCACAATGTCACCATGCAATGGATATGTAGCTCATTGTTACCACTGCCCAAGAGGACAGAGCGGCATTGCATGGTGGCGTTGCGGATTGTGCTGCGGTACACAAAAACGATCAGTCTTCCCACACGTGAGCCAGAACGTGACCGCAGAAACGAAAAGGAGAGGCCAGCCAGTGGACTATCAAAACATTCTCTGGGAACAGCAGGGTGGCGTCGGGATTGTCACCCTCAACCGACCAAACGCGCTCAACGCCCTCAACCGAGACCATCTACAAGACCTGAACCACGCTATGGAGGTGGCTGAAGCAGACCCCACCGTGCGGTGCCTGGTCATCACTGGCGCAGGGCGTGGCTTTTCCGCTGGTGCGGATGTCAAAGAGTGGGCAACGCCAACCAAACGCGACACCCCTGGGGCCGGTTGGGGAGAGCTAGCCCACGCCTTGATCGCCCGAATCTATCGGCTCCCAAAGCCCGTGATCGCAGCGGTGAATGGTGTTGCGGTGGGGGCAGGCTGCGATATCACCCTGGCCGCCGATTTCCGTATTGCGGCATCTACCGCCCGCTTTGGGCAAGCCTACGTCAAGCTCGCCTATTGCCCTGATGCTGGTGGTTCATTCCTGTTACCACGCCTGATTGGCGAGTCCCGCGCGATGGAACTGATCTATACCGGGCGGATCATCGATGCAGAAGAGGCCAACCGCCTTGGGCTGCTGTATGCGCTGGTCGAGCCAGATCAACTCCTACCCACTGCGCTTGAGTTTGCCAATCGCCTAGCGAAAGGGCCGACAATCGCGATCGGCCTCGCCAAAGAAAATATCCGGCGAAACGCCTTGGTGACGATCGAAGAGGCGCTGCGTAATGAGCACCGCGCAGGTGAACTTTGTGGCAAGACGGCGGATGCTAAGGAGGGTTTGGCGGCGACGATTGAGCGCCGCGAAGCCAACTTTACGGGTCAGTAATCAGGCTCTCGATATGTGGGGGCTGAGGGGGCAGCTTCGCCCCTCAGCCCCCACACGCTTCTGAACACTGCGCATAGGCTATGGTCGCGGCGGCCTTGGCTCTGCCGCCCGCGATGAGGCATCGCCGCCAAGGACTCGGCCTTCCAATGGGGAGCCAACGGGGAAGACCGCGAGAGCAGGCGGCTCGCTCCCCGGCCAGACACGCTGAAACATGACCCACTGGGCCGGATCAGCCCGAATATGCCGCTCGAAAATTGCGACCAATGCCTCCAGGCCACGCTGGATATCCGCGTCGGTATCGCCAGTCTTGTTCAGGTAAAACGGGGCATCCAGCACAACTGTGTGGTGATAGCGATGGCGGCGGCAAATGATCGGCAAAATCGGTGCCCCAGTTTCCATCGCTAGCCGCACAGCCCCAATTGGCAAGGTGGTTTCCTGGCCGAAGAATTGCACAGCGACACCATTTCGCAAGAAGTCACGGTCCGTTGCCAGACCAATCGTATCGCCTCGGCGCAATGCCCGCATCAACCGCCGCAATCCCCCAGGGGTAGCTTCTTCCAGATCAAAGCCCTTGCTGGCTCGCAGATAGGTGACCGCGTCAAACACAAACTCACTGACAGTTCGTACTGTCACCAACACGGCTTTGTACCCGTGATACGGGATCATCTGAGCCGCAAAGTCAAACGCACCCATATGGCAGGTAACAAAAATCCCACCTTTGCCACGCTGAATCGCCTCATCGACATCTTCCCAGCCACCTAGCATGACGACTTGCTCGGCAATTTTTTCCATCGGCAATCGTTTCAGGCGGGTAAGATCATAGAAATTCTGAGCGCTGTAGCGAAACGTTTGCCGCGCCATGCTCCGCAGCTCATCAAGGGAGGCAGGGGGGCCAAGCACGTGAAGCAGATTGTCAATAACATTTGCCCGATAGCCAGAGGCGAAACGATAGACAATGTCGCCACAACGGGCCGCTATCCAGTAACCGATCGGTAGCGGCACCGTGGTCGCAAACCACCCAGTCAGATCAGCAAGCCGCCGACTGAGCCACTGCTTGGTGGTCAGGCCAGGAGGCGTTGCTGGCACTGCCGCTTGCTTCTTCGCAGACCGTGTTGACTGCGGGGTGCTAGCCTCAACTGTCGATACGCGCTCTGCCATCGATTCCTGTTTCCTGAAGTGGCCTACGCATTTGCAACTGATGGTAGCACAGAAAAAGCAGTGCAGGCTGCTCCGCAACACTACTGTGCTGATTAAACGTCTACCCAAGCCTGAATATCACGAGGCAGCTACCCTTGCATCAGCGGGTGAGGTTGGTATACTACAATCTGTACGTACACTCAGATATTGAGAGGGTATATCCAATGGCCGAGCGCAACGATATTGTCGAGATCCGCGAGCGGGTCGATATGCTCGAACTCGTTGGGGCCAAGGTTCAGCTGAAACGCTCGGGCAAAAACTGGAAGGGGCTCTGTCCATTTCACAACGAGAAAAGCCCTTCGTTCTATGTCTATCCAGAAAACGGCACCTATATTTGCTTCGGTTGTGGTGAAAAAGGCGATGCCTTTAGCTGGCTGCAAAAGACGGAAGGCTTAGACTTTCCTGACGCTCTGGCAGAACTGGCTGCTCGCACCGGGGTAACGCTACAACGCGGCATAGTGCGCGATCCTGGGCGTGATGAAGCACGCGAGCGAATCTTTGCCGTGAATGAAGAAGCCGCCATCTTCTTTGCCAGTAACCTACTCAATGGACAGGCAGGCGAAGCAGGTCGCCGCTACGTGGCTGAGCGTGGGCTCAGCCGTGAGTCAGTCGAACGCTTTACCCTGGGCTTTGCGCCAGATAGCTGGGACGCCCTGATCAAGCATCTGCAAGCCAGGGGCCACAACGAAACACTGCTGGCCGAGGCTGGCTTAGTGACCGAGCGTGACGATGGTCGCCAGTTCGACCGCTTTCGTGGTCGCTTGATTTTTCCAATCCGCAATCGTGATGGCCGCATTGTCGGCTTTGGTGGTCGCGCATTAGGCGACGCCAAACCGAAATACCTCAATACAGCCCAAACCACGGCGTTCGACAAGAGTGCCAATCTCTACGGAATCGACCTCGCCAAAGAGGCCATTCGGAAGGCCGATTGTGCTGTCATCGTTGAAGGGTACATGGACGCAATCATGGCCCATCAAGTCGGCCACGCCAACGTGATCGCTTCGATGGGCACGGCCCTGACTGAACCGCAAGTGAGCTTACTCAAACGGCTAACACCGCGAATCATCCTCGCGCTCGACGCTGACGCCGCAGGGCAGGCGGCCATGCTACGCGGGATCGAAACGATGCGGAACGCCCTCGACTACGATGAAGTCGCCGTTGTCGACCCACGCCAACTGGTGCGTTTCGAGCGCAAACTGAATACCGAGATCCTGGTGCTAACCTTGCCCGAAGGCAAAGACCCTGACGAATTCCTCCGCGCTCATCCCGGCGATTGGCCCGCATTAGTGAACAGTGCCGAGCCATTGCTCGATTTCGTTATGCGCGCAGTGGTAGGTGGGATCGATCTGGCTGAGCCAAAGGCGAAGTCGGCGGTAGTTGCCCAATTAGCCCCGCTGATCCGCGAACTTCCAGATACGATTCAACAGGCGCACTACACGGGCCTGCTCGCTCGAATGCTCCACCTTGGCGAAGACGTGATCACCAGTGAAATTCGGCGACTCGCCCTGGTGCGCCCTGGTCGCAACACCTCGCGCCAACCTGTCGATAGCGCAGCCAGCAGCGCGGTCACCGCCGCACCGCCTTCGCACGAAGACCACCTGCTGGGGATTCTGCTGACTCATCCAGACGCTGCCCATGATCTAACGGCAGAGATCACGGCAGAAGATTTTGCAGAGGCGGAGAACCGGGCAGTCTGGAGCGCCATTAGCGCCGGACTCAGCGCTGATCCACGGAGGCAACCGCCAGACCTGATCGCCACCATTGCCGATGAGGGCCTCCGCGAAGCAGCCCAGCAACGTCTCACCCACGCTACTGAGCGTGGCGTCAACGTTCCTGGCCCAATTCGCCAAGAGATCCGGGACATCTTGCGCGTACTGCGTCACGAAGCCCAAAAAGCCCAGATTCAGCAGCTGCAAACGGCGATCACCGAGGCCGCACAAGAAGGCGACACCGCCACGGTGCAATCATTAGTCGCGCAGCTGCCGCCACTCTACGAGCGGCTACGCGCCTACGATCCACCGCAAAGCCCCTACTTCCGCGATAGTCGCACCCTGGTTGAGCAACGCTAACCTCGCCTGCCACGCAGCCCAGGAGCCGCCTGATGCCGCCAGAGAACCGTCCCAACTGGAGCAGGGTGATCGTCAAGCGCGGAGCCACCGTCGCGGGGCAAGGAAGCGAACGGATCCTGGCCGCTGCTGCCCACGGAGCAATCGCCTTCGGATTTGTCGGGATCGGCTTTCTGGTATCACTGGCGATCACCGGGGTCATCTGGCTAGTCAGTAAGAAATCACCCTATGTTCGTGATCAGTCAGATCGCGCTGGTCGCTATCAGCTTTTCGTCTTACTCGCCAATATCCTGGTTATCGCCATCTGGGTGATCGGGTTCTTGTTGCTGATCTATCTGACCAACTGGCAAGGCTGGGGCAACGGTGGTTGGCAGGGCTGGCGGCAATTCAACTGGCGCTGGCTACTGGTAATGATCGACTTCTTGCTCCTCCTGATCACCCTACCAATTATCGTCGTCTGGTATTTCGGCACGATCATCTACGGCGTCTATGGCGCAACCCACGCCCTGCGTGGCGACGATTTTCATTACCCACCTCCGCCCTGGCAATGGCGCTGGAACAAGCGTCGCCAACAGTTGCAGTGGGACGATTGACCCTGTTCAGTCAAATGTTGAGCCAGCCACGGTTATTACGCGAAAGACCGGGTAATCGGCGGCGATCTGTTCTACCTCAGCCAATGGCGCGTCTTTATCGACGGGGATATGCGGTCGAGCGCCAGGAGCGATCTTCAAGTAGGCCCGGATAATCGGCGCCCGCTCGGGGACTGGCACCCGTTCCAGGCGCACCGTTTCGCGGCCACCATGAATCACGACGGCATAATTTCCGTTCGCCTCCAGATTACGAATCCACTGTACATTTTCGCCCAACATTGACACCAGAAAGCGCTCTGCCCCACGAATCACCATCACCAGCGGAAAGGTGATCGCCTTACCAGACTTACGCCCAGGCACCTCCAAGGTCACAAAATAATCCGGGGCAAAGCGCGATGATGAAATCGCTGCCGACAGATTGTTCATCACCTTGATCAAGCCGTTTGGTCGTTGCCCCTTATACCCCCAACGCAGAAAACGTCCATTCAACACCATGACTGCACCTTTCTTTCACAGACCCACACCGCACCCACACGCACTACAGATACGACACGCTGCGTGCTAGCGTGCCAGTGAACGAGGCTCTGCCGCAGGCAACAAGCTAGATAACGGGGCGAAGGGTTTCGTCGATTCTCGCCACCCCTACCCAAAAATCACCCCTGGTAGAATGAACAGATGAAGAATGAATCGCGCAAACTCGTTCCCGAACTGAGTATTTCAGATTTCGCGCAGAGCCTGGACTTTTAACGCGAATTTTGGGATTCTCCATTGCTTATCAGCGCCCCGAAGAAGGCTTCGCCTACCTGACACTGGGCGAAGCAGCACTGCTGATCGATGCGATCAACCAGGGGCGCACCTGGAAAGCAGGAGCGTTAGAGCATCCATTAGGGCGCGGCATCAACTTTCAGATTACGGTCGACAGGATCGATCCGCTACTGACCAGTCTCAACCAGAACAAGATCACACTGTTTATGGAGCCCGAAGAAAAGTGGTATCGCAGAAACACCAACGAGGTAGGGAATAGACAATGCTTAAGTCCAGGAGCCTGATGGTTATCTCTTGAGATTCACTGAAGATCTTGGCGAACGGCCATTGCGGTAGTCGATATTACCTAGACGCGTTCTCTCACATTATATGCCGAACAGGAACCTTTCCAGACGGCTGCGGAAGCGTCCTGGTGGTGCCTCAACTCG
>JBDHWF010000053.1:0-24296 GCA_039810045.1 Chloroflexia bacterium
CATATCAACCAGATTGTCGATATCCAATTGGTGCGGGTGCGGAAGCAGTTGGCCGAACAAGAGATCTCGCTGGAGGTAGGCGAGGAAGCGATGACTGAGCTAGGCAAGCAGGGCTACGACCATACGTATGGTGCGCGCCCACTACGCCGCCTGATTCAGAACGTCATCGAAGATCCGCTGGCCGAAGGGCTGCTTGATGGGCGGTTCCATTCTGGCAGCACCGTGCGAGTGGTTGTGGAGGATGGGCAATTCAACCTGGAAGAGGTTGAAGCGCTGGTGCCAGTGTCCTAAGTCTGGCCGCTATTCGCTGATGATGCAGGGGCGGTGTTGTGATATGCAACATCGCCCCTTTTGCTTTGCTCCTGTTGCGAGAGATAATCGGGCCTATCGTGTCATTCTGCCGCTGGTAGGGGATACTATCTCTATACGCTGGAGTCAATGACTCCGCACAGGGCTGCTGGTGAAGGGATAGAGTTACACGATGGTACAGGATCAGACGACGAATAAACTGACGACAACCAACACTGCTGGGGCGCGGCAGTGGTCGTCACGGCGTGGCGCAATCGGAGCTGCTCTGACGCTCCTGATTCCCCTGGCTTTGCTGGTGCTTGGCTGGGCCTTGCGCGATGTGCCAAACCTGCCAGTACCGCAACTGCGCCCAGGGAAGCTGCCGCCTGCACATTGGGAAACAAAAGCAGCCTTGCCCGCCCCACTGGCTGACTTTGGGCTGGTGGCGGCTGGTGATCGCCTGTGGGCTGTTGGTGGCGTAGGTGGGCCACAGGGCGGCGCAGTAGCGACAACGACGGTCTATACTCCCGCCACGAATCAGTGGCAGGCTGGCCCAACGTTGCCCGCCGCCCGCAGTAATCTGGCGGTGGTTGCCCTGGGCTCGACAATCTATGCTTTTGGTGGGCTGAACGAAGCCCAGGCAGCAATCAATACTGCTGATGCCTTGGCGACGAATGGGGGACAGTGGCAGGCCATTGCCCCATTACCAGTTGCGCTGGCTGGGGCGGCAGCGACGACAGTTGGCGATGCCATTTATCTCGTGGGGGGCAAAGGGTCTGCCGGGGCGGTGAATACCGTCTATCGCTATCTACCAGCGACGAATAGCTGGAACGCAGTAGCGGCGATGCCGACGCCGCGCTACGATCTGCAAGCAGTAACTTTTCAGGATAAGCTCTACGCTTTGGGCGGCATAGTGCAGGGTGAGGCCAGCACGCTAGTTGAGGTCTTTGACCCCGCGACGGGGCAGTGGACCAGTGGGCCAGCGATGTTAGGGCCAATGGCTGACTTTGCGGCTACCGTATTCAATGGGCGGATTCATGCGCTGGCGCAGGACGTGCATCAAGTGTACGACCCACGGGCGGACAAGTGGGTGACGGCTTCTCCGATGCCGACAGTGCGGCAAGGTCAGGGCGCGGCAACGCTTGGCGAGGCCTTCTACGTTGCCGGCGGTTTTGGTGATAGTGCGACGAACCGCAGCGCCCAGGTTGAAGCCTTCCTGCTTGGCGAGGCTGAGGAGCCAGATACGTTTCGCATCACTGGCTTTGATCGAGGTGGGGCGATCGCGGTCATTGCTGGCCTGATCACGACAGTAGTGCTGATGGTCGTCATGTTGCGGGTAGGCCGTCGCCGCCCGGTTGAGGATGATGAGCCGCCAGCAGATACTGAATGATTCGTCGCCTAGGGCGGTGTGGCCTAACCTGCTGGCTCGACGATTTCGATCTCCCAATCCTCATTCAGCCACAACCCGGTAATCTGGGCGCCCAGATCCCAGGATCTTAATAAGGCCACGCCACGCCGAATCTGCTCGCGGTGTTCTTCGGCGGTAGCCGGATTCCCCGCGCAGTCGTAATGCCCACAGAGGGCGACAATGCGGGAACGGTGGGCGTTGATCGAGAAACTTACCTTATTGCGCACTGGCACCACATCGGAGGGCCAACCATCAGCCATCAGTTTGTCTGGCCCTGGTTCAGAAATCACATCGACATAATCAAGGGCAAAGCGGTAGCGCATCCAGAGGATCGTTGGTCGTTGGACCCGGCCATCGATACAGGTAATCAGGGTACCGAATGTTAGCTTCGAGAGATCCATCTTGCTGCTCCGTTCATCATTGCGTGCGGGCCTTTTGACAACCATCTGGCTCCGCGCTACTTTGCTGGTAGCATAGTGACACCCAAGGATAGCGTAATCAGAGCGAGGTGAACAGTAATGGGCGAATTACGAAGCCAGCGACTACGCCGGGTGAATCATCAGGGCGATGCCTTGCGCCTGGGGATGAACTGGACTGAGGAAGATCTGGGGAAGCCGCAGATCCTGGTTGAGAGTGCTTATGGGATGGGGCATCCTGGCACATTCCATTTCCGCCCCTTGATTGAGGAGATCTCGAACGGGGTCTTTGAGGCAGGTGGGAAGCCAGGGGTTTTCTATCTCTCCGACATTTGCGATGGCGTGGCGCAGGCCCACAGTGGAATGAGCTATTCGCTGGTATCGCGAGATATTCAGGCAGCGATGGTGGAAATTCACGCGCTTGGTCATCCCCACGACGCGATGGTGCTCCTATCGGGCAACGATAAATCGGTGCCAGCCCATCTGGTCGCGCTGGCTCGCTGCGATCTCCCCGCTATTCACCTGCCCGGTGGGACGCAGATGAACGCTCCTGGCTACATCACTTCTGACCAGATGTGGGGGCTGGGCGCAGCGGTGGAACGTGGCGAGCTTGACCGCGAGCAATTGGAACGTGACCAGCACGGTGCCTGCCCCACCTGTGGTGCCTGTCAGTTCATGGGCAGTGCCAGCACTGGCCAGGTATTAGCCGAGGCATTGGGCGTGGCCTTGCCTGGTTCTGCCCTGATTCCCGCTTCGCTCACGCGGCATATGCGCGTGGCGCGGCAGGTCGGGAAGCAAAGCCTGAAGCTGGTGGAGTGGGACCTGCGCCCCAAGCAGATTCTCACCCGTGAGGCGTTTGAGAATGCGATTGTGCTGCACGCGGCGGTTGGTGGTTCGACTAATAGTCTGCTGCATTTGCCCGTTATCGCCCGCGAAGTGGGGATTGACATCACGATCGATGACTTTGATCGGATTCATCGGCGGGTGCCAGTGTTGGCGAATGCGAAGACGACCGGGATCTACCCAGTCGAATATCTCTGGTACGCGGGCGGGGTGCCTGCTGTGATGTTGGAGATTCGCGATCTGCTGCATCTCGACTGCATGACCGTCACTGGCAAGACATTGGGCGAGAACCTGGAGGAGATCGAGCGCGGCGCCTTCTTCTACGAAACCCGGGGCTACCTGAGTAACGTCAAAGTGGGGGTGCGCGAGGTAATTCGCCCCCGCGATGAGCCGTTTGGGGCCGAAGGCGGAATCTCGGTGTTGCGGGGGAATCTGGCCCCTGGTGGCGCCGTGATCAAGCATTTTTCGGTGCCTCAGGAAATGCACATTCACGTTGGTCCAGCGCGGGTCTTCGACAACGAAGACGCCGCAGTAAAGGCACTACTTGACCGTGAAGTGAAACCTGGCGATGTGGTGGTGATTCGCTACGAAGGGCCACGCGCCAATGGGATGCCCGAGATGTACTATGCCACGACGATTATTGCGGCCAGCCCAGAACTGACCGCGACCTGCGCGGTGATCACCGATGGTCGCTATTCTGGCGCGGCGAAAGGCCCCGCTGTGGGGCATATCACGCCAGAAGCGCTTGATGGTGGGCCGATTGCCCTGGTTGAAGAAGGCGACCTGATCGAGATCAATGTTCCTGAGCGACGGCTGGCGGTGGTTGGTACTGCGGAGGGTCGCCTTGAACCAGCGCAAGTGGATCAACTGCTGGCTGAGCGGCGGGCGCGGTGGCAACCGCCTGCTGCCAAGCATACGAGCGGGATTCTGTCGCTCTATGCAAAGGTAGCGGCTGGCCCTGCCGATGGGGCCTATCTGGTGTAGCTGGGCCAGCTGTTTTGGGCAAAATAGGGCGGCCTGGAACGTTCCAGGCCGCCGCCCTTGTGTACTATGGGATCAGGTCGGCGGTGAGCCGACCAAGCAGGATGCGGTAGGCTGGTGGGTTCTCAGGGTGAATCTCCATCCGCACCCGTTCGAAATACTGAACAGTGTAGATCTGCCCATCCTCCAGCCGTTCTTCAAATGGCTCAGAGATTGGGAAGCCAAAGAGCGCTAAAGACTCGCGGGCGCTGACGCCGGGCTCACCGAAGTCCAGGCCATAGCGATGCCAGTAGGTGCGGAACTCGCCGCAAAGATTGTGGCTTGTGGGCGCGGCGTACTCGCAAGCGGCTGCGCCACTGGCTGGTTTCGGCGCGAATGGCGGGGTGCCGAGTAGCCCACGGCGAGCGGCAGTTTCCGTGCCAACCAACCCAAAGAGGACATTGTATGGTGTGTCATTCTCTGGATGATGCTCAAATCGCTGCCGTTCGAAATACTGGGTGCGGTAGCCGTTTTCGACCAACTGTGGTGTCAGCGGGTAGCCAAAGATTGGCAGGCCGCCGTTACGTTCCCAGTAATCATAGAAGGGATCTTCCAGGCGATACCCCGTCTCCGGGAAGAAAATACTGCCAATCGCGGAATCAATCGGGCCACCGTTGACGATAATGACCGCCTTACTGACGCCAGGGAATTGCCGCGCTACTGCCGCGATTTGTTCCTCAACGCGGGGCTGGTCACAGGTGCCACCGAGGATGACAGTACCTGAGAGGTAGATTGCTGCGGTGTTGCCCTGTAACTCGATGTCGTCGACCGTGAGATTCGATGCGTGGAGGGCATTAACCAGCCCGGAGGCTCCGTACTCTGGTGAATGCAGGCCAAAAAGGTGAGTGAGGGCCTGAGTGATTTTCCCTTCCGTTGTGGGGCTACCGGGGATCTCGATATTCACGGGAATCAGGCTATCGCCACAGCCGATCCGTGGCCCAGAATGCCCTTCATCCCCAATGGCGACCATAAAGAGTTTGACTGGCTCGGTCAGGGCTGTTTGCGCGGCGACGAGGTGGGGCAAGGTGCTGAGGGCGATCAGGCAGACAAGCGCGATCGCCCCAAGCCTGCGGCGAAGGTGTTGACCCATCGATACCTCTCTTTCTGGAATCACAGATCTCATCGTCCGTGGGTATTCGGGGATTTGCTATTGAGAACGAAAATACGACCGAAAAGTTTTCTGGTTTAGCGCCCAGCGAGGATTTGCCGCCCGAATTGCCCCAGCAGAATGTCGTAGGGAGCCTGATTCTCTGGATGATACTCAAATCTGGCTCGCTCGAAATACTGCACTTCGTATTCGCGGCCATCGCTCAGGGTTTCGCGGATGACTTCGCTGATCGGATAACCAAACTGGGCCAGGCCGCCATGTCGCTGCCAGTAGGCGAGGAACTGCCCAGACAGATTGTGCCCCGTTGGGGCAAAGTAGGCGGCTCCAGGTATTGCCGTCACTGGTGGGTCAGCGGGGCGGATCTGTCGTCCAAACTGCCCGAGTTGTACCTGATATGGCACAGGAGCATTCGGGTGATATTCCAGCCGCGTGCGCTCAAAATATTGCACCGTATACTCGTTACCATCCGCCAGCGTTTCGGTGAACTCAGCACTGATCGGGTACCCATTGATCGCCAGTCCGCCGCGTTCATGCCAGAAGTCAAGGAACCGCCCACGCAGACAGAACCCTGTCTCCGCGAAACATTCGGTGTCGGAAAATGGCGTGCGGAGGATATAGAGACCACCATTGATATCGCTGAGTAAGACGAGATCACCTTCACTGTAGACTCCCCAGACCATCGCTGAGGTGGGGAAGTAGCCGTAGGGGTCGGCAGCGGCGGGTGGGACAAAGCTAGCAATTTCGCGGGGGTTGGTGGGGTCGGCAATATCGAGGACCCGTAGGCCATCACCATACCAGGAGAGGTAGGCCGTCGTGCCACGCACGATAGGATTGTGGATCGTATACTGGAATGCGCCCCCTGGACGACCAGAGGCGGCGTTCTCGGTCAGGAATTGCCCGATCTGGGTGGGTCTGCCTGGGTCTTGCAGATCCCAGATCCGTAGGCCGCCCCAGCGCCCTTCTTGTGGCCCACCATATTCATCGGCGCTGAGCATGATTGATTCGCCTGCGGTAAACCACGTCGAGTGGTTTGCTACTGCCCCTGGTGGGTAGGGCGTGCGCCCGATCAGCGCTGGATGCGCGGGGTCGGTCAGGTCGAGCAGCAAAGCCCCTGCATCCCAATAGGAGACAGCGACCATCGTGCCAGCGGCGTTGAAGCGGACGCTATGGGCGAAGAATGTTTGCCCGCTGGCTGGGTGTAACTGCCCGTCGCGGCTCGCGCCCCAATCGGCAATGTCGGTCGGATGATAGGGATCGGTGATATCGACCAGGCGAAATTCACCCCGCTGCTCGACAGCCTCTGCGTAGGGCACGGCCACTCCCAGGTAGACCCGCTCTCCGCGCACCACCAGATCAAGTTCGTGGCCTCCCTGGGCTCCATGGACGGCTGGCCCACTGTGCCAAAAGGCGAGGTGTTTTGGCACAGTAGGATTGGTGACGTCCCACAGATCGACACCGCGTGGCGCGTCGGACGTAGGGCTACAGGCCTGGATGCCTGTGACCAGCAGATCGCCCGTAAACGCGGGGGTATTGATCCTGGCGACCACAATATCTTCCTGCGAGGTACCGGGGATTTGCGCTACTGCGCCAACCAGTTTGGGATTCGTTGGATCAGCCAGATCAACGATGCGAACGCCAGTGGCTGGACAACGGCTGGGATAGTTATTGGCGTTGCCCCAGGTGCCAATATAGGCAAAGCCGTTGTGCCCCCAGATGTCGCCATTGAACCCCGGTAGGTTGAGCGAACCAAGCAAAGTCAAGGCGTTAGCAGACGCGGTGGTTGTGCCAGGATCGGTCTGGGGGGTATTGCTGCGGTTATTGGGCATCAGCGGGGGATTGGCCCCCACTGCTGTGGGGCCAAGCAGGAGCACCAGGGTGAGAACAGCGAGCAGGAACGGTGAGCGATGGCGGGGCCAGTGGTATTGTGCCGGGGGCTTCCCCGTCGAGAACCTCCTTGTCACGCGCTCCCCTTTCGCTCAAAGTCGTTCGTGGTGGTCATTGCCATAACGTTGGGAGCAAGGATACCACGCCGCCCGGAATCTGGCGGCGTGGCTGACAGACGCTATTGATCGGCGCGGAAGCGGAGCAGCCGCAGGGCATTCAAGGTGACCAGGGCGGTGGCCCCTGTGTCCGAGAGGACTGCGACCCAGAGGTCGGTGATCCCCAGTAAGGTCGTGACCAGAAAGATCGCTTTCAGTCCCAGGGCGAAGAAGATGTTCTGCCAGATATTGTTCATGGTCGCCCGCGAAAGCCGGACCATCGCCGGAACACCATGCACTGCCCCTCGCAGCAGCGCTGCATCAGCCGTTTCGAGGGCGACATCGGTTCCACCGCCCATCGCCACCCCGACATGGGCGGTGGCCAGGGCGGGAGCATCGTTGATCCCATCACCAATCATGGCGACTATGCCTTGCTCTTTCAGGGCAGCGATAGCGGCGACTTTCGCTTCAGGGAGCAGTTCTGCCTGTACCTGAATCCCCAGGGGGGCCGCAATGGCGTGTGCTGTGCGGTGATTATCGCCTGTCAACATCACACTCTCGACCCCCAGCTTGCTGAGGGCGGCGACGCCAGTGACGGCGTCAGGGCGTGGTTCGTCGCGCAGGGCGATGACGCCGAGTGGTTGCCCCGCTTCAACGACGATCACCGTGGTTTTTCCTGCATCTTCCAGGCGATTTACTATTGTGGTTAAGGCGGGATCGTTGATCCCCAGTTCACGCACATAGCGCGGGCTACCAACCGCTACCTCGTTGCCCGCAACGATACCAGTCACGGCACGACCAGGTACCGCTTTGCCAGCAGTTGCGGCGGGTGGCAGCTCTCCTGCTGCTTCGGCTTTCGCCATGATCGCCAGGGCCAGGGGGTGGGCGCTGGCGGCTTCGACGGCTGCCGCCCGCTGCAATACGGTCGCGGTATCGCTATTAGCGAGTGGCACAATGTCAGTGACCTGGGGCTCGCCGCGGGTCAGGGTGCCAGTCTTGTCAAAGGCGATGAACCGGGCTTTGCCTAACGTTTCCAGGGCTGCGCCGCCTTTGAACAACAGCCCCTGGCGCGCCCCGGCGCTGATCGCGCTGGTCACGGCGGCGGGAGTAGAGAGCACCAGGGCGCAGGGACAACCGATCAGCAGCAGGGCCAGCGCTTTGTAGATCCAGGGAAGCCAGGCTGCGCCAAAGGCCAGTGGCGGGATAATCGCCACCAGGATCGCCGTCAGCAGGACGGCGGGGGTATACCAGCGGGCGAAACGGTCGATGAAGCGTGAGGTTGGCGATTTGCCTGCTTCGGCTTCGGTGACGAGGGTGATAATTCGCGCCAGGGTAGTATCCTGGGCAAGTTTGCTGACCTCAACCGTCAATACCCCATCGGTGTTGATACTGCCAGCATAGACAGTCGCCCCCACCGCTTTGGCCGCTGGCACTGATTCGCCAGTAATGGGGGCTTCATCGACGGCAGATTCACCAGCAACCACAAGGCCATCAGCCGGAATTCTTCCGCCTGGTTGAACGAGAATCTGGTCACCAATACTCAAACTATCGGCAGGAACCGCAGTTGTGGCGCCGCCATTGAGCAACAGCGCAGTGCTGGGTGTGAGGTCTGCCAAGGCACTGATCGCGTGTCGCGCCCGCCCAGCGGCCAAGCCTTCCAACATCTCGCCGACTGCAAAGAGGAAGACCACTACCGCGCCTTCTGCCGCTTCGCCAATGATCAACGCGCCAATGGCGGCGATTGAGACGAGCGCATTGATGTCGAATGGGCTGCCCGCCCGGGCGGCCCCCCAGGCTTTGCGGACGACTGGGACAACTGCCACGAGGGTGGCAACACCATATGCCCACGGCGCGATGCTGGGCAGGAAGAACGAACAGACGGTCGCCAGCGCCAGCAATGCGCCGCTGGCGATTACGAGCCTGCCTTTCGCCGTTTGGTACCACGGTGTTGGTGGTTGTAAGGCGGCGGTTTTGGCCCGTGCGGTATAGCCGAGGCTACGAACACGCCGAATGATCGTGTTTGGATCGGTGAGCGTTTCATCGAGCGTCAGGTGGAGCCGACCATTCCCGGCATTGAGCGTCAGATCACTCACGCCCGGTAAGCGATTAATCGCACCCTCAATCTTCCGCGCACAATCGGCACAATCCATCCCTTCAATCAGCCATTCGTGTTGCTTGCTGCTGGTGAGTGGATATAAGGTCGCCGTTAGCCCCACATTCGCACTGGCGGTCGAGATGGCGAGTGGGTCGGTAGTGCCATCAGTCGCAACCTGCAATGTCTGGTTGATCGTACTGACAGTACTGTTCTGTACCCCTGGAACACGCGCAATTGCGCGTTCCAGGCGCGTAACACAGGCTGGACAGTCGATCCCTTCGATGCGGAATTGCAATGTCGTGCTGTGCTGGCTGGTCGTTTCCGTCATTGCCGCTGATTCCTCACTACACAATAGCGGTGTCATTACCCAGTTGCTTGCGCCGAAACGGTGACGACTTCGCGCACATGACCGAGGCCCTGCGCCAGTAAGTTCGCCACGTGGGCATCATCGAGCATATAGAATGCCACGCGACCCGCTTTGCGGAAACGCACGATCCGCAGCGCCCGCAAAAGTCGCAGCTGATGGGAAACGGTTGACTGCCGCAGCCCAAGGACGTTGGCGAGGTCGCAGACACACAGTTCACGCTCGGAGAGCGCTTGCACAATCCGTACACGGGTGGGGTCGGCTAAGACACTGAAGATAGCAGCGAGATCGTGTGCTTCATCGTCATTGAGCAGGGTGGCTTTGGCGAGGCGCACGATTTCAGGATGCAGACAAGGCACATCACAACTATCAGGCTTGGTGGCTGGTGCAGGCATCAGATACTCCTATCTATGGATATATGCATAACTATGCATATATTATCGATAATGCGATTGTCTGTCAACATCACTCCGCTCTGCGTATATCAACATTCGTAAAGCGTGGCTGCTGCTTTCCTGCTACGATAGGCACGCATTGCTGAGGCCATAGGCAGGGGCTGCTGATCAGTGATACTTTTGAGACCAGCTCAGGCGTTGAGCGTATGGCAGTATTCCAGGCATAACGATTGATAGGCCACCCCACTGGATTGAACGAGGCTGAAAAGGAGGGCAGACAAATGGGCCGCGGAATCGCCGCACAACCACGGATACGGTTGGCAACGTTGCCAACGCCATTGCAAGAGGCTCCCCGCCTGCGTGAGGCTTTGGGTGGGGCAGAGCGTTGTCCGCAGATTCTGATCAAGCGTGATGATCTCACCGGCCTGGCCTTTGGGGGCAATAAGGCGCGGAAACTGGAATTTCTGGTTGCCGATGCGTTGCAACAAGGGGCGACTCGGCTGATTACGGCTGGTGCGGCGCAGTCGAATCACGCCCGCATGACCGCCGCCGCCGCGCGGTTAGCTGGTCTGGAGGCGTCGTTAGTGCTGTCGACCAAAGAGACGGAGCCGTCAGTGCAGGGAAATTTGCTCCTTGATCACTTGCTCGGTGCCGACGTGCATTTTGTCGCTGGCGGCGAGGAAAGTGCCACGATGGAGGCGGTGGCGGCGGAATATCGGGCTGCAGGCGAACACCCCTACATCATCCCGGTTGGTGGCTCAAACGCCATTGGTACCTTTGGCTACGTGGCGGCGACCTTAGAGCTTGTTGGGCAATTGCAGGAGTTGGCGGCTGCGCCAACCACCCTCTACTATGCGAATGGTTCACGCGGAACACAGGCGGGCCTGGCGCTGGGTGCAGCGCTCTATGCTGCGCCGTATAGAGTACAGGGGATTGCAGTTAGTGACGGCGATGCCGAGAAACGGCAGCGGGCGGTGGAGATCGCCAATGAAGCGGCGGAGCGGTTAGGGAGCGCAGTACGGCTGCATGCCGATGATCTGCTGAATGACGAGCGACAGGTTGGCCCTGGCTACGGCATCCCGACATCAGCCTGTTTGGAGGCGATCACCTTACTGGCCCGCACCGAGGCGATCTTCCTGGATCCTGTGTATAGTGGCAAGGCGATGGCGGGCCTGATTGCGGCGATCCGCAGCGAACAGATTCCCGCTAACGAAAGCGTTCTTTTTCTACATACTGGTGGCACGCCAGCCCTGTTCGCCCACGCCACAACCTTGCGCGATATTTGAGACACTGGGGTGCAAAAAGGGCAGTGGGATGCGGCTTTTACTAGTTCGTACACATTTGTTCACTTCTATGGTATTCTACGTTCGGCGAGTATTGTTTGGCTCGCCTGTGGGGAGTCCTGGAACGTATGGAAGCGTAGTAGGGAGACTCGTATGGCAGACATCAGTAAATTCGTCGACAAAGCCTATGAGGGTATGGAGTTAGCGGAGATCGCTGATTCACCAGTCGATGCCTTGCAAGGCGTTTCGGCAGGCGATGCTGAGGCTTTGCAGAAGGCTTTGGGGATCAAGACTGTCCGCCAGTTGGCCGAGAACAAGTATGTTCTCTGGGCCCAGGCCATCACCACGCTGTCGGGCAAGAAGTAAGGTCGCAATTACTCTATAGTCTCAACAATACCGAGATGATCAGCTGATCATCTCGGTATTTTGCGTTCATCAGATAACGCAGTATGATTGGCGCGAATCTCACTGAAAGTGCTGAGCGCCGCCGCTGTAATGAAAGGAACAAGGGCAAGATGCCGACGCGAGATGAACTGCTGGAGTGGCTAGATGAGCGCAGCGAACGATTCATTACGATGTCCGATGCAATCTGGCGTGAGCCGCAGGTAGCCTTACAAGAGTCGGCGGCCTGTGCGTTGCAGATTGCCGACCTGCGTCAGGAAGGGTTTCGTATTCAGGAGAATGTGGGCGGCCTGCCCACTGCTTTTACCGCAGAGTGGGGTGCGGGCAGCCCGATTATTGGGTTTCTCGGTGAATATGATGCCCTGCCGAACCTTTCACAGGAGAATAGCCCTGATCAGCAGCAGATTGTGCCACAAGGCCCTGGGCATGGTTGCGGTCATAACCTCTTAGGCACTGCCGCCTTAGCGGCTGCGGTTGTCTTGAAGCAGTGGCTGGAATCGACTGGGCGGGCGGGCACTGTGCGCTATTATGGTTGCCCGGCTGAAGAAACGATTACAGGCAAAGTGTTTATGGCGCGTGACGGTGCCTACGACGATCTTGACGCGGCGATCACCTGGCATCCAGGGTGGGTGAATACGGTCAGCAAAGATAGTAGCCTTGCCGTGGATAACCTGAAGTTTCAATTTTCCGGGCGCACAGCGCACGCCGCCGCTGCGCCTGATCAGGGTCGCTCGGCGCTTGATGCTGTGGAACTGATGAATATCGGCGTCAACTTTATGCGTGAACACGTGATTGATCCTGTGCGGATTCACTACGTCATCACGAACGGCGGTGGTGCGCCGAATGTCGTGCCTGATGAGGCTGAGGTTTGGTACTTTGTGCGTGCGCCGCGCCGTGATCAGGTTGAGGAAACGACTGCCCGCGTACGGAAGATTGCTGAAGGGGCGGCGCTGATGACCGAAACAACGGTCAAAGAGGTCTTCCTGTGCGGCGCCTACAATATCCTCGCGAATAGCTACCTCAGCGATCTGGGCATGGCAACGTTGAATGAGCTTGGCCCAATTGAGTTCACCAAAGAGGAAGAAGCGTTTGCCGCCCGGATTCTGGCAGGATACCCAGAGGGAACACAGAAGAATAGCCTGGCGGCTAGCAACCTGCCATTAGCCCTGGTTGGCCAATCGTTAAGCGGCGAAGTCCACGCGCCAGAAGGGGAGCCACGAGTAATGTCTGGCTCGACTGATGTGGGTGATGTCAGTTGGATTACCCCAACAGTCACCTTTAGTACCGCCACCTGGGCACTGGGGGTGCCAGGGCATAGCTGGGGGATCACGGCTACTGGCGCAATGTCGATCGGGCATAAGGGGATGCTCTATGCGGCAAAGGCGATGGCGATCATGGGCTACGATCTCTTCACTGAGCCCACGCATCTGGAACGCGCCCGCGCTGAGTTTGCCGAAGCTACCCGCGAACAGCAATATACGACGCCGTTGCCAGCAGGCTTGCAACCAGTCTTGCCCTAGTTACGCTGAATACGAAGAGCGGGGGGCGATAACTATCGCCCCCCGCTCTTTTTGCGTCCTGATGCGTTGCCCTTACTCGGCTTCGTTGACCTTGCCCGTTTCAAGCTCTTCAACGGAGGGCTGTTCCTCAGGGGCTGGGGTATTCTCGGCGGTCAGCGGCTGTTCGGTCATCTCCTCCACGATGGTCTTGGCTTTGCTGGCCCGCTTCGCTTTGGGCGGGGTTGGGGCTGGGGTGGCTCCGGCTTGCGGCCCACGCGCCTGAACCGTCAGTTCATTACGCAGATCGTTAACGCCATAGGTCCAGTAGGCATCGCTACCAGCGGCAAATTTCACGGCGCGGCTGCGGACTGTACCAGTGAGGGTCACGACACCACCGCTGGCGGCAACCGTGATCGCGCGGCGGTCGCGCCCTGGCACCTGGGGATCGCCTTCGATATTGTCTTCCACCATCTCCTGAAGGTCCTGATCCGAGGGTGTCCAACCCTGCAAGCGTTTTTCGTCGAGCCAGCTATCAAGCAGGTGATCCTGGGTCCAGCCAGCGGGCGAGGTGCGCATAGCGGCTGCGGCAGCCCCTTTGGGCTCGGCTGGGGGTGGTGTAGGCCGTTCCTCATTGCGGGTGGGCGAGGTTGGGCGGCTGCCACCATCGCGTGGGCTACCAAAGCGATCTTCGCGTGGCTGGCGAACTGGTGGGGTATTGTCGCCGTAGCGCTCGACACGTATATCGCGGTCAGGGCGGTCGCTGCGTGAGCGCTCAAATGGGCGGTCGCCGCTCGGCGCGCCACCGCGCTCGCGATCATTGTCGTCCATACGTTCCCACGGGCGAGACTGCGGCGCGCCGAAATCGCGGCTTCCACGGTCGCGGTCACGGCCTGCGCCGCCCTCTCGATCGCGGAAGCTTCCCCGGCGATCATCACGATCATTAAAGCTACCGCGTCGATCGCCAAAGTTTCCGCGGCCCCCACGGCCAAAATCTCGACCAGACATGATCGGTTCCTTTCTATTTCCAGTAATACGCCGCGCTGGTAGCCCTCTGTATAGGCCCGATTGCGCGGCACGAAGACGGGTAACACTATGAACCTGCAAGAGCTATGCCGTCAGCACCGCTTAGCGGCGGATCGCTGGCAGGAGATCAAGGATCGCCGCGAGGAGGAGTAAATCCCCCACCAGTAAGCAGACAATCAGGCCCAGTGGCGCGGCTGGCCCAACTCGCCGCATATATTGTCCCCAGCCTGCCAGATCGATACTGGTTAAGGTGAAGATCAACCACCCAATACCGAGAAAGAACGCCCCAAAGATCTGGGTATTATTCTGGGGCAGCCCCTGCCAGACGAGTAACCCCAGATTACAGAGGGCCAGGACGATCCCTGGTAAGAGCAGAAAGGCGACCGCTACCCAGAGTGAGCGCCCAATTGCCTGGGTGCGAAAGGACGGGGCGTCGTGGCGTAACTGAGGCCATACTCCTTCGACGTAGCTCTCGACCGCTTCGACCGTGAAGATTAACAGGATTGCCACACCAATAAGCAGCCACAGCCGCGGATCGCTCACGAGATTTGTCATTCACCCACACCAGATTGCTGCTTGCCTGCCAAACAGATTGCTAGCACAGAGAGTAGCACAGGGAACGGCTGTTGGCGAGGGCAATGCAGCGGATCATCGCTGACGCTGGACGAAGCGGACGCGCACGTTATCTGCCGAACTTGCCTGTTTTTGTGACGACTGATCAGGAGCTATGCTACACTAACCGTAACTTTATCCGACACAGGCTGGCGTTTGCCGCGCGGCAACCACTGCTGTCGGGCTATGTAAGGAGACGCGAGAAGACGCCTTTGACTCGACGACGATCACGCGGACGCCCGACGGCGATACACGCGGAACCACAATTCCTTTGGCGACGGATTGACCTGCATTTGCACACTCCTGGCTCTGGTGACTATCAGGAGCCACGGGTAAGCTACCTCGAATTACTCCAGCGGGCGGAAGCCCGTGGCCTCGATATTATTGCCTTTACTGATCATAACAGTGTCGCTGGCTATGCCGCGATGCGGCAGGAGATCAGCCAGCTTGAGTTTTTGGAGACGAGCGGGCGACTCTTGCCGGACGAAGCACGCCGTTTACAAGAGTACCATCGCCTAACGGAGCGGGTACTTGTTCTGCCAGGGTTCGAATTTACCGCCACATTCGGTTTCCATATTCTTGGGATCTTCCCCCCTGAAACGTCAGTGCGAAAAGTTGAGCACACACTGCTGCAACTGAATATCCCCGAGGAGAAACTTGATCAGGGGGCCAGCGAAGTGGGCGCGACCACTGATGTTTTGCGGGCCTACGAAATTATTGCGGGGGCTGGCGGCCTGGTAATCGGCGCACACGTCAACTCGACGCACGGGATTGCTATGATTGGGCTGGGCTTTGGCGGGCAGACCAAGATCGCCTATACCCAGGATCCGAATCTGCACGCCCTGGAAGTGACCGACCTGGAAAGCACCAGCCGACGGGCCACTTCCAGGTTCTTCAATGGTTCAAAACCAGAATACCCACGGCGAATGCACTGTATTCAGGGCTCAGATGCCCATCGGTTGGTGCGCGATCCCCTGCGACCAGAAAAGAACCTTGGCGTGGGCGATCGCGCCACCGAGGTATTTTTGCCAGAGGTCAGCTTTGCCGCGCTGCAAGCGCTCTTTTCCTCCACTGATTTTGGTCGAACACGGCCAGCCCGCGCCCCAGAGGAACACCCATTTGACCCCCTCACTGCTGCCCGCGAGGAAGGCGCGACGATTGTCCAGGCATTTCAGGATGTCCCAGGGCCACCACGCATCCGGGTAAAGGCGATTTTGCGCGATATTACTGCCTTTGCTAATACGAATGGTGGGGTGATTTATGTTGGGGCGAATGCTGATCCGCAGGAGGCCATTCGTGGTGTGGAGGGAGCAACAGAACTGACGGAACTGATTCGGTCTGAGTCGGAGCGGCAGATTGTGCCACCCGTTACCCCAGATGTCGAAACCCTGACCAGTGACGGTAAGACAGTGCTGGTTGTGACGGTGCCGAAAGGCACGGAAACGCCGTATGCGCTCGAACCGGGCTATATTTATGTACGTCAGGAAGGGGAAACGGCTCTGGCCTTGCGCGATGAGATTGTGCAACTGGTACGCTCTGCCACACAGGAACCGCAGCCGCTAGGGATTGAGCCAGTCATTGCCTTGCCTGGGCAGGGTATGGAACGATCGCTTAGCTGGGAGCGAGCAGTTCCTGAAGTACCTGCCGCTCCGTCAGTACCAACAGATGATCTGGTTTCGGAAGGGTGGCTTCCTGCACCACGCGATCCGCAGCAAGTGGCGGTACAACAGGCTACCGCGGCTGAGCGGGAGCGCCAGCAGGAACCAACACCAGTGCCACGTACTGGGGTGGAAATTATTGCCTCAACCGAGCGCAATGGGCTGATTTACCATACCGTGCGCGATCTCCGAAATCGGCGTGTGGTGCGTAATGTGACCCGTGAGTCAGCCCGGCGGCTCTGGCGTTATGCCATCTTGCAGGTCGAGGAACATGTTATTGAACCAGATGAAATTCGTTGGGATGACGGTGATCGCCGCTTTGGTTTTTGGAAAGGGTATCGGCAAGCCGAAGGGATGTGCCGCTATAACCTGATCTACCGGGAGTTAGGAAATCAGCGGGCGCAGGGGAATGGTGGCGAGCGGCTTCGTATCTTCTTTGGGGTGACCGAAGAAGGGATCGACGAACGCTGGCGGGCGGTGCTGCCACTCGACAGTGCTTTGCCCACGATCCAGTATGATGAAGATCTGCAAATCGCTGGGCCAACCAGTATCAACACCGCTGAACCTAACCAGGAACAACCCAGCAACGGCGAGGTTGCTCCACTGGCTGAAGGGCCAACAAACGAGGCTCTTTCAATGCCACCAGGTATTGCGGAAGTACAACCGATGCCTGTGGCGACTACCGTGCCACAGGAAACGACCGATCGCGATCATAGCGACGCCGTGCCAGAAGAATCGCCAACAGGAGAAATACCACCGCGCCGCCGGAGCCGCAATCGGCGGCGTAAGCCCGCCGATAGTGCTGAGTTGGAGTCGGCCACGAACGCTGAAGCACCGAATGCCAATCTTTCTGAAGTGCTTCAGGCGCCGTCAGCAAACACTGATCAGGTCAGGCCAGATGCAGCGCCCGTTGCCGAGATTACGCCATCGCTGCCAGTAGTGCAGGATGCCCCGCCAGCGCCGCGCCGCCGTGCCCCCCGCCAGAAGCCTGCTGTGAAAGTGACCGATGAAGTGGCCCCCGTTGTCGAGGCAACAGTGGTTCAAAGCGGCCCCGACACGGAGCTACCGCTTGCGCCAGCCATTGACGAACCACCACCAGCGAAGCCAAAGCGGCGGCGCGCACCACGAAAAGCCCCTACCCCTGAAGGGCAAGATCCGAAAGCAGATTAACTCGCGAACGTTCGCGATAAAATCGGCGTAGTATTTATTGCTAACGAACAGCTGAGTGGATTGACAACCTGGCGATTCGATCTATAATCCGATATATGGAGTTGGGGGATAGTCGCAGATAGGGGACGATGATGAAGCATCGCCTGCTCGTGGCATTTTCTCTGAAGTGAAGCACCGTATGCCTCAGGCAGCGGTGCTTTTTGGTTCCTCAGCTTCCAGCGGAACGAGCAGATGATCGCCATTGGGTTAGTGTGTAGAGGAGTGCAACGGTGTAGGCTCGTATCAGGGTGATACGGGCGAGAACGGTATCAGTGATCAGCAGAGGAGGCTAACAATGAACTCCAGCATGATCGGCAAGATCGAAAAGGCGCGACGGTATGAGCAAGAGCCAGAGCGGATTCATATCACCAGCCTTGCGGCCCGGTTCCATGGTAGTAACGATGATTATGATTTGACCTTTGAAAATGAGCAGTGGCACTGTAATTGTCACACTTTTGAGCATTTTGGTTCTTGTCCGCACATTATGGCCGCGCAGCGCATGCTCGACCCCATGTTGCCAATGGCTGGACGCTATGAGCAAACGAAATGGGCAGTCGATCCTGGCACCGCAATTATTGGGAAGCTGGACAAAGCGAAGCGCTATAGTGAGGAGCCCGAACGATTTGCCTTGACCGCGTTTGATGCGACCTTCCACGGGAGTAATGACGCGCACCAACTGGCGGTAACTGATGGTCATTGGCAATGTGCGTGTTACTTCTTTGGCGAAGCTGATGCCTGTCCTCACGTGTTGGCGGCGCAACGCCTCTTGGCCCCAATGCTGCCATCATCAGCACGATACGAGGCTGCCGCGGGTGTGAATAGGTAGTGGTTCTGTAGTCAACAATGATGCAGCAGTAAGGTGGGTGATTGCAAAGCGAACGCCCACCTTACTTTTTGCGTAGATCGCTTATGATCCTGTCCCTGCACTGTCAGCAGGGGGTTGAAAGGGGCGCGGTAATGGGCACACTGCCGCTAGAGTTAGGGTTCGTTGTTTCAAGTGCTGCATCGCTTATGTTAGCAGGCAGTATGGAAGGATGCGCAACATGAGTTATACCTCGCAAGAGCCGCTTGATGATACCAAGATGGGTGTCGGATCATTGCTGGTGGACGAACCAGTAGCGAAGCCGCGTGGCGTGCTCAACTATTGGCGGGTGTTGCGGTTAGTGCTGGCAGTGCAGGGTCTCTATTACCTGATCACTGGGTTCTGGCCGTTGTTGGCGCGGATTGTGGCGATTCCTGCGCTGCCTTCGGCGATGCATTTGCAACGCGATTTCCCCAGTACAATGGTGCAGGCCCTGGTCGCGCTGATTGGTCTGATTCTCTTCCTCGCCGCGTTTCGGCGGCAACCAGACTTGATGCTGGTGGGGTTGGGGCTGGGGGCGGCGATTACCTTTTTCGCCACCGAGGTGCAATATCGCACGTCATTATCAGGACTAATCTATATTGACCTCATTGTTGAAGCACTGTTCTTCCTGGTACTGGCCTTCCTGTACCTCACCGCGCGGGTTGCCGATCGGCGCAGACGGTAGTTTTTTGCGTGTCTCGGCGCAGTTCGCTATCCTCCCTGCACAATTGATCTAGCAGGGAGTAGCACACATGGGTGATGAGACACGACCGACGATTCTGGTTGGTGGCAATATGGGGCGCAATGATGGGGTCGACTATTGCGCCAAACTCGCGGCAGATTTCCCCACCGTACGCTTTATCTCGTATGAAGGTGATCCCGCAGTACGCGCCCGTTATATCGCCGAAGCCGATGCGATGATTGGCGATATACCAGAGGAACTTTTGCCACAGGCAACGCGGTTGCGCTGGGTACAGTCCACCGGGGCGGGGGCCAATGCGCTCTGTACGCCAGGGATGCAGGCCCGTACTGATATTGTTGGTACCACCTGTGTCGGTGTTCACGTTGCCAGTGTGCCGGAACAAGTGCTGGCAATGCTCTTTGCGTTTGCGCGGCGTTTGCCTGAGCAGATTATCAATCAACAAGGCGAGCATCGGTTCTTCTGGCCCACCGGGATCTTTGAGGTGGAAGGTCAGACGATGGGGATTCTGGGCCTTGGTCACATTGGGGAGGCGATGGCGCGGAAGGCGAAAGGGCTGGGGATGCGGGTCACTGGCTGGCGGCGTTCAGCACGCCCGGTGCCTGAGGGATTACTGGATCAGCAGTTTGCCGCTGATAACCTCGCCGGCCTGCTGGCTGATGCTGACCATGTTGTGATCTGTCTACCGCTCACCTCTGAGACTGAAGGTTTGATCGGCGCGGCGGAGTTGCGCCAGATGAAGCCAACGGCTTACCTCTACAATGTTGGGCGAGGGGCGATTATTGACCAGGATGCCCTGATCACTGCGTTGCACGACCAGACGATTGCTGGCTGTGGGACAGACGTGCCAGAGCCAGAGCCACTACCCCCTGATCACCCGCTTTGGAATGCGCCAAACTTGATTCTGCTGACACATTACGGGGGGATCACGCCCAAATATGGGCAGCGCGCCTACGCCATTATTCACGAAAATGTCCGGCGGTTTCTCGCTGGCATACCCTTGCACAACGTCGTTGATAAGCAACGGGGTTACTGATCTGGCTCTACTTGGGCGGAAGTACCTGTTGGTGGTTGGTTGTGGTGGGCGTAGGCTCCACGGTAGCTCGGCGGCAAAAGATCGGCAATCGCATACATGATCTGATTGGTGGCGGCATCAAGATCAAGCCGTTGCCCGCGCTGCCGTGGTGGAAGCGTCAGCGGTTTGCCAATCGTGACCGTCGTTCGGCGGCCTAGCCAGCGCTCACCGCTATTTTTCGCATCGAATGGGAGATGCTGCGTACCAGTAATCCCGACTGGCAGGAGTGGTACATTATTCTGATAGGCGATTAGCGCGACCCCAGGATTGCCTGGCATCAGTTGGCGGCTGGTGCTGCGCGTCCCTTCGGGCATGATCCCCACAATCAACCCTTCGTCGAGCAGGAGTCCAGCTTGCTTCAGGGCCGCACGATCAATGGAGTTGCGATTGACTGGAAAGCCGCCCATTTGCGTGATCAGCCAACTGAAGAACTTGTTGCCGGCAAAGAGTTCCCGTTTCGCCATGTAGAAAATTGGCCGAGGTAATGCCGCCCCAAGCACAATCATGTCGAAGTTATGTAAATGGTTTGCCACAAGAATTAGCGGACCCTGCTTAGGGACATTCTCGCGCCCGGTGACACGCAGCCCAATCAACCAATAGGCTAGCACGCGCACCACTGCACGTAAGCCAGCGTAGAGCGCCCACTTGAAGCGGCTGAGCAGGGTGCGACGTTTTCGTTGCGGTGGTGCAGTCTTAGTGGTCGTCACGCTTGCTCGCTGATGACTGCATTGATTTTCGCCAACACCTGATCAATGGGTAGGCCATCAGTATTGACGACCACCGCGTCTTCCGCCTGCCGGAGTGGTGAGACTGCCCGGTGTGAGTCAAGCTCGTCGCGCTGATCGATCTCCTCCTGTACCGCCTCAAATGGGCGTTGAATTCCCCGGGCCTGTTCTTCAGCAGCCCGCCGAATGGCGCGTTCTTTGGGGGAAGCGTCAAGGTAGATTTTGAGATCAGCATTGGGGAGGACAACGGTGCCAATATCTCGTCCAGCCATAATCACCCCCCCTTGGGCGGCAATGGCCCGCTGGCGCTGGAGCAGCGATTCACGCACTACCTTTTGCGCGCTCACAATCGAGACATTCTGATTGACTTCGGGGGTGCGAATCGCCCAGGTGACATCTTCGCCATCGAGAAGCACAGTTAGATGCCGGCCATCGTTGACCGTAGCCGCAGTGATGGCGATCACGATCTCGTCAACGAGGGTGGCCAGGGCTGCCTGATCGTCGAGCGTCAGGTTGTGGCGTAGGGCGGCCAGGGTCACGGTACGATAAAGAATACCCGTATCGAAATAGAGATACCCCAGTTGTTTCGCTAGTGCCTCCGCAACGGTGGTTTTCCCCGCACCCGCTGGGCCATCGATGGCGATAATTTTTGGCAAGGCCCTAGGGGCGGGACCGCCGCTGTTGGCCCCGCTCTGGCTTCCGATCACCACGCCCTCCTCCTGTTCCTGTTCCTCCGCCTCGGTTGTCGCGTTGCGGCCTGCGCCCCTGGCTGGGTCTGGCCGGACTATCGCCAGTTCTGCGATAGGTGGGTGTACTGCTCTCCTGCCCAGCGTGGCCCTGGCGTGAGCGCGGGCGACCCGCACCCAGGGTCTGTGTTGGCGCTCGTTCATCGCGGGGGCGGCTGGTGGTGCGCTGCTCATCTTTCGGTGTAGGCTTCTTTTTCTCCAGGCCAACCAGCAGCTTCAGGCGAGTCAATTCTTCTGGCGTCAGGGGGCGATAGGCTGCTGCAGGCAATCCTGCCAGGGTCAGTTGCCCCAGCCGTACCCGGCGCAGGCGGCGTACAGGATGCCCGATCTCTTCCATCATGCGGCGTACCTGGCGCTTGCGGCCCTCGTGAATGATCACTCGTAGCCAGGTTCCACCAGCCTCGTGGCCTAATACGCTGACATCAGCCGGACTGGTGCGCCCGCCATCAACCAGAAAGCCTCCGGCGGCCAGCCGTGCCAACGCCCCCGGTGCTGGTGACCCATCGACCAGGGCATTGTACTCTTTGTCGATTCGATACCGTGGGTGGCTCACCCGATGGGCTAGTTCGCCATCATTCGTCAGCAGCAATAGCCCTTCGCTGTCCATATCCAGGCGGCCCACGGGGTAGACGCGCTCACGCTGGTCGGCGGGATCCAGCAGTTCGTAGATCGTGCGGCGGCCTTCGGGGTCGCTGGCAGTGGTAATGTAGCCGCGTGGTTTATTGAGGATGTAGTAGATCAGCGGTGGTTGTTTCAGAATTCGCCCGCCAACCCGAATTACCGCCTTCTGCGGGTCAACTTTGGTGCCGAGTTCGGTGACGACACGACCATCGACGGATACGCGCCCTTCGATAATCATTTCTTCCGCAGCGCGACGTGAGGCTACCCCACGAGCGGCCAGAACCTTTTGCAACCGTTCCAGGGTGGAACTGTTTGCTGTTGCTGTGTCGTTTCGTTCGCTGGTCATCTCGTTTTCACTCCGCTTCGTCTTTTCATCGCTTGCTTGATCATGGCTTCGGGGTGCCGGGTGTCGCGGGGGTCGGTGGCGGGGCCGTATAAAGGGGCAAGCGCAACACCTCGCGCGTGGGGGTGGAGAAGATCACCTGACCACGTGGTGCATCAGCTTGCTCCGTGCTGCGTTCAATAATCAGGCGGTAGCGCAGCGAAGAAGCCTCCCAGGTCTGGAGGACGAGCGTGCGGCGGTCATGGAAGGCAAGCCCCCAGCGCGTCAGGGCGGCGTTGAGTCCCGGTAGCTCGTTTCCTTGTCCAACGGCAACCCAGCGGTAGGCTGCATTTGTCCAATCGAGCAAGATTGTTGTGTCAGCAATGCGATCGGCTGAGCCAAGCACTACCGCCAGGATGCGCCCACCTGGCCCCCACTGGGCGCTAACCAGGCATTCCCCGCAGCCGTCAGTGGTCCCGGTCTTGACGCCATGAATCCCTTCGCGCATGAAGATCAGTTTATTCGTATTCTCCATCTGGAAGGTGCTGACGCCATCAACAGTCGTGCGGGTGATCGTTTTCGTGGCAACGATACGGGCGAAGTCTGGCTGCTTCAATGCTTCATCGGCCAGCCGGAGAATATCACGGGCACTGCTGTAATGGCTGGGGGCATCGTCGCCCTGGGGATTGGTGAAGTGCGTATTTTTCAGACCGAGTTTGGTGGCGCGCGTATTCATCTCCTGCACAAAGCGCACGATCGGATCGCCCTGTGTCCCCGCCAGCAGCACTGTCCCAGCGGCGCGGGCGGTGGCGCGGGCAGCATCGCCGCCGGAAACAACCAGCATTCCATAGAGCAGATCCTCGAAGGTGAGCGTATCCCCTGCTTCCAGGTGCATCGTCGATTCTTCGTACTCTGGCAACGTGATATCGCGCTTATCGATCGTGATCTTGGTGTCAAGTTTCAGGAGATCAAGGGCGACCAGTGAGGTCATGATCTTGGTGATACTCGCCGGAGGAATCTGCTCGTCGGGGGCTTTCGAGAAAAGCTCCGCCCCAGCAGTAGCGTCCCAAACAATGGCACTGCGGGCGGTGATGGCTGGTGGGGCGGGCTGACTTCGCAATTGTGTCAGATTATAGAGCGTAAATGGTTCGCTCTCTGGCCCGCCAGGCAGTAGGCCCGGTTCCTGGCCCACGGGCGGGGCAAATCCGCCCAGTCCCGGCACCAGCAAAAGCAGGAGCAATGGAATAAGAACGCGCCAGCCTCGCGTCCGTTGTCGCGCTCGTTGGCTGGCCCTTGTCTCCGGGCAAGGATTGTTTCGTCGTCGTTCCACCATCCTGGCAAAGCAGTATAGCGTGTTGGCCCTGGTTCGGACAGTGGGCAGAGCGAAAATTGGCGGAGAATCGCCGTATTTTGGACACGAAGCAGGGCAGCGTAACGTTACGCTGCCCTGCTTCCTTAGTTCGTGATTTACCGCTCGCGGGCTAGACGACTTCGGGCGGACGGGTCACGGCTCCTTCGGTCGCTGGGGCGACGAGTGCGACATATTTGGCGAAGACACCGCTGGTATATTTCGGGGCTGGTGGGGTCCAGTTGGCGAGGCGCTTGGTTAATTCCTCCTCGCTCACTTTGACGTTGAGCCCCCGATTATCGACATCGATCTC
>JBDHWF010000054.1:0-24107 GCA_039810045.1 Chloroflexia bacterium
ATGGGATGGAGATCGCCCTGGATATCGCTATCCAGTGTTCCCCAGACCACCCCTATGTCCGCGAACATCCCGAATGGTTCCGTCGTCGCCCCGATGGTACGATCAAATATGCCGAGAATCCGCCGAAGAAATATGAGGATATCGTCGCCCTTGATATGTGGTGCGCTGATTACGTCGCCCTTTGGGAAGAGTTGAAGCGGGTTTTTCTGCACTGGGTCAATCATGGGGTGGAAATCTTCCGCATCGACAACCCCCACACCAAGCCGATTGCCTTCTGGGAGTGGCTGATCGCCGAAGTCAAGCGCGACCATCCCAATGTGATCTTTCTGGCCGAAGCATTTACGCGACCGAAACGTGTACAAGAACTGGCGAAGATCGGCTTCACGCAGTCTTACCATTACTTCACCTGGCGCAATACTCGTAGCGAACTTGAGGAATACCTCACGGAACTGACGCAATCGCACCAACCAGACTTCCTCCGGCCAAATTTCTTCACCAATACTCAGGATATTCTGACTGAATATTTGCAAACGGGTGGACGCCCAGCATTCAAAGTACGAATCGCCTTAGCTGCCACCTGTTCGCCAACCTATGGGGTCTACAGTGGTTTTGAACTGATCGAGAATACACCGCTGCATCATGGCAAAGAGGAATATCTTAACTCAGAGAAATATGAAATCCGCGTGCGCGATTGGGAAGCGCCGGGAAATATCAATGCGTACATCCAGCGGCTCAATGCGATCCGCCACGAAAACCCCGCCCTGCGGCTCTGGACAAATATCGCTTTTCACTACGCTGATAACCCGAACATCCTGACCTATAGCAAAGTGAGCGCAGACGACGCGAATCGTCTGGTGATTATCATGAACCTTGATCCGTTCGCCCCCCAAGGCAGTTGGGTCCACCTCAACGGTGCAGTCCTGGGGCTGGATGAGCAAAGCTACTACATCATGCACGACCTGCTTACTGATGCCCGTTGGCCGTGGGAGGGTCTGCATGGCTGGGTCTGGCTCGACCCACAGGCCGAACCTGTCCATATCCTGCGAATCGAACCTGCTTAGGCTGCTCATCAGCGACGATCATTTGTTAGGAGTTATGATGACTGCACAAACATCGGCACCTATTACAGCAGAAACCGATTGGTACAAAGATGCAATCCTGTACGAGGTCAGCCTGCGCTCATATTTCGACTCAACCAACGATGGTAATGGCGATTTCCTTGGCCTGATGAGCAAACTCGACTATATCCAATCGCTCGGCGTCAACTGCCTCTGGGTTCTGCCGTTCTACGTTTCCCCGCTGAAAGATGGGGGGTACGATATCGCCGACTTTCGGGAAATTCATCCTGACTATGGCATGCTTGACGATTTCAAGCTCTTTCTCAACGAGGCCCACCAACGCGGCCTGCGTGTCGTCACCGAACTGGTGATCAACCATACCTCCGACCAGCATCAGTGGTTTCAGCAGGCCCGCCAAGACCCACAGTCGCCGTACCGTGATTACTATGTCTGGAGCGACACTGATCAACGCTATCAGGAAGCCCGGATTATCTTCACCGATACCGAGCCATCGAACTGGACCTGGGATAACGCGGCTGGTGCCTATTACTGGCATCGCTTCTTCAGCCATCAACCTGATCTGAATTTCGACAACCCCAAAGTACAAGAGGAAGTATTGAGTGTCCTCGACTTCTGGTTGGAAATGGGAGTAGATGGTTTGCGACTCGATGCAATTCCTTATCTCTTTGAGCGCGAAGGTACCAACTGTGAGAATCTGCCCGAAACGCACGCCTTCCTGAAACGACTACGCGCCCACGTTGATCGGTATTTTCCTGGGCGAATGTTGCTGGCCGAAGCAAATCAGTGGCCCGCCGATGTACGCCCCTACTTTGGTGATGGCGATGAATGCCACATGGCTTTTCATTTCCCAGTGATGCCCAGAATCTTCATGGCGATCCGGCAGGAAGAACGCAAGCCAATTGTGGAGATCTTGCAGCAAACACCAGCTATCCCCGATAACTGCCAGTGGTGCCTTTTCCTGCGCAATCACGATGAACTAACTCTCGAAATGGTGACCGAAGATGAACGCGACTACCTCTATCACGAATATGCCCAGGATCCTCGAATGCGGATCAACGTTGGGATTCGCCGCCGCCTTGCCCCACTGCTCGACAATAGTCGACGACGCATGGAAACGCTCCATGCATTGCTGTTCAGTCTACCCGGCACCCCAGTCATCTACTACGGCGATGAAATTGGCATGGGCGACAATATCTACCTGGGTGATCGTGACGGGGTGCGCACCCCGATGCAGTGGAGCGCCGACCGCAATGCTGGGTTCTCGCGGGCAGATCCACAGCGACTGTATCTCCCACCAATTCGCGATGCAGTCTATGGGTATGAGGCCGTCAATGTCGAAGCCCAGGAACGTACGCCCTCCTCGCTGCTGTCCTGGATCAAGCGGTTGCTCAAGATCCGGCAGGAGTATGGGGTCTTTGGGCGTGGGTCGATCACCTTTGTCTATCCAGAGAATCGGCATATCCTCTCATTCGTCAGGGAATATCAGGGGCTAACGATCTTCTGCGCCTATAACCTCTCCCGCTTTTCGCAGCCTGCTGAACTGGATCTCTCTCAATACAAAGGGTATCAACCAATCGAGGTCTTTGGCCGTATCCCCTTCCCGAAGATTGGCGAACTGCCCTATCTGCTCACCTTTGGCCCGCACAACTTTTACTGGTTTGAGTTGCGTCCCGAGGCCGCTGAGTGAGCGCATTAACCTTACGTAGCGCCGCCACTGAGGACGATCTAACTGTAGCCCTGGCTGACCAGCGCGTGCGCGAAAACCTTGAACAGCAATTGCCAGCGTGGTTACGCCAACAACGCTGGTTTGGTGGTCACACGCGCACTCTTACTGCAGTCACGATCACCGCCTGGCTTGCTATGCCTGACACGACCACGCCGCCAACGGTCCTCTGCCTGCTCAGGGCTACTGATGATCATGGCTTTGCCTCACAACACCCGCTCTTTCTGTATGCCACTCCTGATGGCGTAATCACCGAAGCACTCGCGCAGCCTGCGGTACAACAACGCCTATTGCGCCTCATCCTGGCGGGCGAAACGCTCGCTGGGTCAGGGCTGCAACTCCAGGGCGAACCAACAACCGTCGCCCGCAAACTCTCGCCAACACTCACCAGTCGCCTCAGCAGTGCCGAGCAAAGTAACAGTTCCGTGATCTATGGCGATCAGGCGATTATGAAAGTCTATCGGCGGTTAGAGGCAGGCCCCAATCCAGAGCTTACACTGGGTCGGTACCTCTCGGTCGAGGCAGGCTTCAGGGCTGTCCCACAGATCATTGGTGCTGGACGGCTTATGAATGGCGATCAAGCAGTTGATGACGCGATGGCACTCCTATTACTGCAAGAGTTAGTGCCAAATCAAGGCGATGCCTGGGAATGGGCGGTGACAGAGTGCCAGGCGGCATTGCAGGCTACGACGCCAGCGGCCCTAAGCAACTGGCTACAGGAATACCCCACTCTCACCACAACTGCTGAGGCACTCGGCCAGATCACCGCGCAAATGCATGCAACACTGGCCGCAGCAACCGCTGTTGGTCTTGCGCCACAGGTGGCGACCCCAACTGATCTGGCGACCTGGACGACCGCGATCAACAAAGAAGCGACACTCACGCTCCAGGCCGTGGAACAAATGACCGTTACTGATCCACGCTTACAGCAAGCCCTCATTCGTATCCAGCATACACCGCCGCCCAATATCGCCACCCCCGGACTGATCACTCGTGTTCATGGCGATTACCATCTGGGGCAGGTGATTCGTGGCGCAGCGGGGCTAAAAATCTTGGACTTTGAGGGGGAACCTGCTCGCCCGCTCGCCTACCGTCAGCGGCACCAACACCCCCTGGTAGATGTTGCGGGAATGCTGCGCTCACTCGACTATGCCGCCTTCACTGCGGCGGGCAACGATCAACAAAGCACCGTAGCAGCAGCTCTCTCAGCAACGTTACAACAACGGTTTCTAGCAGCATATTGGGCAGAGGCAGACAATACACCAACACCTTTTCTACCGCCAGCAAAGGCGAGCAGACTCGCCCTGCTACGACTTTTCATCATTGCCAAAGCGTTATACGAACTGCGCTACGAGTTGGCTAATCGGCCCGCGATGGTTACTATTCCTGCTAATGCAATTAAGCGGCTGATTGGCTTTACGGATAATGAGTAAATTGATGATGCAACACGATTCCTGGCCCAAACGCAATGCACGGCTCACTACGCCTGCGCCATATGTTTGTCCTGCTCAACAGCAAACCCCTAGCGTTCGCTGTCACGCCCTATGACACCAATACAGCACATTCTTGCTGGGGTTCCTTACCCGCTCGGCGCGACCTGGGATGGCGGCGGCACGAATTTCGCCATCTTCAGCGACGTTGCTGAACAGATCGAACTCTGCCTCTTTGATGAACCAAACGGCGCGCTCGAAGTAGCCCGCATCACGCTGACGGAGCAAACTGAGGGGATCTGGCACTGTTATCTGCCAACGATCCGCCCTGGTCAGCTCTATGGCTATCGCATCCACGGCCCTTTCGATCCCGACCGTGGCCTGCGTTGCGACCCCCAGAAATTGCTGATTGATCCCTATGCGCTGGCGATCACTGGGTCAATTGCCGTCCATGACGACCAATTCAACTTTCCCCCGCTCGGTCATGACGACCGCGACCGCCAGCGCGACGGAAATGATAGCGGCGCAACGGCCCCAAAGAGCGTGGTCGTTGATCGCGCCTTCACCTGGGGTGATGACCGCCCGCCACGTACTGACTGGTCGCGTACCGTCATCTATGAAGCCCACGTGCGCGGTTTTACGGCCCTCAATCACCACCTGCCAGAATCATTGCGTGGCACCTATGCAGGTCTGGCGGATGAGCGGGTTGTGCGGTACCTCTGCGACCTGGGCGTTACCGCCATTGAGCTATTACCAGTCCACCAGTTTATGGACGACTGGAAGCTCATCCAGGCGGGATTGAGCAATTATTGGGGGTATAACACGCTGGGGTTCTTTGCCCCTCATGGGCACTATGCCGCCACTGGCACCCGTGGCGAACAGGTAGCCGAGTTTAAGTCGATGGTGCGCACGCTTCACCGCGCTGGTCTGGAAGTGCTGCTGGATGTGGTCTATAACCACACCGCCGAATACGATCAGTATGGC
The DNA here is from genome assembly GCA_039810045.1 of Chloroflexia bacterium. Classification (GTDB taxonomy): domain Bacteria; phylum Chloroflexota; class Chloroflexia; order Thermomicrobiales; family CADCWN01; genus CADCWN01. The sequence goes on from JBDHWF010000054.1 coordinate 5,217, forward strand.
CCGACAGTCTCGTTTCGGGGGCTCGATAATCAGACCTATTATCATCTGCAAGCTGATGACCCGCGCCGCTATATTGATACCACTGGTTGTGGGAATACGGTTGATCTTGCCCAGTCGCGCACGCTCCAACTTGTTCTTGATAGTCTGCGCTACTGGGTCGAGGAAATGCACGTCGATGGCTTCCGCTTCGATCTTGCGCCCGCCCTGACGCGCGGTGAGGCTGGCACACCAGGGGCAAACTCCTTTCTCGATGTGATCGCGCAGGACCCCGTCCTTGCCCGCGTCAAGCTGATTGCCGAACCGTGGGATGTTGGCGCGAATGGCTACCAATTAGGGCGGTTTCCGATCCGCTGGGCCGAGTGGAACGATCGCTATCGCGACACCATGCGCCGATTCTGGCGCGGCGATGCTGGGCAGGTCACCGACATCGGCTATCGTCTCACAGGCAGCAATGACATCTTCGCGCACAATGGTCGCGGGCCACAAGCATCAATCAACTTCGTCACTGCACACGATGGCTTCACCTTACGTGATCTCGTTTCCTACAGCACCAAACATAACTGGGCTAATAACGAACAGAACCGCGATGGCACTGATCACAACTACAGTGTTAATTATGGTGTTGAAGGGCCCACGACGGATCCCGGCATTGCTGCAATCCGGCTTCAACAAATGCGCAATCAACTCGCCACACTCGCCATTTCGCAAGGTGTGCCAATGTTCTTGCATGGTGATGAAATTGGGCGAACCCAGGATGGCAATAACAATGCCTACTGCCAGGATAACCCGATCACGTGGCAAAGCTGGGAGCCCGACAAAGCAGGCCAGGAATTACTCGCCTGGACAAAACGCGTGATCGCGATGCGGCGCAACCATCCATTGCTGCGAAGACGCGACTATTTCCACTATCGGCCACTCGGCAGTACACCACCACCAGATATTCTCTGGATTGATCCCGATGGGACTGAACTCAGTGGCGAGGCCTGGAGCAGCCCCCATACCCAAACACTGGGGATCTGGCTGAATAACCAGGGGGTTGATACTCGCGACCCCGAAGGCCAACCTGAACACGATAAGCTGTTACTGATTCTGCTCAATGCCAGTGAGCAATCGTTGGCATTCACATTGCCATTACACGATCCAGCGCATTGGTCGCTGGTTCTTGACAGTGCGCGGCCCGCCACACCAGCAGGCCAACCTTGTACCACAACGACCTATCCGCTGGCCGCCCATTCGCTCGTTGTTTTGAGTCATCCCGCGGGGGTGCATTCTGACCCAGTAGCGGCAGAATAATTGTTGGATGATCGACCCTTGGCTCCTCAGTGGAACACTGGTAGCAAGAGGGGCGTAAGGAAGTAAGAAGGAAATGACGATCAATCAGGTTAGCCATTCTTCTAGCGCAATCGTGGCGCTCAAAGCAGGCACCCACAGCAATCCCCACAGCTTTTTGGGAATGCATCTGGTCGAAGTGGCAGAGACACCACAACCTACAACAGGGACGCCTGACGACGAACAGACTGCCCCAACACCTGCAACCGTATTAGTAGTACGCGCCTTTTTCCCCAACGTGGAGCGGGTGACTGTCGTAGAAGCAGAAGGACAGCAGCGTTTCCCCTTGGAGCTTCTTGATGAGGCGGGGATCTTTGGTGGCGTCATTCCCGACAGGTTCACGCACTTCAACTACTATTTTGAACTACAACGCGATATCTTCACCTGGCAACAAGGCGACCCCTATCGCTTTCTACCCACGATTGGCGAACTTGATCTCCACCTGATTACAGAGGGGAACCACTTCCAACTGTACAACATTCTCGGCGCGCATCCCCGCCAGATTGAGGGGATTCGGGGGGTCTCATTCGCCGTGTGGGCGCCGAATGCCCGTGGTGTCAGTCTCGTTGGCGATGGCAATTCCTGGCACGATCGTTCCCTGCCGATGCGCTCACTTGGCAGTTCAGGAATCTGGGAGATCTTTATCCCGGGCTTAGAATCTGGGACCGTCTATAAGTACGCGATTCGTGGTGCCGATAATATTGAAACCTTACGAGCAGACCCGGTTGGCTTTCAAAGTGAACTGCGTCCGCAGAGTGCCTCCATTGTTGCTGACCTGGACCACTATCAATGGGCTGATGAAGCGTGGATCACGGCCCGAGAGCAAGCAACCCCAACTGCCGCGCCAATGAGTATCTACGAAGTCCATCTTGGCTCCTGGCAACGACACTCTGATGGGCGCTGGCTTACCTATGACGAACTTGGTGACCAACTGATCTCGTATGCAACGAATCTTGGCTTCACCCATCTCGAACTCCTGCCAGTCAGCGAACATCCCTACGATCCATCGTGGGGATACCAGATTACTGGGTTCTACGCAGCGACCAGTCGCTTTGGCACGCCAGCCCAATTTCAGCGCTTCGTCGATCGCTGCCATCAGGCAGGCCTGGGTATTATCCTCGATTGGGTACCTGCCCACTTTGCCGTTGACCTGCATGGCCTCGCCCATTTTGATGGCACATTTCTCTACGAACCAGACGACTGGCGCCGCCGCACGCAACCAGACTGGGGGACATTCTCATTTAACTACGGGCGTAACGAGGTCCGAAACTTCCTCCTGGCAAATGCCCTGTTCTGGGTCGACAAATACCATATCGATGGCCTGCGCGTGGATGCTGTCAGTGCCATGCTGTATCTCGACTACAGCCGCAAAGATGGCGAATGGAGTCCCAATCAGTATGGTGGGCGTGAACACCTGGAAGCAATCGACTTCCTGCGTGCATTTAACTCGCTAGTGCATGAAGAAGGCCGTGGTGCAATCACGATTGCGGAAGAGTCCACAGCCTGGCCCGGAGTTTCCAAACCCGTGGCAGAAGGGGGCTTGGGCTTCAATTTCAAGTGGGATATGGGCTGGATGCACGATACGCTGGACTATCTCCGGCTTGACCCACTCTATCGGCGGTACGAGCAGCAGAAGCTGACCTTTCGGCAAATGTATGCCTATACGGAACAGTTCATCCTGGCCCTTTCACACGATGAGGTAGTACATCTGAAGCGCCCTCTCCTCTATAAGATGCCCGGTAACGAGTGGCAGCAGTTTGCGAACCTACGGCTTCTGCTGGCCTATCAACACGCACAGCCAGGAAAGAAACTGCTCTTTATGGGTGGCGAGCTTGGGCAACGGCAGGAATGGAATCACGATACCCAGATCGACTGGCCTGCCCTGAAATTGCAACCACATCGACAAATCCAGCAACTGGTGAAGACACTGAACCACTTGCATCGGGACGAGCTTGCCCTGCATAGCCTTGATCATGATCCAGAGGGTTTTGCCTGGCTCGACTTTCACGATGCCGATCATTCGATCATCTCCTTCATCCGGCGTGGTTATAACCCGAACGCCCCCACTGACCAGCCCTACGAATATATTGTCTGTGTCTTCAACTTCACGCCTGTACCACACGTTGGCTATCGTATCCCCGTACCCGAAGCAACTGGCTACCGAGAGCTGCTGAATACCAATGCCAGCGAATATGGCGGTGAAGGGATGGGGAATCTAGGTCGAGCGCAAGGTGAGCCGATGCCACATGGTGATTACCCCAACTCAATGGCGATTAATCTCCCGCCGCTCGCCGCAGTATTCTTCAAGCCAGAAGGGTAAAGAACGGATGCCAGCACGCAAGCAGCAACCAAAGATCCAACGCGCCAGTGGAGTACTGCTGCACCCAACCTCGCTCCCTGGCAATTTTGGCATTGGCGAACTTGGCGATGAAGCACTGGCCTTTCTCGATTTTCTCGCTGCTGCTGGGCAAACGCGCTGGCAAGTCCTACCGCTTGGCCCAACCAGCTATGGCGATTCCCCCTACCAAGCATTCTCCGCCTTTGCGGGCAACCCCCTCCTGATCAGCACTGCACGCCTGCAACGCGATGGCCTGCTTACCGCTGCTGACCTCGCTGACTGTCCCGACTTTCCAGAAGATTATGTCGACTACGGCGCGGTCATTCCCTACAAACAACGTCTGTTGCGGCGGGCCTATGCGCGGGCGAAGGCGCAACACAAGCGGGCTGAATTATCAGGCAGCAAGCAACCGTGGTTAGCTGATTTCAGCCTCTTTATGGCCCTGAAAGCACAGCGGCCAGAAGATACCTGGGCGCAATGGCAACCTGCCCTGGTACACCGCGAACCAGCGGCGTTGGCAGCAGCACAGGCAGAACTCGCCGACGAAATCGCCTTTCAGCAGTTCTGCCAGCAGCGTTTTTTCGCCGACTGGCGCACCCTGAAAGCGGCGGCGGCGAAGCGGAAGATCGCCATTATCGGCGACCTTCCCATCTTTGTTGCCTACGACAGCGCTGATCTCTGGACGCATCAGCACCTATTCTTTCTCGATAAGCAGGCGCAACCGACGAAAGTAGCGGGAGTGCCGCCTGACTATTTCAGCAAGACAGGGCAACGGTGGGGGAACCCGCTCTATCGTTGGTCAGCGATGGCGCGAGATGACTATGCCTGGTGGCTTGCCCGCCTACAAGCGGCGCGGGCAATGTTTGACCTGATGCGGATCGATCACTTCCGGGGGTTTGTACGCTATTGGGCGATCCCCAGCCAGGAAAAAACCGCGATCAAAGGCCGCTGGGAGAAGGGGCCAGGAGCCGCCTTCTTTGAAGCCGCCCGCGAACATCTGGGCAACCTCCCGATCATTGCTGAAGATCTGGGTGTCATTACGCCCGATGTTGTAGCACTGCGGAAACAGTTTGGGTTGCCTGGGATGGTTGTCTTGCAATTCGCTGGCTCTGGCCCAGAAAATATCTATCTGCCCCACCACTACGAGCCACACTCAGTCGTCTATACAGGCACCCACGACAACAACACTACCCGCGGCTGGTGGCCAGAGATTACCGCGACCGAACGGGCCTTCTTTGCCCAATACCTTGATCGCCGCCCTACTGCCGCGACCATCAGTTGGTACCTGATTCGGCTCGCCCTGAGTTCAGTAGCAAACACCGCAATCATCCCCTTACAAGATCTGCTCAATCTCGGGGCCAAGGCGCGACTGAATACACCAGGTACCAGTATGGGCAATTGGGCCTGGCGGTATCGCGCAGATCAGCTTACTCCAGCACTAGAACGACGCCTCCACACGCTCAGCGCGTTGTACTCCCGCACCAGCGAGTAACACTTCTTAGGCAACCACCTTTCACCAAGCGCGATCCACAGACTCGACCAGTTCGCTATAATCGGCCTGCTGGGATGAGTACTGAGCGCAGAGGAAAGGACACGACTATGCCAATGACCGCCGCCGAGGTAGCGAAACTGAAAGAGCACGTCGCCCAGGAGGTCGAGCGCATCGCCCCCCTACTGATCGAAACAAGCGACTGGATGGCTGATAATCCCGAACTTGGCTTAGAGGAATATCAGGCAGCGGCTAAACTCACCGATCTGCTGGAAGAGTTTGGGGCCGAGGTTGATCGCGGCATTGCTGGCCTGCCCACTGCGTTTGAGGCACGCCTGCCAGGAGGCAACCCCGGCAGTGGCGGCAAGGTCGCTATCGTGGCCGAATACGACGCGCTCGCCGATGTCGGCCATGGTTGCGGCCACAATATCATTGCCACTTCAGCGATTGGCGCGGGGATCGCGCTGGCGACCCTGGCGGGCCAGCTTCCTGGCTCAGTAGTGGTCCTTGGCACCCCCGCAGAAGAATCGGGTGTTCCCAACGCTGGGGGCAAAATTCCCGTGCTGGATCACGGTCATTTCGCCGGGGTTGACGCCGCAATCATGGTCCACCCGATGACCGAAGATACGATTGCCCTTTCCTCATCATTGGTTGCCCACGGCCTGGAAATTGAGTTTCATGGTCGCCCAGCCCACGCCGCCGCGAACCCGCACGAGGGGGTCAATGCGCTCGACGCGATGATCATCTTCTTCAGCAGTGTTGGATTGCTGCGGCAGCAGGTGCGCTCCGACGCGCGGATCCATGGAGTGATCACCTATGGCGGAGGCGCGCCAAATGTGATCCCAGCCTACACTTCCTGCCGCTTCCGCGTGCGCGGCACCAATGCGGCCTATTGCGAAGAATTGGTGACGCGCATTGTTGCCTGCGCTGAGGCTGGAGCCAAGGCGACTGGCTGCCGCATGGAATGGCGCGAGTATATGCGGCCTTATCTCAATATGGTGCCGAGTCACGCCCTTGGCGCAGTGCTACGCGAAAATCTGGAGCAGATTGGGCGGGATGTGCAGGACGAACGTGCCAGTGAAGGTGTTGGCTCAACGGACTTTGGGAACGTCAGCCACAAAGTTCCCGCGACCTATGCCTATCTGGGAATCTGCGGGCCAGAAGCGGGCTGGCACTCCAAAGAAGTCGCCGCCGCCACCAAAACCGAGCGCGGTCACGAAGCAATTATTGCGGGAGCCAAGAGTTTGGCAATGACCGCGATCGACATCCTGGTGAATGATGACGTACGCACGAAAGCGTGGGATGAACATCGCGCCGCGATGAGTCGCGAAGCCCAGGGCTAGCCAGAGCGCACAAAGCAATACGGGGGGCGCTGGAACCATACACGCCCCCCGTATTCACTTAGGCCTGGATCTGCTGCAACGCCTCAAGCTCTGGCCCAACACCCTGGAAATTTCCAGGGGAAGGCTCAACAAAGGCATAGCGCACCACGCCTTCACCGTCGATGATAAAGACCGCCCGCTGGTTTGGCAGTGGGCCGCTCTCAACCGCAACGCCATAATCCTTGACCGTCTTGTGGCGGAAATCGCTGAGCAGGGCGACTTTACCCGCAGCTTCACACTGCTCGGCGAATTTCTGCAATGATGGCACCTGATCAGTGCTGACACCTACCACCTTTGCGTTGAGGGCTGCAAACTTGTCGCTCGCATTCGCGTGTTCAACAATCTGCCGCTCACAGGTACCAGTGAATGCTTTGGGAAAGAAGAACAGTACCAGATTTTGTCCCTTGAAATCGGCCAGACTCACTTCTGCATTGCCCTCACCATAGAGGGTGAAATCTGGTGCTGGTTGTCCTACTGCGACCATGCCTTCCTCCATTACAACGCTCACGCTGCCACTGCAACCATGGCAACCCCAAGACCTATCGTACTTGTTTCGGAACAACGACGCCAGAAGGCGATTCATTCCTATCTGCTAATTCTCTGCTGGATTTAGCCCGTTCAGCGCGTCTCCGCAAACAGATTGCTGTTCCTGGTGTACACTGCACAGAAATACTTCCGAACATTGATTGATGAGTCAAGGAGGGAAGGAATGCAACTTTGTCGCTTCGTGGTTACTGGCGAGACAACGCCGCGCCTGGGGATCGTTGGGGACGAGATGATTCAGGAAATTGGCGGCGATAATGAAGTCGTCTCCCTCAACCGTCTGCTCGGTATGTCGGTTACGCGCCTCCAAGAAGTACTGACGAACCTCGATCCCAACCGCGGCCAACGACACCAGGCAGCAGACTGCACCTTACTTGCCCCAATTGAGCATCAGGAAGTCTGGGCCTGTGGTGTCACCTACGAGCGCAGCCGCGATGCCAGGATGCGCGAGTCATCGCAGGCAAGCGTCTATGATCTGGTCTACGATGCCGCTCGGCCCGAAGTCTTCTTCAAGGCAACCGCCAACCGCGTCGTTGGCCCTGGTATGCCCGTGGTGATCCGCTCTGACTCGAACTGGGACGTACCAGAGCCAGAGTTAGCGCTTGTCCTCAATAGCGCATTGGAGATTGTTGGCTACACCATTGGCAACGATGTCTCATCCCGAGCGATTGAAGGCGAGAATCCCCTCTATCTGCCTCAGGCAAAAACCTATCTGGGCTGCTGCGCGATTGGCCCAGCAATTACCCCTGCCTGGGAAGTAGCCGATCCCCATGCCCTCACCATCACGCTGACGATCACCCGTCAGGGCGCAGTAGCCTACGAAGGCACCGTTGGCACAGACCGCTTGCACCGCACCTTTGCTGACCTGATCGACTACCTTGGGCGCGACAATGCCTTTCCGCACGGAGCCATCCTGCTCACTGGCACGGGGATTATCCCACCAGACGACTTTACCCTGGAAGCAGGCGACCAGGTGCAGATCGCGATCGACGGCCTGGGATTGTCGCCCCTGAAAAACACTGTCAAGCGTGGGATAAGCGTATAATCACCCGGCCTACCGCGAACCTAACCGCAGATCAGGGGTGCTAGTGCTGATGAAGTTGCTCGACCGTCTTTCACCGTGGGGGCGTCGTTTCGTTGCCCTGGGCCTCGTTCTCCTGATCGCCAGCGGCAGCTTCAGTGCGGGAATCGTTACTGAACGATATACCCAACAGCGGCAGGCCAAACAACCAAGCAGCCAGGTACCGCCAGAGTTCCAGACTGAATTCGCTAACTTTGTCCAGGTCTGGCAACTGGTCGGGCGCGAATATTACTACGGTACACCAACTGGCGGTCAACCAGATTGGGGGGCTACTCGTGGTCTCCTATCAACCCTTGGCGATGAGCATACGGTGTTCCTCGAACCAGTACAGCAACAAGGGGTGCGCGAACATATGTCGGGCGACTATGAGGGGATCGGGGTCTACCTGATCACCGAAGGCGACCGCTGGGTTGTCTCCGCCCCGATTAGAGGAGCCCCTGCTGAAGAAGTGGGCGTACAGGCGCGTGACACTATCGTTCGGGTTGATGGCAATACGATTACCGGGAAACCGCTCGAAGAAGTGCAAAAACTGCTCCGAGGCAAAGTCGGCACAGTAGTGCAGATCACCGTTGAGCGCGGCCCCGAACGCACGCCTATCGACTTCGCCATTACCAGAGCAACGATCAATATCCCTTCGGTTCAACTCCAAATCCTTGATGGATCAATCGCACTCATCCGCGTATCAGTTTTCGGTGACAAAACAACGGCTCAGCTTGATGCTGAACTCAAAACCGCTCAGGCTGCGGGGGTAAAAGGAGTCATCCTTGATCTGCGCGATAACGGTGGGGGCTGGGTGCAGGCTGCCCAGGAAATGCTCGGACGCTTTATCGACCCAGCCAAAGGGCCAGCCTTGCTCGAAGACAAAACGAATGGCGCACAGGCAAAAACACTGCTTTTCACCCCGACGCCAATGCCCGCAGTTGGCGCTGGCACACCCACAGCAGTCGCGCCAACACCGACCTACGCAGTAATCCGCTCAGCCAATCAGAAAAGCGACCCAATTGTGGGGCCAGGGAACGGCGGTACCACGTTCTATGATCTGCCCATGGTTGTCCTGGTGAATGGTGGCACGGCCTCGGCCTCGGAAATCGTTGTCGGGGCCCTCCAAGATTATGGGCGAGCAACCATTATTGGTACGACTACCTTTGGGAAAGGCTCGATCCAGGCTGTCCACGAATTCAGTGATGGTTCAAGTGCCAGAATCACCATCGCGCAATGGCTGACCCCACAGGGACGCGTCATTCAGAAGCAGGGGTTACGCCCCGACATTGTGGTGGAAAACCCCAGCGATGGGCGCGATCTGCAAATCGTCCGCGCCATCGCCGTACTGCAACAACGCTAACATCCTAGCAGAACACCCAATGCCGCTGCTGACGCTACTGGAATACTGCTCAACAGTAAAGACCCCTGTACACAGCGCCGTTCGTTCTACCATTTTGACTGGTTGCCGTGTATACTACCCACTGCAATACGCACTGATTTGCGTAGGCAATAGGTGAGCGTTGGCGAACGGTGGCGCGTGGTGTAACGGTAACACAAAGGCCTTTGGAGCCTTTGTTCCAGGTTCGAATCCTGGCGCGCCAGCCAACAAGCACCAACCGCGAGGCAACGGGGCTTCATCCACAAGTACACCAGGGAAGATCAGCACCTGGGCAAGGGGAGACTGGTGACACCCGACTCCGCACCACCAGTGACGACAAGCAATAGCACATCATCAGAAAACTCACCATCGCTTGATCGCCGTTGTGCCGCTATCATCCTGGCCGCTGGCAAAGGGACCCGGATGCGGTCGCAACTGACGAAAATGCTCCATCCCGTTGCGGGTCGACCAATGTTCGACGCCGTAATCGCGGCGGCAAGCGGCTGCAACCCAGTACAAACAATCATTGTTGTTAGCCCAGACAATGGTGAAGCACTGCGGGCCTACGCCGCCCCGCGTTATCCAGATCTGCGCTTTGTGGTGCAAGAGGAACAGCTAGGGACGGGACACGCCCCAGCTATTGCCTTACCGCTTCTGGATCCCACAATCGATGATGTGATGGTCCTCTTTGGCGATCATCCGCTTGATACTCCAGAGATGATCGCCGCCACCCTGGCTGAGCATCGCGCGCAAAATGCGCTGGTCACGATGGCCGCCTGTATCCATCCTACTGGTGGGCAGCATGGCCGCATCATCCGTGATGCCGCAGGGCGGATCGCCGAGATCGTCGAATGGCGCGAACTCAAGGACGAAGTTGCTGGGCCAAAAGAGATCAACAGTGGGATTCATTGCTTCCAACAGCAGTGGCTGGCTGAACAACTCCCACGCCTGCCCCTGCACGAAAACAATGAGTATTATCTGACTGACCTGATCGCCGCCGCTGTCGCCAGTGCCAGCGACGACCGCCCCTGGCCCGTCGCCGCTGTCATCGTCGATCTGGATGCAGCAATGGGGGTGAACGACCGCACCCACCTTGCTGAGGCGACGCGATTAGCCCACCGCGCGATCAATACCCGCCAGATGCTGGCGGGTGTCACGATCATTGATCCAGCGAATACCTACATTGATTATGATGTGACAATTGGCAGTGACACCACGATCCTCCCAGGAACGTTTCTCACTGGGCAAACCACGATTGGCTCAGGCTGCACCATCGGCCCTGCAACGCGGATTGATCACAGTACCATCGGCGATAAGGTCACGATCCGCGACTCGACGATTGAAACAGCAGTCATCGCGAGTGAGAGTGACATTGGCCCCTATTCCCACCTCCGCCCTGGCGTCAAAATCAGCAGTCATGTGCACCTGGGCAACTATGTGGAACTGAAGAACACCACCGTTGGCAGCGGCACCGCCATCGGCCACATGAGTTATCTCGGCGATACCACGGTGGGTGAAGACGTCAATATTGGCGCAGGGGTGATCACCGCGAACTACGATGGGCAACAGAAACATCCGACGATTATTAGCGACCGCGCCTTTATCGGCGTCAACACCATCCTGCGCGCCCCAGTGACCGTCGGCCCCGAGGCCATTACTGGTGGTGGTTCATTCGTCAATCGTGATATTCCCGCCGGACAAAAAGTGGTAGGCACCCCGGCCCGCCCAATCCCGCGCCACGCTCGCGCGGATGAGCGCACGCAAGAAAAGCCAGATCAACCAGCAGGTGAGGAATAATGGACGGGCGTTTGCAAGTATTTACTGGCAATGGCAACCCCGCGCTGGCTCAGGCAATAATGCAGTCATTGGGCATTCCGCTGGGTCGGGCCATCGTTGGTCGCTTCAAGAATGGGGAGACGCAGGTTAAGCTCGAAGAAAATGTACGCGGCTCCGATGTGTTCATTATTCAGTCCATGCAAGCCCCGGTGAATGAACACCTGATGGAACTCCTGATCATGATCGATGCGGTACGTCGCTCGTCCGCTGCCCGGATCACCACCGTCATTCCCTATTATGGCTATGCTCGTCAGGAAAAGAAATCGTCTGGGCGTGAACCAATCTCGGCCAAACTTGTCGCAAACCTGCTCGTGGTGGCTGGCACCGATCGGATCCTCACCATGGATCTGCACGCGCCAGCGATCGAAGGCTTCTTCGATATTCCAGTTGATCATCTGCGGGCTGGCCCACTGCTTACCGATTACTTTCGCGCCCAAGATATGCAGAATGTCGTGGTGGTAAGCCCAGATGCTGGTGGTGTTGGGCGCGCCGAAGATTTTCGCCTCCGGCTTGGTGCTGATCTTGCGATTATTGCCAAGAAGCGGGTTGAGGCCGACCGACCCGAGGTGATCGAGATGGTCGGGGATGTCGCTGGCAAAACGGTGATTATTGTTGATGATATGATCAGTACTGGTAGCACCCTGATTGAGGCGACCGAAACGCTCCGCGCGCGGGGTGCTGAAACGATTTACGCCTGTGCCATTCATCCGCTCTTTGCTGATGGTGCAGGCAAACGGATGCGCGAGGCCGGCATTGTCCGGGCCATCGTGACCGATACCGTGCCGCTCCGGGAAACTGAGCGGGACAGCGCAATCGAGGTTCTATCGATCGCCCCGCTAATGGCCGAGGCGATCATGCGCATCCACAAGGGCCTTTCGATCAGTGCGCTGTTTAGTTAGAGTCGTCGGTCGTGGCATAGATCCACAATCAGCGACTGGAGTAGAAAGAACTTGGAACCTGGGAGTTGGTACGAGTTGGGGGCAATGGTGGCTTGCCTCCTACTCGTCAGTCTCACCGCCGCCACCGAAGCAGTATTAGCCCAGATTACGCGCCAGCAACTTCGTAAAGGTCTCGACGAAAAAGGCCGTGCTGCCCGCAGTGTCGAGCGCCTCCTTGCCCGCCCTCACGCCTATGGCGGGGCGATGGTCCTCCTCCGTACTCTCGGCGCAGTCGCCGTCGTAACCCTGATCGCCTCGATTTTCCTGCGTGAACAGATTCCTGGGGGCCTCTGGGGAGCCTTTGCCCTCAGCGCCCTACTCTTACTGGTTATCGGCCATAGCCTGCCGCGCGGTCTCGCCCGCCGCAGTGTTGAACGCGCAGCGAGTGGCCTTTCCACCTTTGCAGTGCTGGCAACCGCGCTTGCCTCACCCCTCCTGTTCGTGTACGACCTGATCACGCGCTGCTTCCTCTTGTTGACTCGCCGCCCCCGCACAGTACTATCAGAATTCACGACGGAAGAAGAGTTACAGGCGGTGTTGGGGCCAGAGTATTCCAGCGACGAACAACTGGAAGAGGAGGAACGCGAGATGATTGACGCGATCCTCAATCTGGAAGACCGTACCGTCCGCGACATTATGGTACCGCGCCTGGATATTGTGGCTGTACCCGAAGAATCAACGATTGCCGAGGTCATCGCAGTAATTCACCGCGCCGGACATTCGCGCATTCCGATCTATCGCGGGGCAATCGATAATATCATCGGCGTTATTTATGCCAAAGATCTGCTGGGCTTCGTACCAAACGAAACCAGCACCGTCCCTCTAGCGAGCCTGATGCGCCCAATTGAGCGCGAACTCATTGTTCCCGAATCGAAAGCAATCGATGACCTGCTACGGGAAATGCGCTTGCGGAAACGGCACATGGCCCTGGTGCTGGATGAATATGGCGGCACAGCGGGGATTCTGACAATTGAGGATATTCTGGAAGAGATCGTCGGTGAAATCACTGACGAACACGACCCCACCACAGAGCCAGAAATCGTCGAGATCAACGAACACGAATTGGTGGTTGACGCGCGGATCAGCGCCGAAACGGTGAGCGACTTACTCAAGTTACCCTGGACCGAAGACGAGGAACATCAATCGCTCAGCGGTCTGGTGCAGCGAGAACTGGGTCGCCTGCCCGAAGCCAATGAAGAATTCGACATTGACGGGGCGCACATTACGGTACTGGCCGTTGAGGGTCATCGGCTGAAACGAATGCGGGTGGAGAAGATCATTGAAGGCCAAAGCGATAACGGCCAGGAACCACCAGCAATTATTGGGCAGCCCAGCGCCATTACCGGGACAGTCAAATAACCCCTATTGATCAGGCCAGCGTAATCCGTTCCACCAGGTCGCTTTCCACAATCTTGAGCGAACCAAACGGGGTGCTGAGGACCAAGGGATGCCCAGCCAACGCCGCGCCAAAGACATCGTAGATCCCGATCAGGTGGCGATGGTAGATTCGGGACGGTACCAGCAAATAGAGTGGTGGTGCGCCTGACTCATCAAACAGTCGTTCACCCGCATCAAGGATAAAGCGTTCCAGCCCACTGCGGGTAAGTTTTGCTCGATACTCCAGCAGGCCAACCGAGCAATGCGCCCGATAGAGTGCTGCACGAAGCCGCGCCATCTCGCGCCCTTCGTTAAGCCGGCGCGCTAGTTCTCCACGTAACGGTTCCAGATCAACCGCTGGCTCAGGCTGGACCCGCAACCCAACGGTCGCCAATAGCGCATCAACCTCGGTAGGCGCCGTATCGGCTGGGGCAGCGCTGGGTGCCGTCTCAGCCTCACGCCTGGTAATTAGCAGGCGCAAAACGTCAAGCGGTAAATGTTTGAGAGGTATCTGCTCTGCTGGTGTCGCCATTATCGTTTCTGGACAACTCCTTTGCTCAGCCTCAATAATACCACTGGTTCTGCACAGTGGTGAAGCAATGCGGATGGAGCAAATCATGGGTGAGACAGATGCACGCGGGCGACTCTTGGCAGAACCATTCAGCTATCGCACCAGCAAAGACGGGCAGGTCTTCATCTCCTGGGCAGGGCGGCAGGTACGTACCCTGCGTGGTAACGACGCTACGCGCCTACTCGCCCGCCTCAGCGCCCTCGAGCCTGCGGCACAACAACTGGTCTTAGCGAAGGTGACTGGGAACTTCAAGCGCGGCAACGAGCGACCGCAGTCGCGCTGACCAGGCTCAGGCCGGAACGCGCATCGCCGCAATCTCGGCCTCAAATGTGGTTTTACCTTCATGCCAGACATTGTACAGGAGGTCACCAAAAGCGTTGACCTCAGCGATCGCATGATGGCGATAATCGGCAGTGATCAACAGATCGATCCCCGCATAGAGGCTGCGTGGAAAGACGCGCATCACCTCCTCACAGCTCGCCCGCGCCTGCGCCCAAACGGCTGGATCGAGGCGCGTAAGCAATTCCTCAACTGGCAAGCGCCCGCTGGTATGCCCAGCCGAAAGGTGCAAATTGGTCATCGGGTGCTGACTGAGCCGCACCACCGCATGATATGCCGCACCACCAATCACGACTACCCGCAGATCAAAAGTGCGTTGCCGAAAACCCGCCTTTGGTAGCCACCGCTCAACGTGAACCCGATGTTGGCAAAGCAGATCGATTAATGCGGCGATCTCTTTGTGATCGTGATACGCACGCACACGCAAGTTATTGAACAGCCGTATTTCGCGCCCAACACGGTGAATCTCTGCCGTCGTGATCGCCTGCTCCCGTGACCCACTGATCCGATAGGCCACCACGCCAGAGGCACTCGAACCATGCGCGAGTTTGAGGAAGACCTGTGGGTAACGTAGTTCAGCCATCCGTTCCCGCAGTTCGGCATACGAGCGGATCGGATCAAGCGCCGGGGCAACGGGAATCCCCGCCGCACTCAGTAATTGATGGCAGTGGGGTTTATCAAACATCGTTGCGATTTCGTGCGGTTCATTCATCAGGCGATGCGATGGGCAGGCGGCGAGCTGCTGGGCGAGCGTATGCATAAAGGCGCGATACCCGAGAAACCATTGCCGGGGAAAACGAATCTCACCCGTATCATCGACCAACGTTGCTACTGCGGCTGGATCCAGGCGGGCGAACACCCCTACTTCATCTGGCTGCACCGCACCCAGTCGCAGAAACTCCCGTTCTACCGCAAAATCACGGTCGGGCGATTCGATCCGCACCACAGCGCCAGCCGTAACGACTGTGGCGAGGTCAACCCGCTGCGCCAGCAGATCGGCATAGGCGATCACCTGCGCCGCTGGCTGACCAGCTCCAGCCAACGCCTCTTGAAACTTGGCGACACGGGCGCTCGTCGGATTCCCAATGATGATGAATGGTGGGTACTCGCCCACCCGCGCCTTACTCACTGACGGCGATGTAGCGATGCAGTTCACCGTCATATTCATCGGGTTGCTCCTGCTCGCTCAGGTCAACCGCAATTGGCAACGCCGCAAGTCGGGCCATCATCTCGTCGGAACAAAAGTGGTGGTGCAGGTCGAGCTTCTTCAGGTTGCGGATACCTGCATTGTGCAGCAGCGCTTGTGCGCCATCATCACTGAGATTTCCCAGCGACAGATCTAACACCTGTAACTGTTGCAGAATCGGCGCTTGGGCAACAACCGGGGCCAACTGATCAACAAGCTCATAGTCGCGCAATCCCAGGTAGCGCAACTGCGGGAAGTGGTTGCCAAAGAGCAACGGATCCAAGTCACTCACAGCGATGTCGCCACCATACTGCTCAGTCCCTAGCCAGAGTTCAAGGTGCTGCAAGTTCGGCAGGGTAACAGCCAGAAGATCCGCCAACACCACCTGCGGCAATCCGCCAGCCTGCACGATCAGTGTTTCCAGCTGATCGTGCTGCCGATGGGTGCAACGCAACTCCTCGCCACCACGCGCCACCAAATGCCGCAGATTGGGATAGGCCGCCAGGACAGGCCCAAAGTCTCCTTGCTTGATCCAGGAAATCTCACATTCCTCAAAAGTGATATCGCCAACAAACAGCCCGACCAGGTTTGGCAATTGCTCCCTGGCCGCAATGAGGGCTTGATAGACCAGATCAGCAGTAAGCTCATACGCATCATCGGCACTATTCCACAGACCAATGATTAATCTGGTGACTTCAGTAATATTCGGCTGCTGCAAGAACTCATTGAAAAGATCGAGCCAGACCTTGCCTTCGTCATCGTCGTCAAAACTGAGCGTGATACGGTAAGCCTGATTAGCGGGATCAGCAAGAGGCTCGCCTGGCCGCCATTCGACGACTGGCTTACCCATAAATGCAGTCAGATGTTCATTAATGGTCATCGTGTCCTCCGTGAAAGGCTCCTGAAACTCAGGAAATCGGCGAACCGAGCGGCACCTCGCGCTCAACTTCTAGCAAGACAATCCGCCCTTCCTCATCAGAGGCACCCAAGACCAGTACCTCAGAGATGAACGGGCCAATTTGCCGCGGCGGAAAGTTCGTCACGGCGACAATTTGCCGCCCCGGCAGTTCTTCCAGACTGTAGAGAGGCGTGATCTGGGCGCTCGAACGCTTAATGCCCAATGGGCCAAAATCAATCGTCAGCTTATAGGCAGGTTTACGTGCCTGCGGAAACGCCTCTGCTTGCACGATTCGACCCACCCGAATATCGAGTTTCAGAAAGTCGTCAATCGTTGCCGTTGTCTTCCCTTGCTCACCCTCAGCCATTGTGACCCTCGCTCATTTTCAACCTGCCAATCCCTAGCCAATGCCATACTCACGGCGCAACGTTGTTGCCACCGTATTCCAGGCTGGCGCAATCGTCGGGATCGGTTGCTCCCCAACGTCAATATCCTTAAAGCCACTGGAAGTTCCCACGAAAACCACGGGACCAGTGAAGTGCTGACCAGCGGCGATCGCGGCCCGCAACCCAGCCAGCCCCAGCACGCCCGAAAGCTCCTGCCAAAAGCCCTGGCGCGCCAATGCCGTTTGGGCCTCGCGCAGCGCAGTATCAGTAATCGGCTCGACCCAACCGCCACTCTCACGCAGTACCACCACGCCCCGATACCCGCCCACCGTCACCGCCGCTCCATACGCCGCTGACGGCGTAGCCTCGACAGTCACTGCGGGTTCGCCCGTAGCAATGGCACGGGCGAGTGGGGCGCGGCTCCCTGGCTCACAGGCGATAATCAGTGGTGTGTGGTTGGCTACTCCCAGCAGCCGTAGCTCCCGAAAACCTTTCCAAACGCCAAAGAGCAGTTCGCCATAACCAGTGGGGACAAAGACTGCCGCTGGGACACGCCGCCCTAGTTGTAGGAACAGTTCATAGGCAATCGTCTTATACCCCTCCGGCCCAAATGGATGGCCGGTATGCGTCACCGTACGATTGCTGACCGGCATGAAGCCCAGATGCTCGACAATATCGCGCAATACCCCCCAACGATGCTCGGTTTCTACTCCCAGCACAGCAGCCCCGTAGGCAAGCAAGAACGAGCAGATGGCGGGTGGCGCAGTGGCGCTGGTCACCACGACGCAGGGCAGGCCCGCCCGCGCGGCATAGGCCGCTGCTGCCGCCCCGTGATTCCCCGACGATGCCACAACGATGCCTGGGGCCTCGGACAAGGCAGCGGCACTGATCGCCACCCGATTGAGGCGATCTTTGTGGCTCCAGGTGGGATTTCGGCTCTCATCCTTAAAGTAGAGTTCGCCAGTGAAGTTGGCAAAATCGGCCAGCCGTGGCACCGCCACCAGCGGCGTCGCCCCCTCCCCCAAGCCACCATCAGCCAACAAGGGGGGTAACAGCGGCGCCCAGCGCAACAGATCAGGAGCGAGCGGATCAGTAAAGAGATCGCCAACGCCCTGCGCGTAATCAAACGCCACTTCGAGCGGATACGCCACGGTGGCGGTACTTGTCTGTGGGCAGCCAGCCGTGAGCGGCGGCCAGAGTGGATATTGGATCGTCGGATCACCAAGTGATTGCTGGGCGATTGCCAGCGATCTGGTTCCACTCATCGGCTTGTTGCCACTGGCACTGCCCGACCCTCGCGCACGGCAGCTTCGGCTAACACTTGCGTTGGATCAAGGAGCGGCACCGTCACATACTCTGCCGTCAGCACCAGCGGCAACTCAGTACAGGCCGCTAAGAGCGCCTCGGCCCCGGCAGCAACGAGTGACGCACTCGCTGCGACTACCTTACTTCGCACAGCGGCGCTGGTGTCACCCGCCTTCACTGCGGCAATCGCCGCGCTCACCTCGGCCTGACCTGCGGCGTCGGGGTGCATTGGCTCCAGGCCCTGTTCCCGCAATGCGGCGTGGTACAGACCCGTATTAATCGTCCCAGCGGTCGCCAGCACCCCGACGCGGCGCACTGTGGGGTAATCTTCGCGCACGCGGGCGGCAGTTTCTGCAATCATGTCAATGATGGGAATCGTCACCCGTTCACGCAACGCAGGCAAAAAAGCGTGGGCGGTATTGCACGGTATCGCAATAAATGCGACCCCTGCCGCCGTCAGCCGCTCTGCCCCACGAATCAAGGCAGGGAGTGGATCTTCGCCCTGGCCTTGTAAGAAGGCACTCCGATCAGGG
>JBDHWF010000055.1:0-24066 GCA_039810045.1 Chloroflexia bacterium
CTGCTGCGTCAGACCACCTTCTCAACTGCCGTTGCATCATCAGCGATCAAGGCTAAGGCGTCCAGGCTACCAACCAATGCCTTAAGCTTGGCATCATCCAACTCCGCGATCCACGCAGCCACTGTCGCTCGCCGCCCCTGGCGTAATTCCTCAAGCAGGGTTATTCCCTGAATGCTTGCCCGCACAATCGTCCGCCGCCGATCTTCTGGATCCTCACTTCGCTCAGCCAGATCACGCCGCACTAGCTGGCTGACCAGAATACTCGCAGCGGGCTGCCCGATCCGCAGGATCGCGGCGAAGTCACCAACGGTGAGCGCACCATGTTGCTGCAAGGCCAGTAACCCTTTCCACTGCGCCATTGTGACATCGAGATCGAGCCAGCTTGGCGCAGTAACGGTATCAAGCGCGGTGAAGAACCGCCGAAAAGCGTCAAGCGCTTCCTCTACCATGCAATCACGCATCATACTAAGGGACCTTCTGGCCTAATCATTCATCCTCCGAAGTAGTCGCGGCGGCAATTGGTTCTGGCGACCGCAGGTCACCGGGTGCGCCTGGATAACGCGGTAGCCCCGCCCCTGGCCCTAACTCAGCGTCAGACAAGGCTAGGCGTTGCGCTTTCTGTTGCAAGGCCAGCGCCAGTAGCTCAACTGCGTCATCAAGCCCAAGCACGCCAGTATTTACTATTAGATCATAGAGGTGGCTGTCGCTAGGCAGTCGCTGGTAGTTCACTTGTAGATAACGGGCGCGATCATGATCTTTGAGGGCGATCCGCGCCTTGGCCCGCGTCGAATCGACACCCTCACGAGCCGCAACATAGGCAATACGCTTGTCCAGCGGGGCGACCAGACGTGTATGTAACACATCACGCCTGTTTCCCAGCAGCACCTGTGCGCCACGACCGACAATCACCGCATTGCCTTCGCGTACCGCGCTTTCGACGACCATATGCAGTGCCGCTCGATACTCCGCCAGCCCATCATCCTGACGGGCTGGCGCACCAGTCGGCACAATCGGGGCGACCTGGGCAAGGGGCTGCATCCCGCGCAGGAGCCGGGCCACCAGCCCTTCGGTATGTTCATCGTAGGTGGCGACCTCAGCCTCGGTCACCCCCAACGCCTTGGCCACCTGCACCACAACTTCGTGGTCAACCAACCGCCAGCCAAGCCGACGAGCGAGCCGACCCGCGACTTCGCCCCCACCACAGCCATACTCACGCGAAATGGTGATCGCCCGCATCCCTGCCCCCACTGGTTGCCCGCTGTCCATCTTATCGTCCTTCTGTATCATGCACGACTTACTACGCAAGGTGCTCACCCAAATAGATATCTTCTCGCGTCAATGGAAATAGACTCGTACCATCGTCACATGGGCGCGCCAGCAGCGCCTGAAAGATCGAGTTCTCCCCCGCAGCAAAGGAATGGGCAGCGCCCGCCAAATAGAGCCGCCAGACCCGATAGATGACTGGCTCAACCATCTGTAAGGCCTCCTGCTCGCGGGCAACCAGCCGCTGCTGCCACTGACGCAACGTCAGCAAATAGTGCCGCCGCAGCCCTTCCAGATCGACGACTTCAAAACCAGCACCTTCAGCAAAGGCCAGTGTCTCACTCACTGGCAGCAGTTCGCCATCGGGGAAAACATACTGCTGAATAAAATCATCTTCCCGATTATTCCCCAATGCACTGTGCTGCCGTTTATCAAATGGCGGGAGTTCAGCAATCGCATGATTGAGGAAAAGCCCTCCGGGCTTGAGTGCGTGAAACGCGGTCACAAAATACTCATCCATCTGCTTTCGCCCTACGTGCTCAGCCATTCCCACACTGGCGACCTTATCAAACCAGGCAGCGGGGAGATCTCGATAGTCGCGAATTTCCACCTGGCAGCGATCCTCCAGGCCCGCAGCGGCGATCCGTTCACGGGCCAGTTGGGCCTGGGCTGCCGAGAGCGTAATCCCCGTCGCATTGACACCAAAGTGTTGGGCGGCATGAAGAATCAACGCCCCCCAACCGCACCCGATATCGAGGAATCGTTCACCGGGCTGCAAGCGTAATTTCCGACAAATCAGGTCAAGTTTGGCGGCTTGGGCCACATCGATTTCTTCTGCACCCGTGCGGAAATATGCACAGGAATAGACCATCCGTTGGTCGAGCCAGAGTGCATAAAAGTCGTTACTGATGTCATAATGATGGCGAATCGCCGCCAGATCCTGCTCACGACTATGGGCTGTACTCGTTCCACCATCGTCGTAGTGCGCTGGCTCAGTAAGCAGGGCACCACCTGACGTAGGCTCGCGACCAGAAGTCACCAAGAGCGCGGCAAAACGAAGCAGATCGCGTGGCGTAGCGTGGTAACGCCTGATTGCCGTGGCGAGCGTGAAGATCTGCTCCAGGTCGCCTTCTACATCCCACTCGCCACGCAGAAATGCTTCGCCCAGCGCAAGATCGGTGGGATGCCAAAAAGCTGTCCGCAGCACAGCAGGAGAATTGAGGACTAACGTCCACTGTGGTTCTCCCTGCCCTGGTGGAATGACTGAACCATCCCAAAGCCGAATGGCAAAGCGCCGCTCTTGTGCAGGGAGAAAAGCGTCAAACGCAGCAGCAACGCGCGTGGCGATCCGACTCGTCTGTCGCGCCTTTGGGGTCTGCGTCACATTACGGAGCTTCAGTGCCATTGTTCCTCTCCTTCCACTATTCGCACAATCAATAGCGAATCAGGCGCACAGGATTGGGTGCCGCTGTCACGATCCGTGACACGGCTGGGGCGACGATGGTGGTGCGGGGCAATGGCAGAAGCATACCGAGCAGCAGACCATCAAGCACTGTGACAATGGTGGGTTGGGGCCGCCTACGCAGGAAGGCAGTGGATTGATCGCTGTCGGCGACGACCATCACTCCCCCTTACCATCAGTCCAGTTTCAGCTTTCTCAGTTTTTCTATACAAAAAGTGTATATAATTCCGTCTTCGAATGCAATTCTTTCTCTTGCACAGGCGCTCCTCAAAAATATCCTCTACGCCACCACGCAGGGAGTCATTGCTGGTGTCGTTTGCAGCAACTTGCTATCATGCACAAACCTGACCTGACACGGAATGATGCGAGGGTTTGATCGCAATGGAGCTGCAACACACTTTTAGCGACATACTCAATGCGCAGCAACAATCACTATCCTGGCCTGATGGCGAACCAACGGCGCGCTGGCACGCGCTCTATCGCGATCTCCCTGCGATTGTGCATGAATCACCACGAGACGTAATCGCCCTACTGATTACCGCGCTGAATGCCCCAGATCAGGCGATCTATCAACCAGCAGCGTATATCTTGCACCATCTCACGGGCGAAGATCATGGCTATTATCCCTATGATCCCCCGGCAAAACGCCAGTCAGCGCAAACGGCCTGGGCGCAGTGGTGGCGCACCACACCTGATGCCGCTCTGCATCTCGATGCACTCGGCGAAGCAACATTGATCGTAGATGAGATCCCTGGGCGCATTGTTGGCAACGACGATGAGCCACCCGGACGACTGGTACTACTGGATCACACTGGAGCCACTATCTGGGAAACAGCGCAACTGAAAATGCCCTATGACGCAGTGCGCTTGCCCGATGGTCGGTATTACGTCAACATCATTCGGGCCAGGGCAGTCTGGGAAATCTTGCCCGATGCCAGCGTTGGTCGCCAACAGCCCGTAGGGGGCTATCCGTGCAGCCTGGAACTGTTGCCAAATGGCAATCTGCTGGTGGCGGGCTGGGATGATGACGTGCCTGGTTTTGTCCGTGAATTCGCCGCAGATGGCACAATTGTCTGGCAACAAGAACATCTCTGCTGGCCCTGGAAAGCGCAGCGACTCGCCAACCAGCATACCTTGATCGCTGACGCTGGCACCGGGCGCGTCTATGAAGTGGATCAGCGTGGCAACGAAGTCTGGGCAGTCGCTGGCCTGGGTCCAGCTACCCCCGCCCTGTTTGATGGGCTAGGGCCAGTCTATTGCCAGCGACTCTACGATGGTAATACCCTGATCTCGATTCGCGCGCTCAGTCGCGTGGTAGAGCTAGACCCCGCAGGCCAGGTGGTCTGGGAGATACAGGCCCCGTTGCTCGCCAACCAGTACGCCGCAGTACGCCTTTGGAATGGCAATACATTGATCGCCGATACAGGCCACTTTCGGGTGATCGAACTCAACCATAGTGGGCAGATTGTTTGGGAACGCGGGGGCTTTGGCTATCCAGCCAAAGGATACCGCTATGCTCTGCCCCTTCCTTGATTTGATGGAGTGATGCGATGGTAGCGACGAACAACCAGACCAGCGCAACCGAGCACTGGAGCAACGATGTCCACCGATTGTTTTCGGAGCAGCAGGTGACAATCGTTTCCTTCGTGCCAGATGGCGGCCTGAAATTGCTGATCGAGCGCTGTCAGGCCGATCCAGCGATCCAGGCAGTAACGCTGACAACCGAGGAAGAAGGGGTGGCCCTGACGGTTGGCGCATTTCTTGGGGGGCAGCGTGCCGCCCTCTTGATGCAATCGAGCGGAGTAGGGAACTGCATCAATATGCTCTCCCTGCCGCAGATGTGTAATGCCCCGCTCTTCATGCTGGTCACCATGCGCGGCGAATGGGGTGAGTTTAATCCCTGGCAGGTGCCCATGGGGCAGAGTACCCCGCGTGTGTTAGAGGCCAGTGGCATCTTGGTCTATCGGGTCGAAACAATCGACGACATGATCCCCACGGTCGAGGCAGCCCTGAAGATCGCCTTTGAGGGCCATTGCCGCGTGGCCGTCCTCCTCTCACAACGATTTATTGGCACAAAGAACTTTGCAAACAGTGGAGAGTGATCATGCTTGATCGGCGTGCAGTGGTGCAGACACTGTTAGCCCAGCGGGGCGATCTGCTGGTGGTCGCCGGCCTCGGTTCAGCCGCATACGATGTCGCTGCCTGTGGCAATGAACCACTCGACTTCCCGCTATGGGGGGCGATGGGCGGCGCGGCGATGATCGGGTTAGGATTGGCGTTAGCCCAACCAACGCGCCCTGTGCTGGTCATCACTGGTGATGGGGAAATGTTGATGGGGTTGGGGAGTCTGGCGACGATTGCCGCACAACGCCCGCCCA
This sequence comes from Chloroflexia bacterium, assembly GCA_039810045.1. Classification (GTDB taxonomy): domain Bacteria; phylum Chloroflexota; class Chloroflexia; order Thermomicrobiales; family CADCWN01; genus CADCWN01. The sequence continues at coordinate 5,104 of JBDHWF010000055.1, forward strand.
ACCTACGAATCGTGGTGCTTGATAACGAGCGCTTTGGTGAAACAGGGCAGCAACGCACCCATACGGCGCTGGGGGTTGACCTCGCGGCAGTCGCCCAGGCGTGCGGGTTTATTGCCCCGCAAACCATTCGCCAACAGGACGAACTCACCCAGCTCCATCAGCAACTGCATCAGGCCACTGAGCCAGTATTCGCCGTGGTCAAGATTACCCCAAGCGAGTTGCCACGCACGTTGCCACCTCGCGATGGAGCCTATCTCACCCACCGCATCCGCGCTGCGCTGTTAGGCACCGCCCAGGCATTGGACGGCTAAACTGGAGCCTGCCTCTGCCGAATACGTCAAAGCCCCGCCGCGAGTCAGTTTCGCGGCGGGGCTTTGCTGGTGTTTCTGCTGTTGTGCGGCGATTAGCGCCGGACGAAGATGACGGTGTAGTAGTGCATCCCGTTGGCATCGACCGCGTGCCCAACCCCGACGGCATTGTACTGGGGGTCAACGGCGACGGCGCGATGAGCGGTGCTGGCGAGGAAGGCGTTGCCGGCAACGGTGGCGGTCTGGTCGGCGCTGTAGTTGTTGCGGGAGATGATTTCGCCGGCGAAGGCCCATTGAACACCGTGGGCATTGAGGGCAGTGAAGACGCTGGCCCCTTCGGGGGAGTAGTGGCTGAAGTAGTTCCGCGTCGCCATGTCCGCGCTGCGCTCGCGGGCAACGGCGTTGAGGGAGGGGTCTAACTGCGGGGCCGCGACGCCTTCTGCGGTGCGGGCCTGCAACAGGATGGTGAGGACTTGTTGTTCGTACTGATTCAGAGCGGCTGGGTTGTTGACGCTCCCTTGGGCCATCGTGGGGATAGCGGCGGCAGCACTGGGAACTGTGGCGAAGGTCAGGGCAACGAGACACGCGAACAAGACAAAGACAGACAGCAGACGGCGCATTTTGCACTTCCTTGTCGGCGGCTGGGCTATCTCGGCAGAACCGAGACCCCTGGCTTTGCGTCCTCACCTCACGATGAGTTTGCCTTTGTCAACATCTCCGTGCGGACCGCCCGCTGCGACCGCCGTGACGTTTCTTGTATTTACTATAGCAACCCACCTCTGCGTTGCATATAGCCCATTGGGGGCAATAGCTCCTAGACCCCTGGCTACCCAGTTGGGTGCTGCGTTGTTGCGCAAAGGGCTGTTAGTCGGGGAATGCTGGCACTACAGCAGGGTTAGCGGTCGCGCCGGAAGAGAACGAACGTGACCTGATTCGTCCCTGGGGTGCGTTCGCCTGCCTGTTCCGTCAGGCCAGCGGCCATGGCGATCTTGCGGGCTGCGGCGACATCAGCAGCGAAGTCGCGTTCCTCCCCGCGTGGTACGACAATCAGCACTGGGCCCGGTGGCAGCGCTGCGGGGTCAGTTGGTAATTCCTGAAGCGGCGTATCGTAGGCCGTGAATTGCAATGCTTCGATGGCGAGGAATGGCCCTGGTAGATAGACTGCCAGCGCAGGGTTTTCAGCATGGGCGGTGTGAATCGCGAGGCCCGCCCGCGTTTCCCCGACATATTGGAACTTGCCCAGGACTTTGGGATTACCAGGCATCCAGAGAAAGTAGATCCAGAGATTAATTCCCACCGCGACGGCCAGGGCCACCCCGCAGATTGCCGGAGTGAGGCGGCGGAGTGTGGCGGGCGTTGTTGTCGCCCGCCATTGCTCCCAGATCGCCACCAGTCCCAGGGCCGCCAGCAGATAGGCAGCGGGCGCAGCATCTTGCGCCCGCACGGCGCTGGGGGCATCAACCGAGACAATGCTCGGGGCGAGGAGCGCGACGAGCCAGCCAAGCGTAAACAATGCTGGAAAACTGAACCGCAAGCCCGCGATCAGCACGAGCGCTAACCCAAGCGCAAAGCAGCCCGCGGTGACGCCATCGAGCATCGGCCAGCCGGGCGCGTGGTGGCGAGCGTTTGGCTCACCCCGCCAGTTAAACATCCCAACGTGGCGTAGAATATTTTGCTCGACCGCTTCGAGTTTGGTTTTCCCTTCGATGAACTGATCAGAAAGCAGGAAAACCTGTTCCGTTCGCTTGAAGAAATTGTCTGGTTCGGCCTGAGCATATTGCGCCAAGGGTACTAATGTTGCCAGGGCGACCACCACCAGCAGGAGTAGCCCCAGGCCATAGCGTCGTAGAAAAGACCCACGTTCACGCACGAGTAAGACGACTGTCGCGCCAACCAGGACAGGGAGCGCAAAGCGACCGGGGTAATAGTTGTAGATCGCTAGACCGCCGAAGAAGCCTGCACCGGCAAAGGCCAGCAGGCGGAGTCCTTGCCGCAGCCCTTGTCGGACGCCAGCCAGGAAGCAGGCAAAGGCGGCCAGTGTACAAAAGGTAGTTGGCGCAGTGTCGAACGCCAGCCGATCAATGCTGACGCGCCAGGAGCCAACAGCTCCAAACAACGCCGCAATCAGGGCCACCCGTGGCCCCCATAGCTGCCGGGCGACAACCCACAACACGGCTACTGCGAACACACCCGCTGTGGCCGTCAGGCCGCGTAAGGTTGCCAGAGAGATGCCGAAGAGTTTGAAGGAGAGGGCCAGCAGCGCTGGATAGAAGCCGGGCAATGAGATATTAGGGATGTAGACCGGGCGATAGTTGGGGTCGTTGAGGATGCGTAACGCTTCCAGGCCGTGCCGCGCCTCATCGCGCCAGATCCCAAAAGGGATCGACGGTAAGAGGCTCAGGCGCACAATGGCGGCCAGGGCGATGATGCCGCTCAGGATCAGCAATTCGCGCCGTTGAAGCGGTTGCCAATCTCGGCCAGTCGCCACTTGCGTTTTCGTTGGTGTGGTGGCGTAGGAGGTGAAGAGCGTGGCGAGGATGATCACTAGGCCGCTGGCCCCAACAATCAACGCCAGCGGTACGCTGCGATTACTCGTCAGTAAGCCCTGCCCGATTGCCAGGAATAACACCCCCAGCAGCGTGACGTAGGCGGGGGTGATCCCCCATTGGCGGGCCTGTTCAAGCAGTTGCGTGGCGGCCTTGTTCAGCGCGTCGCGCCAGGCGATTGGCACGAGGATCAGTAGCAACAGTAGCAGCAGATGATTCAGTTCCCAGAATTGGGGGCGGGCGACAAAGGCGGTGATTGTGATGAGGCTAAGAATGCTAAGGCTCAGTGCTGTTGCGGGGATTGGTCGACGATAAAAGCCGTAGACAACGCCCCAGATCCCCGCCACCATCAGCAGCCAACGCCCTATAGCGGCGAGCGGCGGCATGGCGGGACCACTGCCAGCACCTTCTCCTAATTGGACTGCTCCCAAGACTGCAACGCCAAGAACGCGCTTGTCTCCAGCAGGGGAGAAGGTGCTGGATGTGATGGTGATCTGACTATCGATCGCCTGATTGACGGGAACCCCAAGATCGATCGCGGGGCGTTCCTCGGTGGTTACTGTTCGCTGGGCAATGCTGCGATCCGTAGCCGCAATAGTCACTTGTGGCGGGGCTACCCCTGCGGGGCGGCTGGCCGCCAGCGTGAGTGTCAGTAATTGTGGGCGGTTGATCGGGAAGGCCAGTCCGGCCCCCCGAAAGATCAGCGTTGAGCGATCATCGGTCCAACGATACGGCACTCCGGCCTGTGTGCGCTCTGCGGCGTTGAAGCCAACAGTAGCCGCGCGATCGGCTGGTTCACCAAGCGCAATCGTTTGGGTCAGGGGGCGAGCATAGATGAACAAGAGGGCAATGATGCCCAGTAATAGGGTCAGGCTGAATAGGATCAGGGGCGAGCGCCACCAGGTCAGGTTGGTTGAACTGAACGCGCTACTGCGCCGCTTGCGTTGCTTCGGGCGGGGCTGATCTGGTGTTCGCTTGTTCCTTGCTGCGCTCACGATTGAAGCTTTATCACGTCGCTCGTCCTTAATTGGTCACTGCGGTATAGGTGCCAGTTCGCCGGAAAAGTATAACAAGAGATATGCTCATGCTAAGATGCAACGGTTAGCCTTGAAACGCCCTGGCAATGATCTGGTCGCAGGAGTGAGGAGGCATGATGGACGAGACTGAACTCTGTTTTACTGCGGCAGTTGACCTTGCCGCAATGATTCGTGAAAAAGTTGTCTCACCAGTCGAGGTAACTACTGCCGTGCTGACGCGGATTGAACGGCTGAATCCTGGCCTGAATGCCTATTGCACGATCACCGCCGATCAGGCGTTGGCCGCAGCGCAAGCGGCAGAGGTCGCTGTCGGTCGTGGCGACACGTTAGGGCCGCTACATGGTGTCCCGATCTCGGTCAAAGACCTTACAACGACCAAAGATGTGCTGACGACCCGAGGCTCACTGCTCTATGCGGACGCCGTCCCCGACGAAGATGCCCCAGTGGTTGAGCGGGTGAAAGCGGCTGGGGCAATTATTGTCGGCAAGACCAATACCCCCGAATTTGGTTGGAAAGGGGATACCAGCAATCTGCTCTTTGGCCCGACCCTGAATCCGTGGGACCCGGCGCGACAGGCGAGCGCTGGTGGTTCGAGCGGTGGGGCGGGAGCAGCCGTGGCTGCGGGGCTGGCCCCGCTGGCCTTAGGGACTGATGGCGCGGGCTCGATTCGCATTCCCGCGAGCTTTTGCGGGATTGTGGGCCTGAAGCAGCAACTTTGGCGGGTGCCAACATATCCGCCAAGCTCCGTGGAAACCCTGGCCCATACTGGCCCGATGACGCGTACGGTGCGCGATGCGGCCTTATTGCTCAATGTCATCGCTGGCCCCGATGAGCGTGATCGCCTGACGCTGCCTGCAACAGGCGAAGATTGGCTTGCAGCGTGCGACGGTGGGGTGGAGGGGTTGCGCGTTGCCTGGTCTGCTGACCTTGGCTATGCGGCAGTAGCGCCAGAAGTGGCGCAGATCGCCGCACAGGCGGCACAGCGGTTTGCCGCTGATCTTGGCTGCATTGTGGAGGAAGCTGACCCAGGCTTTCCCGATCCTGGAGCCGCCGAGCGCGTACTCTTTTATGCTGGCGTTGGCGCGAATATCGCGAATCTTCCGCCCGAACGGGCTGCGCTGGTTGACCCGGCGTTGGCTCGGGCGATTGCGGAGGAAGCAACGGGGCTGACCGCGCTCGACTATATCGCCGCGAATGCCACACGGCAGGCGTTGTGGGAGACGTTACGACAGTTCTTTACGCGCTACGATCTGTTGTTGACGCCAACGATTGCCGTATCGCCATTTGCAGCGGGGACTGAAGGGCCAGCGGCGGTTGCTGGCCGCGCAGTAGAACGATTTGGCTGGACCCCGTTTACCTATCCATTCAATCTTTCTGGGAATCCCGCGCTGACTGTTCCGGCTGGCTTTACCCAGGCAGGGCTACCTGTGGGTCTACAAATCGTCGGGCGGCGGTTTGATGAGGCAACCGTGTTACGGGCTGGAGCCGCCTTCGAGGCGGTACAACCATGGGTTGCTGCACGTCCGCCAGAGATTGCCTAAAGCCTAATCGACCAGGGCAACCTCGAGCCGTTTATTGATCTTGCCTTTGCTGCGGGTGCCGATAATCCGAATCCCGCCGACTTCGTGGGCATCTTTGACGTGGGTACCGCCATCAGCCTGTGTATCAAGGTCGCCTACGCTCACCACCCGCACTTCGCTGATCCCTTCGGGCAGCAAGTTGATCTTCGTACGAATCAGATCAGGGATGGCAAAGGCCTCTGCCCGTGGCAGAATCTTGACGCTGACTGGTGCGCCAGCCGCAATCGCCGCATTAGCGTGTGCCTCGATTTGCTGGACACGCTCAGGATTGAGGTCTTCTAACTCAAAATCCATCCGGGCGCGGTCAAGGTACATTTGACCACCCGTGACCTGCGCGCCAAATTCGCGCCAGATTGTGCCGCAGAGGATGTGCATCGCCGTGTGAGTGCGCATCAGGCGATAGCGGCGTTCCCAGTCCAGGCTGCCATGGACGGTGTCGTTTGGTTGCGGCAGGGGGGCGTCGCCACCCAGGTAATGCAGCACGTCAGCACCGCGTTTCTCAACTTTTTCAACGGGCCAGCGTTGATCGCCACGCTGTAACCACCCCATGTCGTGTGGTTGGCCGCCACCGCCAGGGTAGAACGCCGATTGGTCAAGGATGATCGTGCGGGCGTCAGCGTCGGTTGCTACAACAGTAGCGTCGAATTCACGAAGATAGCTCTCAGTTTGATAAAGCAAAGTGGTCATCGCTACATCCTCTCCCCCACAAAACCTTCAACTATGTCATCATAGGAGAGGACAAAGGGCCTCGTCAATTCAGAGTCGCTTTGCCATAAAGCAGAACGGAGGTAGGGTGATGCGTATTGGGGCAGTCTTTCCACAGACGGAAATCGGCAATGATCCGCTCGTCATTCGTGATTGGGCGCAGGCCGCCGAAGGAGTTGGATACGATCATATTTTGGTCTTTGATCATGTGCTGGGCGCAGGATTATCGACGCGCCCTGATTGGTCTGGCCCATATAACAGCGAGACACCATTCCATGAGGTTTTTGTCCTCTATGGCTATCTGGCCGCGTTGACACAGCAGATCGAGTTGGTGACTGGGGTGGTCATTCTGCCACAACGCCAGACCGCGCTGGTGGCGAAGCAAGCGGCCACGATTGATCTGCTCAGTGGTGGGCGGTTGCGCCTGGGGGTCGGTGTTGGCTGGAACGCGGTTGAATATGCGGGGCTGAACGAGAATTTCCACAACCGTGGCAAGCGGATCGAAGAACAGATCGCGCTGCTGCGGGCGCTTTGGCAGGATACGGCGATTGACTTCGCCGGGCAATGGCACACGATTGAGAATGCGGGAATCAACCCACTGCCCGTACAACGCCCCATTCCAATCTGGATCGGTGGAACGTCTGAACCAGTGTTGCAGCGGATCGGGCGGATTGGCGATGGCTGGTTCCCCCAGCGGCTGACCGATGATCAAGCGCGGGCAGCGCTCGATCGTTTGCGGCAATATGCTGAGGATGCTGGTCGGGATCCTGCCAGCATCGGGATTGAATCGCGCATCAACTTGCAGGAAATGGCAGAAAGCGAAGCACCGGCTTACCTTGAACGGTGGCGCAGACTTGGGGCAACCCACATCAGCGTGAACTTCATGGGGCGCGGGTTATCACCGCAAGAGCATATTGCGGCTCTCTCCCGAATGCGCGCGCTTCTGCCTGCTGCGTGAGCCTCGGGGCTCGCTGCTCAATCAGGGCTGCGGCGCAGTGGCGAGTTTTGCGAGTACAGCATCAAGATCGGCATTCACGAGCGCCTCTGCCTGTGCCAGGGCGGTATCTTCCAGGCGCAACAGGTAGGCGGGATGAAAGGTGGTGATGATTGCCGCGCCGTACGGTCCTGGGTGCCACTGCCCGCGTTCCTGGCTGATCTTGAACTGTTTCCCTAGCAGGGCTTTGCCCGCTGTGCCTCCGAGGGCTAGAATGACCTGCGGTTGCACCAGCCGGATCTCCGTATCGAGCCAGAACCGACACGCATTGGCCTCGTTGTCTGTGGGTGGGCGATTCTTCAGTCGGCCATTGACAACCGCAGCGGGGCGGCAGCGTACGACATTGGTGAGCCAAACCTCTTCACGCTGGAGGCCCAGGCGGATAAACCAGGTGGCGAGCAGTTGCCCCGACGGTCCACTAAATGGCTGCCCCGACCGATCATCCATTTCTGATGGCCCTTCACCGAGAATGAGCAGTTGTGCTTGCGGGTTGCCACTACCAAAGACAACGCGTTTTCGTGTCTGGCTGAGCCCACAGCGCACGCAACTACTCGCTGCGGCCCGGGCAGCATCCACGGTATCGAATACGGTTGGTTCTGCCGCTGTTGACTGATCATCAAAGAGGCGGCCTTGCACCATGAGGGGCTCCTTTCTTGGTTGCAAGCGGTTCCTTGCAGCGACTATTGGCAATAAGTATCGCAGGTTTTCCAGTAGAAATGTTAAATTGATGTTCGACTATAGACGATTGCCTATTCATCCATTATGCTGATGGCGTAAGCTATTTATGGTTATCTGGTGATAATGTAGATAGACTTAGATACTTACTATTATACTACCGTCGACAGTAGCATTAGTCGTTTTATAAAGAAGGATATGCACGCCATGGAACTCGAGGCCAGGACTGCAACATTATGGCCCATTATCGCTGAACTTGGTATGGTGACTGGGCAGGCCTCTGATCCACTTGCAAAGATGCGCGTTGCGCTCAGCCATCTGGCAAAAGCCTGTAATGCGAGTGTCGAATTATGGTGTACCTCCGATGATGAGCCAGGTGCTACACCCTCCGACTTGCGGTTGCTCGCCAATGAGCGCCCAGAGACAGGGGGCGTGGCCCAGCTCTTTACCGTTGCGCCCCATGCGATCATCCATGATGTTGTACGTTCGCGGCAGACGCTGACATTATCTGTGCCGGAACCTGCAATCGCGATTCCCCTCCTTACCTGGCAGCGATTGCAAGGGATCCTGCTCTTGCGGGCAATAGCGCATGATACGGATCTCTTAAGTTGGCGGGCGGCTCTAGAGCAATTTGCCCCAATTGTCGCCAATTTGTTGGTGGTTTTTGCGGCAGAAGCGCAATCGATGAGTACAGTGCAAGCCAGTAAAATCGGTGGGGTCATTGAGCAGGAAGTATTGCGCCGCCAGATCGAACGTGAGCTGGCGCGGGCCCGGCGCAGTCGGCAGTCCTGCGCCGTGCTGATCGCCGGCCTTGATCAGTTTGATCAGTTGAAGCAGGCAATTGGTTGCCAATTGCGGTCAGCGCTTGTCGACCGTGTGGGCGAAGCGTTGCGTTCCGGGTGCCGTGATAGCGACCTGCTCGGGCGTTATGGCCCTAACAGTTTCTTGCTCTTATTGCCCGATAGTGATAGCCAGGGGGCAACGTTTGTGGCGCGACGCTACCTGGAACATTTTTATGCCCGGCCAATTACCTTGCCAGGGCAGGAGCCGATTTACTTAGATCTCAGTATTGGGTTGGCGCTCTTCCCAGTGGATGGTCTGACGCCAGGGGAATTGATCCAGAATGCCGCAGATGCCCTGGCAGTTGCCCGTCAATTGGGTGGGCGACGAGTGGTTGCTGCCTGATTCGCTGCGCACTCTTCCCACCACGTTTGCTACACTCGAAACTCCTTGCCAGATATCAATGATGGATGGAGGACTAGTGACTGCACAGACGATTGATACGCTCGTTGTGGCGATTGTGCAAGACGAAGATGCGGACGAATTGCTGAATGGCTTACGAGCTGAGCACGTTGGGGCAACGAAGATCGGTAGCAGTGGGGGCTTCCTGCGTACCGGCAACAGCACGATCCTGATTGGTATCCCTGCTGTACGCCTGGGGATGGTGCGGGGGATTATTCGGCAGCATTGTCGTCGCCGCACGCAATTAGCATTGCCATACTCTGCCTCCCTCGAACCAGGACTCCTCGCCGTCCCCGAGCGGTTTGAGGTTGAAGTTGGTGGCGCAATCGTTTTTACCCGCCCGATTGACCGCTTTATTCAGCTCTGAACGTACCCCTTGCAGAATGACAGATTTTTGGCGTCAGGATTGAGAAATATCCACGATTTACCCCCTTGACTTCCGCGCCAAGATCGACTACTATTTTACGTAGAACAAATTTTCTGTACGCACAGGTTTCGAAGCAGTGGAGGGCAGTATGTCGGGACGTAATCGTGGCGCTGGCAAGGCGCAGGTTGAGCAGGTCGATGCAAGCACAGAGCGGGGGATGGCTGAGCGTGAGCGGGCCATTGATGTAGCGATTTCGCAGATCGAGCGACAGTTTGGCAAAGGCTCCATCATGAAGATGGGCGATGCCTCATCGCGCTTAGCGATTGATGTTATCCCTACTGGTGCGATTGAATTAGACCTGGCGCTGGGCGTTGGTGGGATCCCTCGTGGCCGGATCACTGAAATCTACGGGCCAGAGTCGTCTGGGAAAACCACGATCTGTCAGCATATTATTGCCGAAGCGCAGCGCACGGGTGGCGTAGCGGCATTCGTTGATGCCGAGCATGCCATGGATCCACTCTACGCCCAGCGCTGTGGAGTCAACCTTGATGACCTGCTGGTGTCGCAGCCCGATACTGGTGAACAGGCCTTGGAGATTGTTGAAACCCTTGTGCGCTCTGGTGCAATCGATGTCGTCGTGGTGGACTCTGTGGCGGCACTGGTACCCCGTGCGGAAATTGATGGCGACATGGGAGATTCGCACGTTGGTTTGCAGGCGCGGCTGATGTCCCAGGCGTTGCGGAAATTGACTGGGGCGATCAATCGTTCGAAGACTGCCGTGATTTTCACCAACCAATTGCGGATGAAGATTGGGGTGATGTTTGGGAACCCCGAGACAACTTCTGGTGGTCGGGCGTTGAAGTTCTACGCTTCAGTGCGAATGGAAGTGCGGCGCATTGAGTCGATCAAGGGCGGCAATGATGTGATCGGGAGCCGGACCCGTGTGAAGATTGTGAAGAACAAGGTTGCCCCGCCCTTCAAGCAGGCCGAGTTCGATATCATGTACAACGAAGGAATTTCTAAGTCCGGGAGTATCCTCGATGCTGCGGTCAACCTTGGGCTGGTGCGCAAGAGTGGTGCATTCTTCTACCTGGACGAAGAGCGCCTTGGTCAGGGTGAACGCAACGCGAAGGACTTCTTGAAGAATAATCCTGAGATGATGGCTGACCTGGAAGGGCGGATCCGGGCGACTGCGCCAAGTAGCGGCTTCCAGGATCCCGCCGCTGTTCCAGCAGCAACGGCCCTGGCTGACGATGACGATGACGATGCTGGCTTAGACGAAGAATAATCACAATCAGACACCGTGCAGCAGCGTGCTGTGGGATGCGCATTGCATCCCACAGCACTTTTGCTAGGTAGGAGCAATGACCACGAAGGATCAAGCTACCCCCAGCCAACCGCCAGCACGTGGTGGCACAATCACCCGCATCGCGCCACAGCGCGACCCAGCGCGGATCAGCATTTACCTTGATGGTGAGTTTGCGCTAGGGCTCGGCACTCAGATCGCTGAGGAACGTGGGCTGCGCGTAGGGCAACTCCTGAGCGCGGCTGAGGTGATCGCCTTACGCGAGCAGGATGAACTTGGGAAAGCGGTTGAGAAAGCCCTGGCCTTTCTCACCTCGCGGCCCCGCAGTGTGCGGGAAGTGCGGGATCGCCTGAAGGCAAAGGAGATCCCCCCGACAACAATTGACGCGGTCATGGAGCGATTACAGGGCTGGGGCTATATTGGTGATGAAGGGTTCGCGCGCTACTGGATTGAGAATCGTAGTGCTAATCAGCCACGCGGCAAGCGCCTGTTGCGACAGGAGCTTTGGCTGAAAGGCGTTGAGCGCGAAACTGTTGAGCAGGCATTGGATCAAGCTGACTTGCACGAAGAGGCTTCGGCCCTTGAGTTGGGTCGCAAACGGCAGCGACAATTGCGCGCGCTTGATGAACAAACCCAGCGTCGCCGCCTCAGCGCATATTTACAGCGCCGTGGTTACGATTGGCCTACTGTAAAACGTGTGCTTGATCAACTTTTCAGACAGACTGACGATGGCGACGATAGTGAGCCACTCGGTGATTCTGATTCCTACACCTACGAAGGCTGATCGCTCTAACAGGTACGCGCAATCTCCAGTACTGTGTGTCATCGCGGCGGCGGTGAAAAGGGTGCAGAATTGGTGTACGTATGGTATGATTGAGTGCGGTCTGGAAACCAGGCCGCTTTTGTTTTGCCCCGTTGCGGCCTTCCGCCGATCCGCGTCCGGGCCAATGAAGTAGAGGGATCATGGCAGAGATCAAATGGTTGGGCCACGGATGTTTTCGGGTGCGTGCGCGTGAGGCAACGATTGTGCTGGACCCAGTTGGGAAGTCCACTGGCTATTCGTTGCCGAAGCAAAAAGCCGATATCGTCACGATCAGTCATCAACACCCTGGACATACTGCGCTTGGCCAAATTCAAGAAGGGTACTTCTTAATTGATGGCCCAGGTGAATACGAGGTCAGCGAGGTCTTCATTACTGGCGTTCGTACCTTTCATGATAACCAGCAAGGCGCGGTACAGGGATTTAATACGGCGTATATCCTCGAACTTGAAGATATGCGTATCTGTCATCTGGGCGACCTGGGGCATCCACTGACTGAAGGTCAGCTAGAAGGGATTCAGGCGATCGATATTTTGCTGATTCCCGTTGGTGGTGGTAATGCCCTCAATGCTCAAGGCGCTCAGGAGGTGATTGCCCAACTCGATCCACGAGTGGTTATCCCGATGCACTTTCGCACGGCGTCTGGTGACACTGGTTTGGAGACAGCCGAGCAATTTTGCAAGATGATGGGGCTTGAGCAGGTAGCCCCACAGGAGAAATTTACGGTGAAGCGGAGTGATCTTCCAGAGACTACCACCGTAATCGTATTGGAACCATAGGACGGGCGAATCTCGAGCGGCGGGCATGTTGCAGAAGGAGCGGGTGATGGGCGGGCGCAAAGAACAACTGCAAGAAGGTGAAATGCAGCCAAAGTACATTTTCGTCACTGGTGGGGTCGTATCGTCAATTGGCAAAGGGATCACCACTGCTTCGCTCGGGCGGCTGCTGAAAAGTCGGGGGATCGGTGTCGCGATCATGAAGCTCGATCCGTACCTCAATGTTGACCCCGGCACGATGTCTCCCTATCAGCATGGTGAAGTTTTCGTGACTGATGATGGGGCGGAGACTGACCTGGATCTGGGGCATTACGAGCGGTTCACTGACGAAAATGTTTCGCGTCTGTCCAATGTCACCACTGGGCAGGTCTATTCTTCCGTGATCGCGAAAGAGCGGCGCGGTGATTATCTCGGTGGCACGATTCAGGTTATCCCCCACATTACCAATGAGATTAAAGCCCACATCGCCGCCGTGCGTCGCAAGCACGGGGCTCAGGTCACGATTGTCGAGGTCGGTGGCACCGTTGGCGATATTGAGAGTCTGCCGTTTTTGGAGGCAATTCGACAATTGCGTCACGATGCTGGCCGCGACAATGTGCTGTACCTCCATGTGACGTTGCTGCCGCAGGTCAATAATGGCGAACTGAAAACGAAGCCAACCCAGCACTCTGTCAAAGAGCTACGCTCGATTGGGATTCAGCCTGATGTGATCGTCCTGCGCTCGGAGACTGAGATTCCCAACGAAGTGAAAGAGAAGATCGCCCTGTTCTGCGACGTTGATGCTGATGCCGTGGTGCCATTACGCACTGCTGAAACGATCTACGAAGTGCCATTAATGCTTGAAGTGGCGGGCCTGGGCAAGCGCCTGGTCACTGAACTGGATCTCCAGGGCCATGCGCCAGAGCTTGGTGATTGGCAAGCCCTGGTCGCGGCGGTCAAGCGTGGTGGTGAGCGCTTGGCAGTTGGTATTGTTGGCAAGTATGTTGACCTGCACGATTCGTATATGAGTATTGCGGAAGCGATCGATCACGCAGCGATCGCGCATGGCCTCAGCGCCGATATTCACTGGATTAACTCTGAGGAACTGGAAACGCTGTCAGCCGAGGAAGTGCAGCGGGCTCTCCAGCAGGTGAGTGGTATCGTGGTGGCCCCAGGCTTCGGCCCACGCGGAGTGGAAGGGAAGATCCTGGCGGCTAAGCACGCCCGCGAACAGCAGGTACCGTATCTGGGCCTCTGTTATGGAATGCAGATGGCCGTTATTGAGTTCGGGCGCCATATCTCCGGCCTGAGTGGGGCCAATAGCACGGAGATCGACCCGCGTACGCCCAACCCGATTATCGACCTGATGCCTGACCAACGTGACCTGGCTGATATGGGCGGTACGATGCGCTTAGGGCTTTATCCCTGCAAACTTGCCCCAGGGACAAAGGCAGCGGCGGCGTATGGCGAAGCGGTCGTGCAGGAGCGCCATCGTCATCGCTTCGAGTTCAACAATGCCTATCGCGAAGGATTAATTGAAGATGGCCTGGTGATCAGCGGAACCTCGCCGGATGGACGGCTGGTCGAGATCATTGAAGTGAAAGATCACCCCTGGATGGTGGGCACGCAGTTTCACCCAGAGTTCAAATCCCGGCCCACCCGTCCGCATCCCCTCTTTCGTGATTTCATCGCCGCCGCTCTGCGTGAACAACACCAGCGAATAGCGCAGGGCGAAGCAACCCCTGCCGCCGATGGAAAATTGGTCGCTACCGCTGTCAGCTAATCCGCAATCGGCACAATATGCGAGAGGTCGGGAGACAATACCTTTCTCCCGACCTCTCGCGTTGTTACGCTTAGATAATGGCGTCGTCTGTCCCGGCGAGTTGGCGTAGTTGCTCAGTTTGCCCGGTGTGGTAGGTATCGTGGAAATAGAGGAAGAAGACTGCGTCTTCCAAGGGCCTCTGGCTGGAGAAGAAGGGGACTTCTTTCCGTAGTGCTTCAGGTGTGCTGCTCTCCAGGGTGGTAGCGAGCCGTGTTTGGCTCTCGTCCAGGTTCGCCAGGAGGGTTTCCAACGGTACAATGTCGGAGCCATCGGCTAGCACTGGCTCTGACTTGGTGCCATAGCGTTTCTGCGTTTCTTTCGTTAGCACTGGCTCTTGACCGAGCATCCGCAACACCGCATCGCGACTGGCGACAATATGCCCAACCACCCAGTTCAGGCAGTTACCGCGTTGTGCTGGTTGGAGCAGGCTGTCGTCGTGGGTCAAGCCATTGGTCTGCTGCTTGATAATTCCCACATTGCGCCCATAGGCTTCGGCGAGTTGTGCAGCACTAATACTCATTGCGTCCTCCTCATTCCAGGATCTTCTATCGCCCAGATCAGGCTGACGCCAGCATACTCGGTTTTTGACAGGAGGGGCAATTACCTGGTGGGTCAGGGGAGATTGGGCAGGCTATTCCTCAACGATGACGATGGGGTATTCTTCAACACCTGCCTGTGCCATCAACGAGTAATGAGCATATTCGTCAAGCAGTTGCTGGAATGCTGCGCGATCAAGTGAATCGCGCAAGGCATAGAGTTGCTCGGCCAGATAGTCGCGCAGGGCGGCGACGTGCTGCCGCCTGGGCAGATCCACTGTTTCACCAGTAGAGAGCTTTGGCAAGCGGATTACCGGGACACGTACTTCAACAGTCCGCACTTCTTCAGTTGATAACTCAGGCACGGCTCCTCACTTTTGGTAGGGCAAGATCGCCCGGAGCGCTGAGAGTTTATCGCCTATCCGCGCCTGAAGGATCTGTAACTCATCAAGCAGATCACCCAGGCGTTGGGGGTCAGCCTGCGGTAACTCCTCAAAGAGTCGCTTGCTTTCCTCACCAAGTGCCCAGAGTTCTAGCCGTAATTTATGTTCCCACCCTGTTGATTCGGTCATCCGTTTCCCCCTGCCTGCTGGCGGTTCGTCCGACTGTAGTGTACCAGGAAGTATGATTAGCGCGGCAAGGTGATTGGCCCCACCTGACCCACACGGGTGACATCGAGGCGCATTTTTGCCGTGCCTGCTTGTGGCGTAGTCAGGGTAATGGTGAAATCTGCGGCAACCAGAAAGTTTTCGGTCTTATCTACCCAGAGTGGGCCATGTACCTCGCCCTGGGCATTGGGCAAGGCCAGGGCAAAGAGGGGATTAGCGGCAAGGCGGGCGATTGAACCATTGCCCTGGTACTTGACGGTGCTTCGCCCATTCATTTGCTCATCGCCGCTGAGCGTGAAGGTCATCACCCCCTGCGCCGTCAAACTCGAATAAAGCAGGTCAGGTAAGGTAAAGAGCAGCGGTAGACTCGTTGATTCCACCGCCTGGCCGTTGGTGACAAGGTAGGTCTTGCCTCCCACTCGATAGCCTTCCTGCGTGGTACCACTTCCATCATCGATCACGATTTTCTGATCACTACCGTTTGCATCAATGGTATAGGTAAGGGTATTCCCAATGCCGAGCGGCAGCAGGCTACCAAGTCCTACCACCTTGATCTCCAGGTGGTAGGACGATTGCTTCTGGAGCGTAGTGTAGGCGGCAGTGACTGCGGCAGGGTTAGGTGCGCTCGGTGTGCCAACGACTGGTGAGCTACTGGCGCGGGTTGCCGTGGCCGCTGGGCGCGTTGCTATTCTGGTCGCCGTTGGCGCGACTGTTGGGGCGATAGTGGCCGTTGGCGGGGGCGTGGTTGGCGTAGGGGCGCTTGGCCCGCAAGCAGTAATCGCCAACAGTAGCAGGATGGCGGGAAGCAAGGTACGGATGCGATTCGGTGCGCTAGCCATTCGTTTTCCTTTAGCTGAGGGGTAGAAGTTGCTAGAGGGTTGCGCGTTTGGTTGGGATTGGCGACAACCAGGCGCTGAACTACGGTTTACCCCATTACGAATACACTGTGCCGCTATCTGGTAGAGGAACGATAGCGCACTGGGCTAATTGTACACGCTGGGCCGCGGAGTTTGTCGCTCAGTCGGCTGATTTAAGGAACGTAGCGACCTGATCGTGCAGACTATCCTCCCAACCAGGTTGGTCAACCGCAAGCCGTATGGCTGAACGATGCCGCCGAAACCAGGTCTCCTGATGGCGGATATAGCGATGGGTATTGGTGATGATCTGGGTGCGGGCGGTATCCAGGCTGATTTCGCCGTGCAGATGCCTGATGATCTCGGCATAGCCGATCCCCGTGAGGGCTGAGAGGGCAGGGTCGTAGCCCTGGTCAAGCAATCCCTGAACTTCGGCGACCAACCCTGCGGCCAACATCTTATCGACGCGGGCGTCAGCCCGCGCGTGTAAAGTGGGGCGAGGCAGGGTAAGGATGATTGGCAGGATGCGATATGGCGGCGGGTTTTTTTGCTCCTGGCTCGACATTGGCTGTCCAGTCAACGTATAAACCTCCAGCGCGCGGATAATCCGACGCTGGTTGCCGCTGGCCCGCGCCGCAGCGCGTGGATCGACGGTTCGCAACCGTGCCTCCAGGGTCGCCAGCCCATCGCGTTGCGCGGTCGCCTCTAGCTCCGCCCGCAACGTGGGGTTTGGCGCTACCCTAGGCATCTGCCAGCCTTCAGTAACGGCATAGCTGTAGAGCGGGGTACCGCCAGCCAGGATTGGCAGCCGCCCCCTGGCCGTAATGGCCTTGATGGTGCTGGATGCTTGTTCAACATAATCGGCCAGGGTGAACTCCTGATCAGGGTTACGAATATCGATCAGGTGGTGGGGGGCGGCGGCCTGCTCAGTGGCCGTTGGTTTCGCCGTGCCAATATCCATCCCCCGATAAATCTGGCGAGAATCGGCAGAGATAATCTCGCCAGCGAATTGCTGGGCCAGCCGGATTGCGGCGGCGGTCTTGCCCACGGCCGTTGGGCCAGCAAGCAGCAGTAATGGTGGATAGGCTTCTTTGCCTTCAGCACTCACTGGGTTCATTGGGCGAACGCTGGTAGCACGTGTTCGCCAAGAAGGCGCAGACCCTCGCGGGCGGTGAGGCCATGCGGGGTGCCAAACTCCACCCGACTGGCCCCAGCGTCGAGCAACGCTTCGGTTTGGCGGATGAGTTGCTTGGGCGTGCCGGCGAAGGCGAACCGATCAAGGAGGTTGTCGGAAACCAGATTGCCCGCGGCGGCGAGATCGCCAGCCGCCACCAGTGCCGCCATCCTTTCCAGCAGGGCGGGTTCAACACTGGTA
This sequence comes from Chloroflexia bacterium, assembly GCA_039810045.1. Lineage (GTDB taxonomy): Bacteria > Chloroflexota > Chloroflexia > Thermomicrobiales > CADCWN01 > CADCWN01. The sequence continues at coordinate 22,634 of JBDHWF010000055.1, forward strand.
GTAGGGTCGAGTGGGGCCACGACTGGGAGATAGCGGGCAACCTCTCTGCGGGCGAGCGTCCGGGCCAGGATCCCGTCAGTGTCGACGACGGTCACCGCCCCGAGTACTATTCCCACCGCGTTTGCTGGGCGACCAACCTTCTGCGCGCCCCGCGCGATCCACGCGGCCATCGGGGCAACCAGCGCAGGATTTGCTGAGCCACCAACCTTCACCTCTGCGGCCACTTCGCCAGCATAGGCGGCGAGTTGTGGGCCCCAGGTGCCGATTAATAATGGAATCTCCGGGCGTTCGACGGCGTATTGCAGCAGGTGTTCGGTGGTAAGTTGGAAGCGCTGCCCTTTGAAGGCGCGGCGCTCGCCTCGCAGTAACTGGCGCACAATCGTTACGGTCTCCCGGAGGGTACCGAGTGGGTGCGGGTCAGTGATACCTAATGAGTCGAGCCAGGCCCCCCGCGCCAGTCCCAGGTAGGCCCGCCCATTTGCTGCTGCGTCGAGGGTAGCGATCTGTCCGGCAATTTCCATTGGATGGAGCAGATAGGGATTGAAGCAGGCGGGGCCAAGGCGAATCTGACGGGTCGTGCCTGCAATCATCAGGAGCGCAAGTAGTGGTGGCTGAAAGAGGAGGTCGGCATAGACACTGACTGTGCCGAAGCCATACTGTTCGACCAGGGCGCCCAGTTCTCCATAATCCGCTGGGTGCTTGTCACTCTGAAACGCAATGCTGAGTTGTGGATTGAGCGTCAGTTGCTGGGTCATCAGGTCAGATCCGCTGTCCGCAGCTCACGCTGGCCGATTCGTTCGATCCGCATGATGAGCCGTTCATCTGGATCGGGGCAGGCGACTAGGCTATCCTGATCGAGCCAATCGGCTCCGGCGAGGACACGTTGCTTGGCGGGCAGGAGCGGCAAGATCGCGGCCAGCGCATAGAGGCAGAAATGCTTACCGTCCGGGATGCGTACCTGGCTACTCTCGGTCAGTTCAAAATAGTCGCCAACGTGCAAGCCACATACCGAGCGTCCTTCAATTGCGACAACCGTAATCCGCAAGTCGTAGAGCAGAAAAGATTCGTTCTGCGCTGAATCGTTCATCAAAGTACTCCAAAAACCTTCTTTGGTACGTTTACTAGTATATAGCTTGTAGCGAGAAACCTTGCTACAATGTCTTGTACAGAGTAGAATACTCGTTCATCGTGATCGGTACGACCCGTTAATCAGATTGGCTAGAAATTTGAGTACTTTTGTACTCGACAGCCATTGCGGATCAGGGATATACTGCTATGGTGGTGATTAGCCCTCGGGGTTAGCGAAACCACCAGGAACCGATAGTCAGTGATGGCTATCAATACAATTGAATGTGGCAGCGATGATATACGGGCTATTATTTGGGCACCTGGTCCGTATTGAGCGAGTGGTGCAACCGGCCAACTGAATGGTC